>JAAZZE010000017.1:0-3654 GCA_014239255.1 Gammaproteobacteria bacterium
ACTTGCCAAGATGTCTAAAACAATGACGCCAAGGGAGTTTCTGGCACGGCTTATAAATGGTGTTCGCGGAACGGCAGATACCGTTCTGGCAAACCCGCTAACGCTGGGGCAGGTCAGAGGTTTAATGATGTTCTATGGAGCGACTGATACCTTTGCTGAATAGCGATCAACTGCCCTGCGAGTGATCAAAGTCCTGCCGCTGTTGTTGGTCACGATCTGGATCACGCAACAAAACCACAAGGCCTGACTGGTCCACACCGCCTGCTAAAGCAGTGCTTGTAACCCGTCCAAATTATTCTTTAACTTCGTTCTGGCGCATCGGCACAGGTTCAATCGCTTTCCAATTGATGTCCAGATCACCAGGGCCGACAAAAAGGTAGCGGACCTTCCTCTTACTGCCGGGGAAAAACAAAGTGGGCTCTGCGGTGATCGTAAGCGTTTTCATTGTGTGGTCAGGGAAAAGTGAGTCTGCATTGTTGATGCAAAGAGCGTCGTCTTCAAGACAAACTACTGCGATCCCCTGTTCTGATATTTCCTGGCTACTGATCCACGGATTCCACCGCTGGCTCATGTGTTGCAATACCGAGGGATGATCGGGTGAATGAAAGGCAATGCTGTCCGGTGCTACCCATCCACCGCCTACAATACCAAGCGGCATCTGGTAGGCGTCACGCCATAACCGGGTAATCTCGCTCGCGAGTTCTTTCCCCGGGAAGTGATATCTGTCGTCATACGAGCCGGCAAAGCCGGTAAAGAGGAGTGTTGTCGGCAGAGCAAGCACCCAGATGAAGGCCGCAGTAATCAGCTTTCGACAAGCGATACTGTTCTGGCTTAAAGGCCATTGCAGTAACAAACCGATGCCGGCAAGGCTCAAGGTCGGCCCACCCCAGCGACTTGAAATATCGATCCCGCCGGCAAATCCAACGATTGTCGTACCGAGCAGTGGAAAAAGAAGCATCCAGTAAAGAAAGAGTCGCATTGATCTTGTTGGGACTGGTTGTACTCCTTCTTTTTCTTGCTGACCTGCTGGTGAAGAACGCCGGTCCTGGTAGAACACAAAAAGGAATACGGCCGCCAGAGGGCTTAGGTACAGCAGTTGGGACAAAAGGAAGCGAATGCTTCGCCAGCGGACTTGAAGGTCAGTAGGGGCGAGATAGTCGCCGACATGGGCCACAGTGCCGACCTGGTGACTGAAGACGTACCACAGGTGCCAGCCAAGGAGTGTGCTAAAGGTCAGCAGGGCAAGATAAGGCCCCGGGGTTCGCCAGGATTTTCTTCCCTGTTGGAATAGTAAAAGGTAGAGGCCAATGCCGGCCAGGAGGGTCACCGAGTAGTATTTGGTAAGCATCGCGAGCGCCGCACTCAGTCCAAGTGCAATCCAGTATCGTGATCCACCGCGGTGGATCGCAAAATACGCGAGGAGAGTTGTGAGAGCCCACATCGGAATTAGCATGGAACTATGATTTAGTCGCATACTGAAAAAACTGAAATACGGTAAAAACTCCAAAAGGCATACCGCTGCAAGAGCGCTCGCTGGCGGCAGGTATTCTCTAGCCAGGCGCCAAATACAGTAAAAAGCTGCCAGAAAGTTCAACTGAGTCAGTAAGTTGTACGACCAGTTATTGATACCGACTGTCTTCAGAAATCCCGCAACAACCCAGGGTAATAATGGGGGATGTAGGCGATAGGATCCCATCCATTCCTGTCCCCAGGCGAAATGCATCATGCTGTCGCTGTCCAGTTCATGCCGGGCAAGGCTGGGAACGGTCATCCAGACAATCACATGGAGAAAAACGAACAACCAGAATAGATACTGGCAGCGGTGTGCGGTTAGAGCCATCGAGAGGTAAAACGTGTCATTAGGGTGGCTAATGGTATCTCTGAACCGGGTAAAGCCTAAAGAAATTGATCCAGATATTCACAATCCCCCCATTAATCGGATCTCCCCTTTGGCGTCAGGGCAGTTCAAAAACTAAGGAACTTCGCCCCAAGCGACGGAACCCGCCGCTTGGGGCTCGGCAAATTAAGCCCTGGTAAGTCATCGCCTATTGAGTTGAATCCAACCTTAGCAACAAGTGCTGAGCTCGTTGTTTTGGTATCGGACGCGAGTTCGAAACCCTTTGCTGATCAAAAACAGGGTCTTATCAGGTCAATAGTCCAAAACAGCCCTATACCTTGACAGCCGATTCGGCTAGAATCGCCACCCCGCGATATCGATTGTTGGGGCGCGATTGGTCGGGGGACGCCGAGCGAGCGGTCTATTTTAGCCTGCAGGCCTTAATTAATTGACGGAACGCCGATATTTCGAGAAAATTAACGGTTTACGCTTTTCGGAGGGGTTCCCGAGCGGTCAAAGGGGGCAGACTGTAAATCTGTTGGCTCAGCCTTCGGAGGTTCGAATCCTCCCCCCTCCACCAGGTGGCCACCGGTGGGCATGGCGACCAGGACCGGGAATAAAAACCAGCATGAGGGCAATCGCACGAACCCAATCAGAAAACGGATGCTTTTTGGGCGGGTGTAGTTCAATGGTAGAACCTCAGCCTTCCAAGCTGATGATGTGGGTTCGATCCCCATCACCCGCTCCAGCACTGGGCAGTGCCCACATAGCTCAGTCGGTAGAGCACTTCCTTGGTAAGGAAGAGGTCACCGGTTCAAATCCGGTTGTGGGCTCCATTACAACGCCTGGACGGAAGTTAGAGCTGAACAGCCAGTTAATCACGCACTGTTGAGGAAATCAGAAAGTGGCGAAAGAAAAATTCGAACGCAGCAAGCCGCACGTTAACGTCGGTACCATCGGTCACGTCGATCATGGTAAGACCACCTTAACTGCAGCCCTGACCAGAGTGCTGGCGGCCAAGCATGGCGGTGACGTCAAAGCCTTTGATGAGATCGACAACGCTCCTGAGGAGCGCGAGCGCGGCATTACGATTGCCACAGCTCATGTCGAGTACGAAACGGATGCCCGGCACTACGCCCACGTCGATTGCCCAGGTCACGCCGACTACGTCAAGAATATGATTACCGGTGCCGCGCAGATGGATGGCGCAATCCTGGTGGTCTCGGCAGCCGATGGTCCCATGCCTCAGACCCGCGAGCACATTTTGCTGGCACGCCAGGTCGGAGTGCCCTATATCGTGGTCTTTTTGAACAAGGCGGATATGGTCGATGATGCCGAGTTGCTTGAACTGGTCGAGATGGAAGTACGTGACCTGCTCTCCAGTTACGAGTTTCCAGGTGACGACACCCCAATTGTGACCGGCAGTGCCTTAAAGGCACTCGAAGGAGATGAATCGGAAATCGGATCAGGTGCGATCATGCAGCTTGCCGATGCCCTGGATTCCTATATTCCTGAGCCTGAGCGTGCCGTAGACGGTGCATTCCTGATGCCCATCGAGGATGTTTTCTCTATCTCCGGGCGTGGCACCGTGGTTACCGGACGTATCGAGCGCGGCGTGGTCAAGGTCGGCGAAGAAATTGAGATTATCGGTATCAAGGATACCGAAAGGACCACTTGTACCGGAGTCGAGATGTTCCGCAAACTCCTCGACGAGGGTCAGGCGGGTGATAACGTCGGCGTACTGCTGCGCGGCACCAAGCGCGAGGAAGTCGAGCGTGGCCAGGTTCTGGCTAAGCCCGGCAGTATCAATCCGCATA
>JAAZZE010000017.1:3664-40997 GCA_014239255.1 Gammaproteobacteria bacterium
GAGGAAGTCGAGCGTGGCCAGGTTCTGGCTAAGCCCGGCAGTATCAATCCGCATACCAAGTTTGAGGCTGAGGTCTACATCCTGTCTAAGGAAGAGGGCGGACGACATACCCCTTTCTTCCAGGGTTACCGCCCACAGTTCTATTTCCGTACCACCGACGTCACCGGTCAGTGTGAACTGCCTGAGGGCATCGAGATGGTCATGCCCGGCGACAATGTTAAGTTGTCTGCCCAATTGATCAACCCGATCGCAATGGAAGATGGCCTGCGCTTTGCCATTCGTGAAGGCGGTCGAACGGTCGGTGCCGGTGTGGTGTCGAAGATCATTGAATAATTAGGTTATGCCGCTGTGAGCGGTAAAAGAAGTTAGGCCAGTAGCTCAATTGGCAGAGCGGCGGTCTCCAAAACCGCAGGTTGGGGGTTCGATTCCCTCCTGGCCTGCCAGAACAAGGAATTGATCGGGGCAACCGGAACAGTGGCAGATAAACTGAAACTGGCAGCAGCAGGGCTTGTTATCGTCGCAGCATTGGCACTTTTCTATGTGCTTGGCGACAACTCGTCTCTTATTCGTGCGCTCATTGTGGTTGTGGGTGTAGTGATTGCTGCAGGCATCGCTCTGACTTCGGACTCTGGCAGGGCAACGTGGCAGTTTGCTTTGGCGACTCGCACTGAGGTTCGCAAGGTGATTTGGCCGACTCGTCGTGAGACAGCGCAGTCGACCATGGTCGTGATACTGATGGTGCTGGTTGTGGGAATTTATCTATGGGTGTTGGATGCCTTGTCGTTTTGGGCAATCTACGACCTTACCTTGGGGTTGGGATAAGACATGATGACTGATGCTGTAACAATGGATGCACCTATGAGTGAAGATACCCCGGAGACAGTTGTCGATTCAGACATGAAGTGGTTCGTGATCCAGGCCTTTTCTGGATTCGAAAAGCACGTAAAGGAGTCATTGCGTGAATATATCCGCCGCGCCGGGATGGAAGACCAATTTGGTGAGATCGAAGTTCCGACCGAACAGGTAGTGGAACTTAGAAACGGGCAAAAACGTACCAGCGAACGCAAGTTTTTCCCCGGATATGTGCTGGTCCATATGAAGATGAGCGATGAGGCTTGGCACTTGGTCAAGTCAGTTCCTAAAGTGTCTGGCTTCGTCGGGGGCAGTGGCTCCAAACCTGTGGCGATCTCGGACAAGGAAGCCGGGGCTATTCTTCAGCAAGTTCAAGAAGGTGCGGAGAACCCTCGACCCAAGTACACCTTTGCCCCCGGAGAAGTGGTCCGGGTTGTCGATGGGCCGTTCAAAGAGTTCAGCGGGACAGTAGAAGATGTCAATTTTGAAAAAAGCAAACTGAAGGTTTCGGTATCTATATTCGGCCGGTCTACTCCGGTGGAATTGAGTTTCAGCCAGGTCGAGAAGGCCTGACGCACTGCTGCTGTAGTTGCAGCCAAAACGAGTCGTTAATTAAAGGGGAGCTTTGCGGCGTTTGGACCCGACGGAGTAAGAAATGGCGAAGAAGATTGATGCGTATATCAAGTTGCAGGTACCGGCTGGGGGCGCTAAACCCAGTCCACCCGTAGGTCCGGCTCTGGGCCAGCATGGCCTGAACATCATGGAGTTCTGCAAGGCATTTAATGCAGATACCCAGGAACTTGAGCCCGGCCTACCCATACCGGTTGTTATTACGGTGTACTCGGACAAGAGTTTCACCTACATCAAAAAGACCCCGCCCGCGTCGTTTCTACTGAAAAAGGCAGCCGGACTGGAAAAGGGCAGCGGAGAGCCTAACAAGAACAAGGTAGGCAAGGTCGGCCGGGCCGAACTTGAAGAGATCGCCAAGGTAAAAATGCCAGATCTCAGTGCTTACGATATGGATCAGGCAGTAAAGATCATTGCTGGTAGCGCCCGCAGTATGGGCATTGAAACGGAGGGCGTCTGATGGCAGCGCATAGTAAAAGATACCGCCAGGCCGCCGAGCATCGCACAGCAGATAACTACTACCCCATCGATGATGCGCTGAAGGTTATCAAGAAAACCGCGTCGGCAAAATTTGATGAGACAGTCGACGTCAGTATTAATCTGGGTGTTAATGCGAAAAAGTCTGATCAGAATGTCCGGGGCGCCACTGTATTACCCAAGGGAACTGGCAAGACCGTACGCGTTGCAGTTTTTGCTGACGGTGCCGATGCCGAGGCTGCCAAGGGGGCAGGTGCTGATGTGATCGGGTTGGATGATCTTGCGGAGACCATCAAAGGCGGCACGATCGACTTCGATATTTGTATCGCTACGCCCGCGACGATGCGGGTGGTTGGAAAATTGGGGCAGGTGCTTGGGCCACGAGGACTGATGCCTAATCCCAAAGTGGGCACGGTGACACAGGATGTCGCCAAGGCAGTCGGCAACGCCAAAGCCGGTCAGGTGCAGTTCCGTATCGATAAAGCTGGGGTCATCCACTGCCCCATTGGTAAAGTGTCTTTTGATGCCGATGCCTTGAAAGAAAACCTGATGGCGCTGTTGGATGCGCTGAACAAGGCCAAGCCGTCCGCTGCCAAGGGTCAATACCTAAGGCGGCTGACCTTGTCCACGACGATGGGGCCGGGCGTTAAAGTCGACCGAGCCTCAGTAAGTTAAATAGATTTGTTTTGAGGGGCTCGACCATGGCTTTGCTGCCTTTTTAGGCAACAGAAAGTCGGGTGGGTTCGTCGAAGACCGTAGGTGTGAAGCCGGTGACGTTACTGGGTTTGCTTAATGGTGCTCCACCAGCCTGCGCAGGCGGTGCCCCAGATCCGAAGATTTTTCCAGGGTCAGGACACCAAGGTGTAACCAGTAGGGAGTAGTGCTAAATGAGCCTTAATATCGATCAGAAAAAGGTCGTCGTCAGCGAGGTGACACAGATATTTTCTGTAGCCCAGGCTGCCGTTCTGGCTGAGTATCGCGGGCTTACCGTCGCACAAATTACCGAACTGAGAGGCGAAGCCCGCAACCAGGGTGTGGACGTGCGTGTTGTAAAAAACACTCTGGCCAAGCGCAGTGTTGCAGGCTCTGATTTTGAGTGTCTGGCGAACCACTTTACGGGACCGGTGTTGATCTCCTCGTCGGAAGATCCGGTGGCTGTAGCTAAAGTGGTTTCCAAGTTTGCTAAAAAGAATGATGACCTGAAGATCACGGTAGGCGCTATGAACGGCGACTTGCTTGATTTGGCGGCCATTCAGGTATTAGCCAAGTTGCCCAACCGTGACGAATTACTCGCCACGTTGGTGGGTACGATGGCAGCGCCGATAAGCAAACTGGTCCGGACTTTAAATGAAGTGCCTTCGAAGTTTGTGCGGACGCTGTCGGCTGTCAGGGATAGCCGGACTGAAGAACAGGTAGCGTGAGAAACGGTCAAGCGCTTAAGACAGGAAAAATCTCAAGTTAGGGAGAGTCAAATGAATCGCGAAGAAGTGTTAAATGCAGTAGCAGAAATGTCCGTCATCGAGTTGTCCCAATTGATCAAGGACATGGAAGAAAAGTTTGATGTTTCAGCCAGCGCCGCAGTGGCAGTAGCTGCCCCCGCAGCTGGCGAAACAGGTGGTGATGCAGGTGGTGCCGAAGAACAAACCGAGTTTGATGCCATGCTGACCTCTTTCGGTGATAAAAAGGTCCCCGTCATCAAGGCAGTTCGGGCTCTTACCGGCCTGGGTTTGAAGGAAGCCAAGGATCTCGTCGAGTCGGCACCTGCCGCTGTCAAAGAAGGCGTCACTAAGGCTGAAGCTGAGGAGATCAAGAAGCAGATCGAAGAAGCCGGCGGATCTGTTGAGATTAAGTAGTAACCAGTTGTACACCTGCTGTAAATGGCAGGCGTGGACTGGTCTTGAAGGCGCGCCCGGGCAGCTTAGAAGCTCCTGGGCTCGCGCCTTATGTAAAGCGATCGATCGGGTTACCCGACGGTTGATCACGCCCTAACGCTACGAGGTCTTCATGGCTTATACCTTTACCGAGAAAAAGCGGATTCGTAAGAGTTTCAGTACCCGATCGGCTTCCAATCAGATACCCAATCTTCTGGAGATCCAAAAAGCCTCCTATCGCAAGCTGCTGCAAGCTGGCGTTGAGCCTCTCCAGCGAATTGATCAGGGCCTGCAAGCCGCATTCAAGTCAGTTTTCCCGATTGAGAGTTATAGCGGTGCCGCCTCCCTCGATTTTGTCAGCTATCGCCTGGGTATGCCGGTTTTTGATGTTCGCGAATGCCAGCAACGTGGAATGGTGTATTCGGCGCCATTACATGCGACGCTGCGACTGATTATCTTCGATAAGAGCGAATCTGGCGGCGCCAAGGTTCTGCGCGATATTAAGGAGCAGGAGGTCTATATGGGGGAGATGCCCCTGATGACTGACAATGGCACCTTCGTGATCAACGGGACCGAGCGGGTCATTGTCTCGCAGCTGCACCGTTCGCCTGGCGTCTTTTTTGACCATGATAAAGGCAAGACCCACTCGTCTGGCAAGTTGCTTTTAAACGCCCGGGTCATCCCCTACCGTGGATCGTGGCTTGATTTTGAATTCGATCAAAAAGATTTATTATTTGTTCGGATTGATCGACGGCGCAAACTTCCCGGAACCGTCATTCTCAAGGCACTGGACTACTCTAACGAGGAGATCCTGAGCCTGTTTTTTGAGACCGACCGCATTACGTTGTTGCCAGAATCGGCCGAAGTTGACCTGATCGCGGAACGTCTGCGTGGCCAGGAGATGGATTTTGACATCAAGACCCCAAGTGGAACAGTTGTGGTCGCGGCAGAGAAGCGCATTACTGCTCGGCATATCCGCGAGATCGAAAAAACCAACCTGACTGCTCTGGATGTGCCTGACTCCTACGTTATAGGCCGCGTGTTAGCGACAGAGCTGGTGGATACTGAAACAGGCGAGGTTCTGGCCGCAGCCAACGACGAGGTGACAGAAGAGTTGCTAGTGAAACTTCGTGAAGCCGGAGTCAGTTCATTTGAGACTATCTATACCAATGATCTTGATCGTGGGCCGTACATCGCAGACACCCTTCGGTCTGATCCGACTAACACCATGTTGGAAGCTCAGGTTGAAATTTATCGCATGATGCGCCCAGGTGAGCCGCCGACCAAAGATGCAGCTGAACAATTGTTCCGCAACCTATTTTTCAACATTGATCGCTACGACCTGTCTGCAGTAGGTCGAATGAAACTAAACCGACGCCTGGCCCGCGCAACCGATGAAGGCCCTGGGATTCTCAGCCAGCACGATATTGTTGATGTGATGCGTACCCTGGTCGAACTCAAGAACGGGAACGGTGAGACGGATGATATTGATAACCTGGGCAATCGACGGGTTCGGTCAGTGGGCGAACTGGTCGAGAATCAGTTCCGTATCGGCCTGGTTCGAGTTGAGAGAGCAGTGAAGGAACGCCTTTCTATGGCCGAATCCGAGAACCTGACACCACAGGATCTTATCAACGCCAAGCCAGTATCAGCGGTAATCAAGGAGTTTTTTGGGTCGAGTCAGTTGTCACAATTTATGGACCAGACCAACCCGCTTTCAGAAGTCACACACAAACGACGTGTTTCGGCGCTTGGACCGGGTGGATTAACCCGCGAGCGTGCCGGGTTTGAGGTGCGAGATGTGCATCCAACACACTATGGCCGAGTTTGTCCGATCGAGACACCGGAAGGGCCCAATATCGGGCTGATTAACTCTCTGGCGATCTTTGCGCGCACCAACGAATACGGCTTTCTTGAGACTCCGTATCGGAAAGTGGTTGATCGGAAATTGACTGATGAAGTGATGTACCTGTCGGCGATCGAAGAAGGTAAATATGTGATCGCCCAGGCAAATGCGCGACTCAACAATGACGGAGAACTTGCTGACGATTTGATTTCATGTCGGCATCAGAATGAATTTACGCTTTCGAGCTCTGAGAGCGTCCAGTTCATAGACATTGCTCCGTCGCAGATTGTTTCCGTTGCAGCTGCTCTCATTCCATTTCTCGAACATGATGATGCGAACCGGGCATTGATGGGCTCTAACATGCAGCGCCAAGCTGTGCCGACGATACAAAGCGAAAAACCCCTGGTAGGTACAGGTATCGAGCGCAAAGTCGCTTCTGATTCCGGCGTTGTGGTCGTTGCCGAACGGGGTGGGGTTGTGAATGTGGTCGATGCCTCGCGCATTGTTGTAAAGGTTAACGATAAAGAAGTCGATCCAGGCGATGCCGGTGTAAATATCTACAACCTTGTAAAGTACACCCGCTCCAACCAGAACACGACGATCAACCAGCGTCCACTGGTGTCAGTCGGAGACAAGATTGAACGAGGTGATGTGCTCGCCGATGGGCCATCGACTGATCTGGGCGAACTGGCCTTGGGGCGTAATATCCTTGTCGCTTTGATGCCTTGGAACGGCTACAACTTTGAGGATTCCATCCTCATTTCTGAACGATTGGTTCAGGATGATGTCTATACCTCTATACACATAGAGGAGCTTAACTGTACTGCCCGTGATACCAAGCTCGGATCGGACGACGTGTCCCGGGATATTCCGAATGTGAGTGAATCGGCCCTGTCCCGTCTTGATGAGTCCGGCATTGTCTACATTGGTGCCGAGGTTAACCCCGGGGATATCCTCGTAGGAAAGGTTACTCCAAAAGGTGAAACCCAACTTACGCCAGAGGAAAAACTGCTGCGAGCGATTTTTGGCGAGAAAGCATCCGATGTAAAGGACACATCTTTGCGCATGCCTTCGGGAACGTCTGGAACAGTCATCGATGTTCAGGTCTTTACCCGGGACGGCGTTGAGAAAGACCCACGGGCCTTATCAATCGAAGCCGACGAGCTTGATGGTATCAAGAAGGATTTGCAGGATCAGTACAGCATCGTCGAAGACGATACCTTCGATCGAATAGAACGCTTACTGTCCGGCAAGGTTGCCGAAGGCGGACCTGGCGAGCTGAAAGCGGGCGAGAAAGTAACTCGCGGTTACCTTCAGACTATGCCTCGCGACAAGTGGTTTGAGGTTCGCTTACGTGACGAAGCAACTAATACCACGCTGGAGCAGATTCGCCGTCAGTTAGCAGTTCAGTCAAAGAGATTTGATGATCTTTATGACGAAAAGCGCGGAAAACTTGAGGCAGGCGATGATCTGGCGCCAGGCGTGCTTAAGATGGTCAAGGTATTTGTTGCAGTCAAACGACGTTTGCAGCCAGGTGACAAGATGGCTGGCCGTCACGGCAACAAGGGGGTGATCTCTAAGATTGTCCCTATCGAGGACATGCCTTATATGGAAGACGGGACTGCCGTTGATATTGTTCTCAATCCTCTTGGCGTGCCATCGCGAATGAACGTTGGCCAGGTGCTGGAGTGCCACCTAGGTTGGGCGGCCAGTCATCTGGGACGCCAGATCGGCGAGATGCTTGATGCCGAGGCAAGTTCCGGCAAGCTACGCCAGCAAATGGGTAAGATATACGGCACTGGCCGTCACCATGAGGATCTCAGTGATCTTTCCGATTCAGAGATTATGGAACTGGCTGGCAATTTGCGAGGCGGAGTCCCGATTGCTACCCCTGTGTTTGATGGTGCTAGTGAAAAGGACATCAAAAAATGGCTGGAAATCGCCGGGTTGCCCGCCAGCGGTCAAGCGACCCTGGTGGATGGCCGTACCGGCGAAGTCTTTGATCGCGAGGTGACTGTAGGCTACATGTATATGCTTAAGCTTAATCATCTGGTTGATGACAAGATGCATGCGCGCTCGACTGGTCCGTATAGTCTCATCACTCAGCAGCCGCTCGGTGGTAAAGCGCAGTTTGGAGGCCAGCGTTTTGGCGAGATGGAAGTCTGGGCGCTCGAGGCTTACGGTGCAGCCCACACACTGCAGGAAATGTTAACGGTTAAATCGGATGATGTCGGGGGCAGGACCAAGATGTACGAGAATCTTGTGAGAGGTGATCACACGATGGAGGCTTCGGTACCCGAGTCATTTAACGTTTTGGAGAAGGAAATCAGGGCCCTGGGTCTCAACATAGAACGACGACAAGATAAGTAGTCGAACCTATAGCGACCCCGTTCAAAGCAACCGATCCAGACACCCCGAGGAAAGTAATGAAAGATCTTTTCAGCCAGTTCACAAGACACGACTCCACAGACGAGGAGTTCGACAATATTCGGATTGGTCTGGCATCGCCAGACAAGATCCGCTCGTGGTCATGGGGTGAAGTGAAGAAGCCTGAGACCATTAATTACCGGACTTTCAAGCCGGAGCGCGACGGTCTGTTCTGCGCTAAGTTGTTTGGACCGATGAGTGATTACGAATGTCTGTGCGGCAAGTACAAGCGTCTTAAGCACCGAGGTGTTGTCTGCGAGAAATGTGGTGTAGAGGTGACCCTTTCCACAGTTCGTCGCGAGCGTATGGGCCATATCGAACTGGCCAGTCCAGTGGCGCACATCTGGTTTCTAAAGTCACTGCCATCACGGCTCGGCGTGCTTTTAGATATGACAGTACGGGAAATCGAGCGGATTCTCTACTTCGAGGCTTATGTCATTACCGACCCTGGACTCACTGATCTTGAAACCGGTTCGTTAATGACAGAAGAGCAATACTACGAGGCCATCGAGATGTACGGCGCTGATTTCGACGCCGCGATGGGTGCAGAAGCAGTCAAAGAGTTGCTTAAAGCCATGGAACTAAAGTCTTTGTCGACACAGTTGCGCGAAGAACTCGCGGAATCTTCGTCTGAGACTAAGACCAAGAAATTGACCAAGCGGTTGAGGGTTGTCGAGGCGTTTCTGCACTCCGGGAACAAGCCAGAATGGATGATCATGGAGGCCTTGCCCGTACTACCACCGGATTTACGCCCGTTGGTGCCTCTAGAGGGTGGACGTTTTGCAACATCAGATCTCAATGACTTGTATCGCAGAGTAATCAATCGTAACAATCGCTTGCGACGACTGCTCGATCTTAATGCGCCAGACATTATCGTGCGCAATGAAAAACGCATGTTGCAGGAATCAGTCGACGCCCTCTTAGATAACGGTCGTCGCGGTAAGGCGGTCACCGGCCCTAATCGACGCCAGCTGAAATCTTTAGCCGATATGATCAAGGGTAAGCAGGGACGCTTTCGTCAAAACCTGTTGGGTAAGCGAGTTGATTACTCCGGTCGCTCGGTGATCGTAGTTGGACCTACTCTTAAATTACACCAGTGTGGTTTACCGAAGAAGATGGCGCTGGAGTTGTTTCGACCGTTCATCTACAGCAAGCTCGAACTTCGAGGCCTGGCAACCACCATCAAGCAGGCCAAGAAGTTGGTGGAATCTGAGGAGCCGGAGGTCTGGGATATTCTTGAAGAAGTGATTCGCGAACATCCTGTACTGCTTAATCGGGCGCCGACGCTGCACCGACTGGGTATTCAGGCTTTTGAGCCGGTGTTGGTCGAGGGCAAGGCAATCCAGCTACATCCGCTGGTGTGCACTGCGTATAACGCTGACTTTGACGGTGATCAGATGGCGGTGCATGTTCCGCTTTCTATTGAGGCACAGCTCGAGGCTCGGACCTTGATGATGTCTTCTAACAATGTCCTTTCACCATCTAACGGTGAGCCAATTATTGTCCCTTCCCAGGATATTGTGCTGGGCCTGTATTACATGACCCGCGAGATGGTAAACGCGCGCGGCGAAGGCAAGGTATTTGCAGATATTGCTGAGGTTCGCAGGGCGCTGGATAGCGGCGTGCTGTCAATACATGCCAAGATCAAGACGCGTATCCGGCAAGTGCTTGCTGATGAGGAAGGTCAGATGAGCGAAACACTGACTTTGATAGATACCACCACGGGTCGGGCTTTACTATCGGAGATCCTCCCTGATGGATTGCCGTTTGAGCTGGTCAACCAGCCAATGAAAAAGCGCGCGATATCCAATATTATCAACGAGTGCTATCGTCAAGTAGGGCTCAAGGATACCGTAATCTTCTGTGATCGCTTGATGTATGCCGGATTTTCCATGGCTGCCAAGTCTGGTGTCTCAATTGGTATCGACGACATGGTGATTCCCGACAGCAAGATAAAGACCCTCGCTGTGGCTGAAAACGAAGTGAAGGCGATTCAGGATCAGCACCGCCAGGGCCTACTGACAGACGGTGAGCGCTATAACAAGGTAGTCGATATATGGACCCATGCCAGTGACAAGGTAGCGGGTGAGATGATGGCTAAACTCAGTACCGAAACGGTTACCAACGCCCAGAGTGAAAGCGTCGAGCAGGAATCATTCAACTCGATTTACATGATGGCTGACTCCGGCGCTCGCGGCAGTCACGCACAGATTCGCCAGCTGGCCGGCATGCGGGGTCTGATGGCCAAGCCTGATGGCTCGATCATTGAGACGCCAATTACCGCTAACTTCCGCGAGGGGCTCAATGTTCTGCAGTACTTTATTTCAACCCATGGTGCTCGTAAGGGTCTTGCAGATACAGCGTTGAAAACCGCCAACTCCGGCTATCTCACCCGGAGATTGGTGGATGTCTGTCAGGACCTTGTTGTTATCGAGGCCGATTGCGGCACTACCGACGGTATCTTGCGTGAAGCGAGGGTTGAGGGTGGCGAAGTAGTTATTCCGCTCAGAGATAGGATTCTGGGCCGATCTGTTGCTGTAGATGTGGTCAGCCCGGTAGGCAAAAAAGTTTTGGTTAGCGCGGGCGAGATGATTGATGAGGCGATAGTTCTCTCACTGGAAGAGCACAATATTAACCAGGTCAAGGTTCGCTCTGCAGTGACCTGTGAGACCCGCTATGGCATTTGCTCGACCTGTTACGGTCGGGATCTGGCTCGGGGTCAACTGGTCAACCGTGGCGAAGCAGTAGGTGTTATGGCGGCACAAAGCATCGGCGAGCCCGGGACCCAGTTAACCATGCGTACCTTCCATATTGGTGGTGCTGCTTCAAGGACGGCAGCAGTTAGCGGTGTTGAGGTCAGGAACGACGGGACTGTTACTTTTACGCGCGTCAGGCGGGTTAAGCGCGCCGACGGTCGTAATATCGTAGTTTCTCGTTCCGCCGAGTTGGTGATTCACGATCAGCATGGTGTCGATCGTGAACGTTATCGTATTCCCTATGGCGCCGAACTGACGGTTAATGATGGTGATACCGTGACTGGGGGAAGTATTATCGCCTCCTGGGACCCGCACACCCATCCGATTATCAACGAAGTGGGTGGCAAGATCCGCTTCGAGAGCATGGTCGAGGGCGTGTCGGTAGCGGAGCAGGTCGATGAACTCACTGGGTCGAGTACTCACCTCGTCATAGATCCTAAGAGTCGACGTGGCACCAGTACTGATATAAAACCGACCATTGAATTGGTTGATGGAAAAGGCAAGCCAAAGGTTTTGCCAGGAAGCGAGTCACCGGCAAGATACCAGATGCCGCCGGGTGCCTCTATCGTGGTTGTCGATGGGGCGCAGGTGGGCGTTGGTGAGGTGTTAGCCCGAATTCCTCAGGAAGGCTCCAAGACGCGCGACATTACCGGAGGCTTGCCCCGTGTGGCCGAGCTATTCGAAGCGCGTAAGGCCAAGGACCCAGCTATCCTGGCAACACACAGCGGGGTGATCTCGTTCGGTAAGGAAGTCAAAACCAAGGTGCGCCTGGTAATCACTGATGAGTTGGGTGAACCACATGAGATGGCTATTTCCAAAGGCCGATCTATCAGTGTCTTCGACGGTGAACATATCGACAAGGGTGACATCATTGTTGAAGGTGGGTTGACTGCCAGCGATATTCTGGAGCTCAGAGGCCGGAAAGAGCTTACCGACTATATCGTCAACGAGGTTCAGGAGGTGTACCGGCTGCAGGGCGTCAAGATCAACGATAAGCATATTGAAGTGATTATTCGTCAGATGTTGCGACGTGTCCGGATAGTTGATCCAGGCGACAGCCGTCACCTTGAAGGTGACCAGGTTGAACGTTCTGCACTGCTGGAGGCGAACGATCAGTTGGTAGCTGAGGGCAAAACGCCGGCCACCTTTGCGCTCATACTTCTGGGAATAACAAAGGCTTCGCTGAGTACCGACTCATTTATCTCAGCGGCTTCATTCCAGGAGACAACTCGGGTGCTGACCGAGGCCTCCATGCAGGGTAAGGTGGACAGATTGCGCGGGCTCAAGGAGAACGTGATCGTTGGCCGTCTGATTCCTGCGGGTACTGGTCTGGCATACCATGAGGAGCGCCGTCGCCGTCGCGAGGAGCAGGTCAGTGGGAAAGCAGAAATTGCTGAGTTGACTTTTGCCAGTAGCGCCGAGTCAAAAGACGAGGCCGCGCCTGCTGAAGCGGTGCAGGGTTGAGGTCCGGTTTAAGGCCTCAACCCAGAAAATTTCCCGGAAATGTTGACAAAAAACCGAGTTCTGCCTAGAATCGCCGCCCTTTGCTGGGTTTGGTGATTGTGGGCTGAAAGCGGGGCCTAAGAGCGAGAAAAAGAAGATGCCAACGATTAATCAACTGGTCAGAAAGCCTCGGGTACGCCGGACTCAAAAGTCGAATGTACCAGCACTGGCGGCCTGCCCACAAAAGCGCGGTGTATGTACGCGGGTATATACCACTACACCGAAAAAGCCGAATTCGGCTTTACGCAAGGTGGCTCGGGTACGTTTAACCAATGGCTTTGAAGTAACCAGTTACATCGGTGGCGAAGGGCACAATCTCCAGGAGCACTCGGTTGTGCTTATCCGGGGCGGCAGGGTAAAGGATCTGCCGGGTGTGCGCTATCACACCGTACGGGGGACATTAGATACATCAGGCGTAGGCGATCGGCGACAGGGCCGCTCGAAATACGGGGCGAAACGACCGAAGTCGTAACGTAAACAAATACACGGGATTTGGGACTGGTTGCTCCAGGGCGACTAGTAGTAATTAAACCGTAAATAGGCCGGTATAGCTGACTGGCCACGGTGATAAAGGCGACCTTGCCAGAATAAATAAAGGCCGCCACAGAAGTCGCGAAGGCAGCATCACGCTGTTAGCGACAAAAAGCTGTCTCACCGTATGATTTCGCTCCGGTGGCGAAAGCCGCTGGTGCGAACTGACTGTTGCGCCTGTTCGATGGGCGATCAAGACAGTTGCTACAGGGATTGGTAAAAAGCCGGTGCGCCGGCCCAGAAACTGAACCGTCTGCCCCGGAGTGGCAACGGTTCTCTGATAGTGGAACTGAAAATAGATGCCCAGACGTCGTGAAGTCCCAAAACGGATAATCCTGCCGGATCCGAAATTCGGTGATGAGACCATTGCCAAATTCATCAATGTCATGATGAAGGACGGCAAGAAGTCGATTGCTGAACGCGTCCTGTACGGCGCTTTAGACACTATTCATGGCCGGGGTTCATCTGAACCGCTCGACGTGTTCTACCAAGCGCTCGAGAATATTCGACCCGTCGTCGAGGTAAAAAGTCGGCGCGTGGGTGGCGCAACCTACCAGGTACCCGTCGAGGTTCGCCCTAGTCGCCGCAATGCGTTGGCCATGCGTTGGTTGGTTGAAGCCGCCCGCAAACGGAATGAGAAATCGATGACCGACCGGCTGGCGGGTGAATTGATGGATGCTGCAGACAAACGTGGTGGTGCTGCAAAGAAAAAAGATGAAGTACACCGAATGGCCGAAGCCAACAAAGCGTTCTCTCATTTCCGTTTCTGACTAAAAGATCAACTCCCCGAAACTCTGAATACGGATCCTTGACAGTGGCACGAAGAACCCCTCTTGAGCGTTATCGCAACATCGGCATCATGGCCCACATCGATGCGGGAAAGACTACGACTACGGAGCGCATTCTTTTTTATACCGGTATCTCTCATAAGATCGGTGAAGTTCATGAAGGAAACGCCGTCATGGACTGGATGGAGCAGGAGCAAGAGCGCGGTATCACCATTACCTCTGCCGCAACTACCTGTTTCTGGAGCGGTATGGACCAGAATTATGCAGAACACCGCATCAACATTATCGATACTCCTGGCCATGTTGATTTTACTATCGAAGTAGAGCGTTCATTAAGAGTACTCGACGGCGCTGTTGGAGTTTTCTGTGCGGTTGGTGGCGTTGAGCCACAGTCCGAAACAGTATGGCGCCAGGCGGATAAATACAGCGTGCCCCGTCTGGCGTTTGTCAACAAGATGGATCGAACCGGCGCTGATTTTTTTCGTGTGGTTGACCAGATCCGGGACCGTCTCGGCTCGAATGTCGTTCCGATACAGGTACCTATCGGAGCTGAAGATGCTTTCCAGGGTGTTGTTGATCTGATCAAGATGAAGGCGATTTACTGGGATGAGGAAACTCGGGGCGCCAAGTTCGAAGAACGTGATATCCCCGATGACATGTTAGAGCAGTGTACTGCCCTGCGTGAGCAAATGCTTGAAGCGGTTGCTGAAGTCAGCGAGGAAATGATGGAAAAGTACCTTGAGGAAGGCGACCTTTCCGCGACCGAAATCAAGGACGGCCTGCGACAGCGGACCATTGCTAACGAGATAGTTCTCGTAACTTGTGGCTCAGCGTTCAAGAACAAGGGTGTTCAGGCCATGCTCGATGCGGTTATCGATTTCATGCCCAACCCAACTGAGGTCCCCGCCATTCGTGGGATTCTTGAAGATGAAGAAACCGAGGAAGAGCGACTGGCATCGGATGATGCGCCCTTTGCCGCTCTGGGCTTTAAGATCATGACTGATCCATTTGTAGGCCAGCTGGTTTTTTTCCGCGTGTACTCGGGGGTCGTTAATTCAGGCGACAGCATCTACAACCCAGTGAAAGGAAAGAAGGAACGTATTGGCCGTATTTTGCAGATGCATGCCAACTCGCGCGAAGAAATAAAGGAAGTTCGGGCTGGCGACATCGCTGCAGCTGTTGGCCTTAAGACCATCACAACTGGGGACACACTGTGCGACCCTAGTAAAGTGATTACGTTGGAGCGTATGGAGTTTCCTGAGCCGGTTATCTCGCAGGCTGTGGAACCTAAGACCAAAAGCGATCAGGAAAAACTCGGCGTTGCGCTGAGCAAACTTGCCCAGGAAGATCCTTCCTTCCGGGTGCGGACTGACGAAGAGTCCGGGCAGACGATTATCTCAGGTATGGGTGAATTGCACCTGGAGATTATTATCGACCGGCTGCGTCGCGAGTTCAGCGTTGATGCCAATATCGGTAAGCCCCAAGTAGCCTATCGTGAAACCCTGAACGCGTCAGTCGAGCAGGAGCATAAGTACGCCAAGCAGACCGGCGGCCGGGGCCAGTATGGCCATGTTTACCTAAGGGTAGAGCCGCAGGAGCGCGGCGGTGGTTTCGAATTTGTGGATAAGATCAAAGGTGGCGTCGTGCCCCGTGAGTATATTCCAGCCGTTCAAAAGGGCGTGGTCGAGGCCATGGGGTCCGGGATAGTTGCCGGGTATCCGGTGATCGATGTAAAGGTCACGCTGTACGATGGCTCCTACCACGAGGTGGATTCATCGGAGCACGCCTTCAAGGCAGCCGCTATCCAGGCCTTTCGTGAGGCCAGCCGAAAAGCAAAGCCCACATTACTCGAGCCGATTATGCGGGTCGAGGTCGTCACTCCCGAGGAATATATGGGGGGTGTTACGGGTGATCTGAACTCGCGCCGCGGCATGATTTCCGATATGGAAGATGTTCCTGCCGGCAAGATTGTTCGGGCCGAGGTTCCGCTGGCGGAAATGTTCGGTTATGCGACATCGTTGCGTTCCGCATCACAAGGCCGTGCCACCTATTCAATGGAATTCAGTCAGTACCTTCCAGCACCAAGCAGCATCACCGAGGTGGTGATGAAAAAGGCCAGTTAATCACGCACTGTTGAGGAAATCAGAAAGTGGCGAAAGAAAAATTCGAACGCAGCAAGCCGCACGTTAATGTCGGTACCATCGGTCACGTCGATCATGGTAAGACCACTTTGACTGCAGCTCTGACCAGAGTCCTGGCGGCCAAGCATGGTGGTGACATCAAAGCCTTTGATGAGATCGACAACGCTCCTGAGGAGCGCGAGCGCGGCATCACAATTGCCACGGCCCACGTTGAATACGAAACAGATGCCCGGCACTACGCCCACGTCGATTGCCCGGGTCACGCGGACTACGTCAAGAATATGATTACCGGCGCCGCACAGATGGATGGCGCGATCCTGGTGGTCTCGGCAGCCGATGGCCCCATGCCTCAGACCCGCGAGCACATTTTGCTGGCGCGCCAGGTTGGAGTGCCTTATATCGTGGTCTTTTTGAACAAGGCTGATATGGTTGATGATGCCGAGTTGCTTGAATTGGTCGAGATGGAAGTACGTGACCTGCTCTCCAGCTACGAATTTCCAGGTGACGACACCCCGATTGTGACCGGCAGTGCCCTGAAGGCACTCGAAGGAGATGAATCAGAAATCGGAGCAGGCGCCATCATGCAGCTTGCCGATGCCCTGGATTCCTATATTCCTGAACCTGAGCGTGCCGTGGACGGCGCATTCCTGATGCCCATCGAGGATGTTTTCTCTATCTCCGGGCGCGGCACCGTAGTCACTGGACGTATCGAGCGCGGCGTGGTCAAAGTCGGCGAAGAGATTGAGATTATCGGTATCAAGGATACCGAAAAGACCACCTGCACCGGAGTTGAGATGTTCCGCAAACTCCTCGACGAGGGTCAGGCGGGTGATAATGTCGGTGTACTGCTGCGCGGCACCAAGCGTGAGGAAGTCGAGCGTGGCCAGGTTCTGGCTAAGCCCGGCAGTATCAATCCGCATACCAAGTTTGAGGCTGAGGTCTACATCCTGTCTAAGGAAGAGGGCGGCCGGCATACTCCTTTCTTCCAGGGTTACCGCCCACAGTTCTATTTCCGTACCACCGACGTCACTGGCCAGTGTGAACTGCCTGAGGGCATCGAGATGGTCATGCCCGGCGACAATGTTAAGTTGTCTGCCCAATTGATCAACCCGATCGCAATGGAAGATGGCCTGCGCTTTGCCATTCGTGAAGGCGGTCGAACGGTCGGTGCCGGTGTGGTGTCGAAGATCATTGAATAGCTTAAACCCAGATTCTTAACGGACATTAACCACATGGCAGTTAACGTTAGCAACCAAAAAATCAGGATTCGACTGAAGGCTTATGATCACCGGATGATCGACAGGTCGGCGATAGAAATCGTTGATACGGCTCGGCGGACTGGCGCAGTCGTGCGTGGGCCAATTCCGTTGCCGACCCGGATAGAGAGTTTTACCCTTCTGCGCTCGCCGCACAAATACAAGGATTCCCGAGATCAACTCGAGATTCGTGTTCACAAGCGTATTTTGGATATCGTGGAGCCGACCGAAAAAACCGTCGATGCTCTAATGAAATTGGACCTCGCTGCCGGGGTTGATGTCGAGATTAAGCTGGGCTAGGCGACGCTGGAGCCCGATAGGAGCAGGACACGATGTCTTTAGGATTGGTTGGGAAAAAAATTGGGATGACCCGCGTGTTTGATGACGATGGCGTATCGACGCCGGTTACGGTTGTTGAAGTTGAGCCGAACCGGGTGACCCAGGTCAAAAGCGACCTAGTTGATGGCTATTCCGCGTTGCAGACGACTACCGGGTCACGCCGGGCGACTCGGGTCACCAGGCCGCTTCGCGGACAATTTGCGAAAGCCGGTACTGAGGCAGGAAGAGGACTCTGGGAGTTTCGAGTTGATATTGAGACAGCAGAAAAATACGCTGCCGGGACCGAACTGACAGTCGAACTGTTTGAGGTCGGGCAAAAGGTGGATGTGCGTGGCACGACAATTGGTCGTGGATTCGCCGGTGTCATTCGGCGTCATAACTTCGGTGGCGGGCGGGCGACCCATGGAAACTCGAAGGCTCATCGCAAGGCAGGGTCAATTGGTCAGAACCAAGATCCCGGACGGGTGTTCAAAGGCAAGAAGATGGCCGGCCATATGGGTAACGTTACCCGGGTTCAACAGAATTTAGAGGTCGTTCGGGTAGACACGGAACGCAACCTGGTTCTGATTCGTGGATCAGTGCCCGGCCCCAGAGGATTTGATCTGATTATTCAACCGTCAGTGAAGGGCGCGAAGGTCGCCTAGGCGACTGATATTGGCCAATCAGAGATAAGACGACGCCAGGACTATAAGGGAAAAGGAATATAACGTGGAACACGCAGTCGTAAAATTGGATGGCTCTATCGAGCGTCAGGTCAGCCTGGCGGACGCCGTGTTCAATGTCGATTTCAAGGAGCCGCTGGTGCATCAGGTGGTTTCGGCATATCTTGCCGGCGCCCGCGCCGGTACCAGTTCGCAAAAGAATCGCTCAGCAGTCAGTGGTGGTGGAGCCAAGCCATGGCGCCAGAAAGGCACTGGACGTGCGCGGGCCGGCACCAGCCGTAGCCCGATATGGCGTGGTGGTGGCCGCACATTTGCTTCGACTCCGCGCAGTTATGCGCAGAAGGTTAACCGAAAGATGTACCGCGCCGCGATCCGTTCAATCCTTTCGGAATTGATTCGGCAGGGGCGTGTTCGTATATGCGATGAGATTCAACTGGATCAACCGAAAACAGCCCATATGGCTGAGGCGCTTGGGCAGATGGGTGTTATTGGCAGAACTCTGCTGGTGACGGCCGATTACAACTTAAACGTAATGCTCTCGGCTCGCAACCTGGTGAGCGTTGAGGCACTGGAGGCGGCTCAATTGGACCCGGTGAGCCTGGTCGGGAGCGAAAACGTGGTATTCACAGTCGATGCGCTGCGCAAAGTCGAGGAAGCACTGCAATGAATCCAGAACGAATACTCCAGGTGTTATTGTCGCCAATCATTTCCGAGAAGAGTACGTTCGCTTCTGATACCGCCAACCAGGTCGTTTTTAAGGTCTTGGCAGATGCCACAAAGCCGGAAATTCGTAAAGCGGTAGAACAACAGTTCAGCGTATCTGTTGAGGCGATTCAAGTCATAAATGTACGCGGCAAAATGAAACGTTTTGGGCGCACCCCAGGCAAACAAAAGAACTGGAAGAAAGCTTATGTTCGTCTGGCGCAAGGCCACGATATTGATTTTCTGGGTAGCGGCGCCTGAGCCGGTTGGCCAGCTAGAGTGTTTACAGGATAACAAGCATGCCAGTCATTAAGCAAAAACCAACTTCCCCGGGCCGTCGGGGTATGGTTCGGGTAATCTCGAGCGAGCTACACAAAGGCAAGCCCGTTGCCTCATTGGTTGAGTCAAAAAACTCGATCAGCGGGCGAAATAGTGCTGGCCGCATCACCGTACGCCACCGCGGCGGTGGCCACAAGCGCCACTATCGCTTGATTGATTTCGTGCGTGCCAAGGACGGTATCCCGGCTCGTGTCGAGCGTCTTGAATATGACCCCAATCGAAGTGCTCATATCGCTCTTTTGTTGTATGCAGATGGGGAACGCCGCTACATTATCGCGCCCAAAGGTTTAAGTGCTGGTGACTCCGTGCTTTCCGGGATTGATTCACCGATCCGTGTAGGCAATACGCTTCCACTGAAAAATATCCCCGTGGGAACGGTCGTGCATTGTGTGGAGTTAAAACCAGGTAAAGGAGCTCAGTTGGCCCGTTCCGCCGGAGCCTCTGTCCAGTTTTTAGGTCGTGAGGGTGCGTATGCGCTAATGCGCCTGCGATCTGGCGAGACCCGCAAAGTGTTCATTGAGTGCCGTGCTACGATTGGTGAGGTAGGCAACTCTGAGAATTCTCTGCGTAAGCTCGGCAAGGCGGGGGCCAAGCGCTGGCGCGGAATTCGTCCAACAGTTCGTGGTGTTGCGATGAACCCAGTAGACCACCCCCATGGCGGTGGTGAAGGACGTACTTCGGGAGGTCGTCATCCAGTCAGTCCCTGGGGCGTACCTACTAAAGGGTTTCGCACCCGGCGTAACAAACGTACCAGTTCAATGATTATCCGAAGACGGAAGAAATAAATATGCCCCGATCAGTAAAAAAAGGTCCTTTTGTGGATCACAGCCTCTGGTCGAAGATCTCTAAGGCCAAAAAAGAAGGGTCGCGTCGGCCGATTAAAACCTGGTCGCGGCGCTCGATGATCATGCCCGAATTCGTCGGCTTAACGATCGCCGTACATAACGGTCGCCAGCATGTACCAGTGCTGGTTACCGAGAATATGGTCGGCCACAAGCTAGGTGAGTTCTCTGTCACGCGGACATTCCGTGGCCACATCGCCGATCGCAAGGCTAAGTAGAAGGAAGGGAAGGAAAGCGCTATGGAAGTAAAAGCTATCGCTAGGTTCGTGCGACTTTCGCCGCAGAAAGGACGCCTAGTCGCTGACCAGGTTCGTCAGATGCCGGTGGGTAAAGCGTTGGAGTTCCTCCAGTTTAGCCCGCGTAAGGCTGCGACAGTGATCCGCAAGGTTCTTGAATCTGCAATCGCGAATGCAGAACATAATCAGGGTGCGGACATTGACGAGCTGAGAGTCAGCCAGATCATGGTGGATGAGGGCCCGGTTGCAAAACGTTGGCGGGCGCGGGCAAAAGGACGGGCGAACACGATAATTAAGCGCACCAGTCACATTACAGTCAGCGTCAGTGATGGCGCCTCAGGGAGTAATTAACAGATGGGCCAGAAGATTCATCCGAATGGGTTTCGCCTCGGAGTAATCCGGGACTGGGATGCAAAGTGGTTTGCCACCGGTAAGAGCTATTCCCGGAACCTGGTCGCTGACCAGATGGTACGGGGGTTCATTCGAAAACGGTTAGCCAATGCGGCTGTCAGCAAGATTGAAATCGTCCGCGCTGGCGAAAACTTGAATGTGACCATCCATACAGGCCGACCTGGAATTGTCATTGGTAAAAAAGGCGAGGATATCGAAAGACTTCGTCGGGACGTTCTAAGAATGAACAACAATGTCCCTGTACAGATTGCGGTCGAGGAGATACGCAAACCGGAACTGGACGCCCTATTGGTCGCCGATAACGTTTGCCAGCAACTGGAAAAACGAATTATGTTTCGCCGCGCAATGAAGCGTGCTGTGCAAAACACCATGCGCCTTGGCGCTAAAGGGATAAAGGTCATGGTGGCGGGCCGCCTAAATGGCGCCGAAATAGCCCGCTCAGAATGGTATCGAGAAGGTCGTGTGCCACTGCACACATTGCGGGCCGATGTCGACTACGGCTTCGCCGAAGCGCATACCACCTACGGTGTGATCGGCGTAAAAGTTTGGATTTTCAAAGGCGAAATTATGCCAGGGGCGGCCGAGACGGAGGTCTCTCAAGCACCTCAGCCCAGGGCTTCAGCTTGAGGATGAACTGCAATGCTGCAACCTAAAAGGACTAAGTTCCGTAAACAGCAAAAAGGACGCAATCGCGGACTTGCTGTTCGGGGTAGCCGCGTGAGTTTCGGCGATTTCGGCCTGAAATGTGTCGGCCGTGGGCGACTGACGGCGCGTCAGATTGAGGCAGCCAGGCGTGCTATTAACAGGCACGTCAAGCGCGGCGGACGGGTCTGGATCCGGGTATTTCCCGATAAGCCGGTTTCGAAAAAGCCTCTGGAAGTTCGTATGGGTAAGGGTAAAGGAAACCCCGAGTTTTGGGTGGCACTCGTGCAACCGGGAACCATGCTCTACGAGATCCAGGGAGTTGAAGAGGATCTGGCGCGAGAGGCTTTCCGGCTTGCCGGAGCCAAGCTGCCAGTAGCGACATCATTTGTGAAACGTCAGGCGGCCTGATATGGCAGAGAAAAAAGTAACAGATATGGATTCGACAGAACTCAAAGTTGAATTACTTGAGCTTCGAAAAGAGCAATTTAATCTGCGTATGCAGCGTGGAACGGGACAACTGACAAATTCCTCGCGTTTTAAGGTTGTGCGACGTCAGATCGCGCGAATCAAGACTCAAATGGGCGAGATCAACAGGACAACATTATGAGTGAGGACAAAGCAACAACTCCTGCTGCGAAGGCCCGAAGTGTCCAGGGGAGTGTCGAGAGCGCGAAAATGGATAAAACCATCACGGTTCTAGTGGTGCGTCAGTTGCAGCACCCTCTTTATAAAAAATATATCAGACGATCGACCCGGTTGCATGCCCATGATGATCAGAACGAGTGCCAGGAAGGCGACACGGTGGTTATTGAGGAATGCCGGCCAATTTCCAAATTAAAAAGTTGGCGTCTGGTCCGTGTGGTAGGACGGGTAGAGGGTGGCGATCAGTAAATTGCGCCAGTATAGGAGTCATACCACGGTAATCGGGTACGGTATCCAACCACAAAATTAGAAATTGAAAGTAAAAGTTAAAAGGCGATAAGAAAAATGATTCAGATGCAGACAAACCTCTACGTCGCGGACAATAGCGGGGCTCGTAGGGTGCAGTGTATCAAGGTGCTGGGGGGTTCCAAGCGGCGTTATGCCGGTATCGGCGATATCATAAAAATCAGCATTAAAGAGGCAATACCCAACAGCCGTGTAAAAAAAGGTGAAGTATTTGACGCAGTGGTCGTTCGCACTCGACACGGGGTTCGTCGGCCCGATGGGTCACTGATTCGTTTTGATCGAAACGCCGCGGTTCTGCTCAATGCTCAGTATCAACCAGTCGGCACCCGTATATTTGGGCCGGTAACCCGCGAACTACGCTCAGAGCGTTTTATGCGAATTATCTCGCTCGCACCGGAAGTGCTGTGAGGTTCTTTTTATGAAAAAGTTTCGAAAAGGTGATGAAGTTGTCGTCCTGACTGGGCGCGACAAAGGGAAACGGGGAACCATTCTGCGAATGCTGGATGGCGAGCGAGTATTGGTCGACAACGTAAATATTGTTAAAAAGCATTTACGTCCGAATCCGAATAAGGGAGAAACCGGCGGGATTATTGAAAGAGAATCACCGATCCGTATTTCTAACCTTGGCATGTATAACCCGAATTCTAAGAAGGCTGACCGCGTTGGTATCAAGCACCTTGAAGATGGCCGACGGGTTCGAATATTCAAATCTGACAGCGAGGTGGTCGACGTCACTTGACGTCAGGCAGGCAAGTAACGATGGCAAGACTTCACGAACATTATCAAAAAGCTGTGGTTCCGGCATTAATGGAGCAGTTCGAGTACTCCAGTGTCATGCAGGTTCCCCGGATCACTAAGATTACCCTTAATATGGGTGTAGGCGAAGCCGTTACCGACAAGAAGGTAATGCAAGCTGCAGTTGAGGAAATGACGCAAATTGCAGGACAGAAACCCGTCGTAACCAAAGCCCGAAAGTCAGTCGCTGCGTTTAAGATTCGGGAAGGCTGGCCTATTGGCTGTAAAGTGACATTGCGCCGCAGCCAAATGTATGAATTTCTCGACAGATTGATCTCTGTTGCCTTTCCTCGTGTCCGTGACTTCCGAGGGGTTTCCCCGCGAGCTTTTGACGGACGCGGCAACTTCAGCGTAGGTCTTAAAGAACAAATTGTTTTCCCCGAAATCGATTACGACAAAGTAGACGCAATTAGAGGGATGGATATCACCATAACCACAACTGCCCGCACCAACGAAGAGGGTGAGGCGTTACTGCGCGGATTTAATTTTCCGCTTCGCAAATAGGATTCTGTTTATGGCTAAAAAATCAATGATTGCCCGAGAGGTTAAACGCCGAAATTTGAACGTCCAATTTCGCGCTCAACGTGAGCAACTAAAAAAGCAGGTGGTAGATGAATCATTCTCTTACGACGATCGATGGCAGGCGATGTTGGATTTGCAGAAATTGCCACGGGACTCGGCTCGTACCAGACAGCGGAACCGCTGCGCCCTAACCGGACGTCCGCGTGGCTATTTTCGACGTTTCGGCTTGGCCAGGAACGCCCTGCGCGAAGTGGTAATGCGTGGCGAAGCACCCGGCGTAACCAAGGCCAGTTGGTAGCACACAAGGAAAAAACTATGAGTATGTCTGACCCTATTGCCGATATGTTGACCCGGATCCGTAACGGACTGGCGGCAAGGAAAAAGAGTGTGACGATGCCTTGCTCAAGCATGAAGCAGGCCATCGCTAAAGTTTTGAAGGACGAAGGCTATATTGACAAGGTGACTGTTGATACAGAAGGGGTTATCAAGAACATGACCATCACGTTGCGTTATACCGGCGGCGAACGCGCAATTGAAGAGATTCAGCGTATCAGTAGGCCGGGCTGCAGGGTCTATTGCAACGCGTCTGATATGCCCCAGGTCCGGGGCGGGTTGGGGATCGTCATGGTCTCGACATCCAGGGGATTGATGACCGATCGCCAGGCACGCTCCACCGGAATTGGTGGTGAAGTGGTCTGCAAAGTCTTTTAACCTGAATTCTGAGTTTTGGAGTATTTGCAAAATGTCCCGTGTAGCCAATAGCCCGATTAATGTTCCTAGCGGTGTCGACGTCAAGCTCGACGGCGCAGCAGTGAGCGTTAAGGGACCCAAGGGCCAACTTGCCCTGGAATTGCATCCCACCGTAGGCGTGAAGCAGTCTGATAACGTTTTGCAAGTCAGCGCCGCGAATGACGCAGCACGACCCATGGCCGGAACCTTTCGATCGTTGATTAACAACATGATTACCGGCGTCAACCATGGGTTTGAAAAGAAGCTGGAGATTATTGGTGTCGGCTATCGTGCGCAAGCCCAGGGCACTAAGTTAAATCTCAGCCTGGGTTTCTCTCATCCCGTGGTCTATAACCTGCCCGATGGCGTTAAAGTGGAAACACCGATCCAGACCCAGATCGTAGTCACTGGCGCTGACAAACAGCAGGTAGGGCAGGCAGCAGCCGAGATTCGAGCCTTTCGCCCCCCCGAGCCTTACAAAGGTAAAGGCATTCGTTACGTCGGCGAGCATGTAGTTCGCAAGCAGGCGAAAAAGAAGTAATTGCGCCAAGCACAGAGTTTATTAAGATGAGTGAAAAAAAGACCGCCCGACGACGCCGAAGCGTAAAAACCCGGGCAAGAATTACCCGCAATCGCGAGAACCGGATGTGTATTTTCCGCACGCCGCGACATATCTATGTTCAGATAATCGACCCCTCGGGCGGTAAAGTCTTGGCCAGCGCTTCTTCGCTAGAAGCCCAAGTTAAAGTTGAGGTGAAAAACGGAGGCAACGTTGCCGCGGCGAGCATGGTAGGTAAGCGCATCGCTGACAAGGCGAAGGCGGCAGGTGTGGAGCGGGTTGCATTCGACCGCTCGGGATTCAAATATCATGGCAGGGTAAAGGCCCTGGCTGAGGCCGCGCGAGAAGGCGGTCTTCAGTTTTAACTACTGAGAGGCACTGGACAGTCATATGGCCAATAGAGCAGACCAGATAAATTCTGACGGCGACGGTTTCATCGAGCAGTTAATTAACGTGCGTCGAGTAGCCAAGGTTGTCAAGGGTGGGCGTATTTTCGGTTTTTCGGCACTGACCGTAGTCGGCGACGGCAAGGGTCGAGTTGGGATTGGTCGTGGGAAGGCGCGGGAAGTGCCGGTCGCGGTTCAAAAAGCGATGGATGAAGCGCGACGAAATATGCGCAAAATTAATTTGCGAAAAGGGGGTACTTTGCACTACGCGACCGTTGGACGTCATGGCGCTGCACGCGTCGTGATGCGCCCTGCATCTGAAGGCACGGGAATTATCGCAGGTGGCACTATGCGAGCGATATTTGAAGCGGCTGGAGTAAAGAACGTACTGGCTAAGATTATTGGAACCACTAATCCGGTCAATGTCGCTAGAGCAACGATTGCTGGGCTTGGCACGGTACGCAATGCACGTGAAGTCGCGTCACGCCGCGGTAAGTCGATTGAGGAAATTACAGGGTAGGAAACAGACAGATGTCAGCGAAACGTATCAAGGTCACTCTGGTGAAAAGTAAGTACGGCCGCGGCGCACGACAACTTGCCTGTGTGCATGGGTTGGGGTTGCGGCGCATCCACCAGACGGTAGAACTGGAAGATTCACCAATGATTCGGGGAATGGTCAACAAGGTATCCCACCTGATTCGGGTAGAGGAAAGCTGAAATGCGGTTGAACGAATTAAAGCCAGCCGAGGGCTCACACCGCCCAGCCAAGCGCGTTGGACGAGGACCGGGGTCCGGCTTGGGTAAGACAGCGGGGCGTGGCATGAACGGGCAGAAATCCCGTTCTGGCGGGTATCACAAGATTGGGTTCGAAGGCGGGCAGATGCCATTGCAGAGGCGTTTGCCGAAACGTGGTTTTCGGTCGCTGGTGCGGCGCAAGGTAGCCGAGGTTCGGCTACATGAGTTGCAAAAAATCGAGGGCGGCGACATCGACCTCGCGACGCTCAAGGCAGCTGGCGTTGTGAAACATGATGCGATCCGAGCCAAAGTTATCGCTTCAGGCAGTATTGACCGCGCCGTGGTACTGCGTGGCGTCAGCACGACCCGTGGTGCGCGAGAGGCTATTGAGCAGGCTGGAGGAAAGGTCGAGGCCTGACACCATGGCAGCATCTCCCCTCGCAGGTCTCGGAAAAATGACAGAGTTGCGCCAGCGTATTGTTTTTGTGCTGGGCGCTATGGTTATTTATCGTTTGGGCTCTCATATACCCATTCCAGGTGTCGATCCCACGGCAGTAGCAGCGCTTTTTGAGCAGACTCGCGGTTCCATTATCGATGTTTTTAATATGTTTTCCGGTGGCGCCCTGAAGCGCCTGTCGTTGTTTGCTCTTGGCGTGATGCCCTATATTTCGGCGTCAATCATTATCCAGATGATGACGTCGGTCATTCCTCATCTTGAACAGTTAAAGAAAGAGGGGGAATCAGGTCGACGGAAGATTACCCAGTACACAAGGTACGGCACAGTGGCGTTGGCAACCTTTCAGGGTCTCGGGATCGCTATTGCGATAGAGGGCCAGCAGGCAGGCGGCTCACCTGTGGTATTAATCCCTGGAATAGGCTTTACCATCACCACTGTCGCTGCGTTGGTGACTGGGACGATGTTTCTGGTGTGGCTGGGCGAACAGATTACTGAGCGGGGTATAGGCAATGGCATCTCGCTAATCATTTTCGCGAGCATTGTTGCAGGGCTGCCTTCCGCGGTCGCTGGTACTTTGGAATTGGCGCGTACCGGTGCGTTTAGTCCACTCGGTGTGTTAGCGCTGTTTGTGGGTGCCATCGGCGTAACTGCGGTCGTGGTTTTTGTCGAGAAAGGGCAGCGGCGGATTACCGTCAATTACGCAAAACGGCAACAGGGGCGACGTATGCTTGCTGGCCAGTCCAGTCATTTACCGCTCAAACTCAACATGGCAGGGGTGATCCCCCCGATCTTTGCGTCTAGCATCATTTTATTCCCGGCTAGTCTGGGAAGTTGGTTTGGTCAGGCTGATGGTATGAGTTGGCTGCGGGATATCTCAACCACGTTGTCGCCCGGTCAACCGATTTATACCCTGGTGTATGCGAGCATGATTGTATTTTTCTGTTTCTTCTATACCGCGTTGGTGTTTAACCCGAAAGAAATTGCCGACAACCTGAAAAAGTCAGGGGCCTTTGTGCCCGGGGTTCGACCGGGAGCTCAGACCGCTGGCTACATCGATAAGGTGGTCTCTCGCCTTACCTTAGCCGGAGCGGTCTACCTCACTGTTGTCTGTTTAATCCCCGAATTCATGATCGTGAAGTGGAGCGTACCTTTTTATTTTGGCGGTACGTCACTATTGATCATCGTCGTGGTCATGATGGATATGATGTCTCAAATCCAGTCCTATCTGATGTCCAGACAATACGAAAGCCTGATGAAGAAATCTTCGTTGGTAGGCGGCATGGGTATGCCGCGTTAGGAAATACTAGGAGAGAATCAATGAAAGTACGCGCATCGGTCAAAAAAATGTGCCGCAACTGCAAGATAATTCGCAGAAATGGAAGTGTACGGGTAATTTGTGTTGATCCTAGGCATAAACAGCGCCAGGGTTAAACAAGGAGCCGGAACCGCTTGGGAATCAACATTAAGAGGCAAGAACAGTGGCACGTATAGCAGGAATTAATTTACCAGCCCACAAGCATGTCGCAATCGCTTTGACGTCGGTTTATGGAATAGGCCGAATCACAGCGCAGAAGGTCTGCGATGACGCTGGTGTTGGCCGCAACACCAAGGTCCACGACCTTTCAGAGGATGATGCAGATCGACTGCGCTCCCAGGTTGCCGCAATCCCTGTCGAGGGTGACTTGCGCCGCGAAGTGTCAATGAATATCAAAAGGCTGATGGATATGGGCTCTTACCGGGGTATGCGGCATCGCCGCGGCCTGCCAGTACGCGGCCAGCGGACATCAACCAACGCACGCACACGTAAGGGCCCAAAGCGGCCGATTCGAAAGTAACACCAGGAACTAATTAATGGCCAAGGCACAAACTAAGAAACGCACGAAGGCGAAAGTTCGAAAGAACGTGTTAGAGGGTGTAGCGCATATTCACGCAACTTTCAATAACACGATCATCACTATTACCGACCGACATGGGAACGCTCTTTCATGGGCCACGTCGGGCGGTGCCGGCTTCAGGGGATCTCGTAAGAGCACGCCCTTCGCAGCCCAGGTAGCCGCTGAAACTGCAGGCCGTAGTGCGCAGGAATTCGGTATGAAGCAGCTCGACGTTAAAATCACGGGGCCAGGCCCGGGCCGGGACTCATCGGTTCGAGCTCTTAATAACCTTGGTTTTGAGATCAACTCAATTACCGATGTAACGCCGGTTCCCCACAACGGCTGTCGCCCACCCAAGCGTCGGCGCGTCTGACAAAGAGATACTGATATGGCCAGATATAGAGGACCTACTTGTAAGCTTGCCCGCCGGGCCGGCACGGACCTGTTCCTAAAAAGCCCAGTCCGCTCGCTGGACTCCAAGTGCAAGTTTGATCGCCCGCCAGGTTTTAAAGCAGGCGCTCGCCGACCGCGGGTAACCGTGTACGGGACCCAACTACGCGAGAAGCAGAAGTTGCGTCATATCTATGGGTTGATGGAAAAGCAGTTCCACAGTTATTACGTTGCGGCTGCGAGTGCACAAGGCTCTACAGGCGAAAAACTACTTCAGCTACTGGAATCCCGACTCGATAGTGTTGTTTATCGAATGGGTTTTGGTATTACCCGAGCCGAAGCTCGCCAATTGGTTGGGCATAACGCCATCCTGGTAAACGGAGCCAGGGTTAACATTGCTTCCTATCAGGTTAAACCTGGCGACGAACTCATGATTCGGGAGAAGAGTCGTACTCAACTGCGAATCAAATCGGCCCTTGATATTGCAGAGCAATTGGGTTTTGTTCCTTGGGTTGATGTGGAAGCCAAGGGATTCAAGGGTGTTTTTAAGGCAGTGCCCGACCGTGCCGAATTATCGCAGGAGATAGATGAGTCTTTGGTCGTCGCGCTGTACTCCAAGTAAACCCGTTATTTGTTTTTTTGCCGTCTGACCATAGGCTGGTCAGACAACATAGTTACTGAAACTAAAGTACCCAACATTCCAGAGGTAAGCATTCTATGCCCCAAGCCAGAGAAGAATTTCTCAAGCCAACAGTGATCAACGTTGATACGGTTGATGATACCCGCGCCCGCGTTACCCTAGAACCCCTGGAGAGAGGATTCGGTTATACGCTCGGACATGCGTTGCGTCGTATTCTGCTGTCCTCAATGCCAGGGGCGGCAGTTACAGAAGTGCGTATTGACGGGATTAGCCACGAATACTCGGCAGTCCCGGGCGCGCAGGAAGACGTCATTGCCATTCTCCTAAACCTTAAGAATCTCGCAGTCCGTATGCACAACCGTGATGAAGCGGTACTAAGGGTCTCGAAAAAAGGCCCGGGTGCTGTGACCGCGGGCGACATCCAACTCGATCATGATGTCGAAGTTGTTAATCCAGATCACCTGTTGGCTAATCTTTCGGCTGAAGGAGAGCTTAATATGGAGATTACGGTTAGCACCGGCCGGGGTTACCAGGTCGTGGAATCTGATCCTGAAAACGCAGAAACCCGCGGCGTTGGGGTCTTGCGCCTAGACGCGTCTTACAGTCCAATCCGTCGAGTGTCCTACACGGTCGAAAATGCCCGGGTCGAACAACGTACCGACCTTGACAAATTAGTCATGGAAATCGAGACCAACGGTGCGATCGATGCCGAGGACGCGGTGCGCCGCGCCGCAACCATCCTGCACGAGCAGATTTCGGTTTTTGTACGCCTCGAGGAATCCGAGCAGTCGGATACCACGATTCTGGAAGAGAAAATAGACCCTGTCCTGCTGCGCTCTGTAGATGATCTCGAATTGACGGTCCGATCGGCGAACTGTCTAAAGGCGGAGAATATTTACTACATTGGTGATCTCATCCAACGCACCGAAGTGGAGTTGTTGAAAACACCTAACTTAGGTAAGAAGTCCCTGACCGAAATCAAGGACGTGCTGGCAACGCGTGGCCTGTCCTTGGGGGTTAAACTTGAGCATTGGCCACCTGCGTCCCTGCAGCGGGACAAACATGAAGGCCTACACTGATTAAAGTCCGGAGAGACGGTTATGCGTCATCAGAAAACTGGCCGTCAACTCGGCCGTAATTCAAGTCATCGTAAAGCCATGTTTGCGAACATGGCGGTGTCACTTTTCACCCACGAGCAGATTCGGACAACCTTACCCAAGGCTAAGGAATTGCGACGGGTTGCGGAGCCGCTGATCACGCTGGCTAAAAAGCCCACGGTTGCAAACCGGCGGCTTGCCTACGCCCGACTGCGTGATCGTGACGCTGTAAGTAAACTTTTCGATACGTTGGGGCCACGTTTTCTGGAACGCGCCGGAGGTTACACTCGAATTCTTAAGTGTGGAGTTCGATCCGGCGATAACGCGCCAATGGCATTTGTGCAGTTGCTGGACCAACCAGAGTCCAGCGACGAGGCAGAGTAAATCCAACTCTTTACGACTTCAACCCCGCCTCCTGGCGGGGTTTTTTGTTGGCTCTACACCACCGGATTGTTGCAAAACGTTAATCTTTCACACCCACAAACTCATTTTTGGGTACCTTGATACTTGATAGCCAGTATCAGGTATTGATCAATGGGCGGTAGTGCAAGCTCGACATTTGAAACCATCGTTTACTGCGCTAAGCCTGATATATTCCTGAGTGTATCTCTGACCATAACGCCAGTTTAAATAAAGACAGCTGATGAAAGATCGTGAGTATGCAATTGATGGCCGGACCGGGATCGTACATGGCGCAACAGTCCTTCTTTCGCCACACTGCGATAGGCGTCCGGCGGGAATTGAGATTGACTTGCTGGTGATTCACGCTGTCAGCCTGCCGCCGGGCGAGTTTGACACATCTGATGTGATTGACCTTTTTATGGGTAGCCTTAATCCGACAGCCCAGCCGGGATACGACGAGTTGGCGACGAGTCGGGTCTCAGCTCATTTTCTGGTGAGCCGGGAAGGGCAGATCTTCCAGTTTGTGTCGATCATGGAGCGTGCGTGGCATGCCGGCGTCTCGGTGTTTGCCGAAAGAGAACAGGTTAACGATTTTTCGGTTGGTATCGAGCTGATTGGGAGCGATTCGTGTGCATTTACCGATCATCAATACCATAGTCTGTCTCAACTGACCAAGGTTATCGGGTCGATCTGCCCTGGAATCACGGGCGATCGGGTAGTCGGCCATTCTGATGTAGCCCCAGGGCGAAAAACTGACCCTGGACCTCATTTTGATTGGAACCGATACCTGGCTTCAGTGGGCTGGTGATGGGTTTTAGCTGCCGCTAAGCGAAAACTTCAGGTAAGCGATTACCAGATCAGTCTTTATGTGACTTGCTGTGTTGCCAGAGAATGTCGGGCTGGCCGGCGAGTTGATTTAGGCTGCGTGCCATTACGAAAAGCAGATCCGACAGGCGGTTGATGTATTGTTGGGAAATATCAGATATTGGGTGCCCATCGTCGACAGAAACAAGGGCACGCTCGGCGCGCCGACAGGCACTGCGTGCCACGTGACAATGGGCGGCTGTACGTGCGCCGCCGGGCAGTATGAATTCCTCCAGTGGAGCTAACGATTCGTTCAGGCTATCAAGCATTTGCTCGACTGCGACAATCTGGTCGGAGTTGACAAGAACATGTCCGGGCAAGCTGAGTTCGCCTCCCAGGTCAAACAACGTGTGCTGAACTAAAACAAGGAAATCACCGATGTGATCGGGCAGAGGTTCGGTCATCAGAAGCCCAATCAGGCTGTTCAGTTCATCAACCTCACCCATAGCTTCGACTCGGGTCGAAGTCTTTGGTACCCGGGAGCCGTCGCTCAGTCCTGTTGTACCATCATCACCGGTTCGGGTGTAGATCTTGCTTAGTCGCTTTCCCATAAAGAGTCCGTCGGTTGATTTTGGGGTCAATAATAAATCAACCAGGGCCTTTAAGACAGGCTATTGCTCGGAAATCATTAACGTTGGTGCGGGTCGGGCCCGTGGCTACCGTGTCACCTAGTGCTTCAAAAAATGCGCCGGCATTGTTATCAGCAAGGTAAGTTCCCGGATTCATTCCGAGCAACTTGGCTCGGCTCAGTGTATCGGGTGTGATGATGGCGCCGGCGACCTTGCTTGCGCCATCAATCCCATCGGTATCACAGGCGATGGCGAAAATGTTATCCATGCCATTTAACTCGATCGCCAGAGCCAGCAGGTATTCTTGGTTGCGCCCGCCGGTTCCTTGCCCCTTGACCATAACTGTGGTTTCTCCTCCGGATAGCATCACGGTCTTGGGCCCAGTCCCGGAAAATTGGTCGGAATCGATAACCAGCCGCGAATGGACGCGAGCGAGTTCGTGGGCAATGCCTTCCTCAGCATCACCGCGGTTGATGACCTTTAGCCCTCTTTCGTGCGCACGTGCAGCAGCAGCAGCCAACGCTTCGGCGGGCGTGGCAATAATAGACAGTCTTGAGTGGCTGAGATGGACGTGTCCTGGTGAGGGGCTTTCGGATGCCGGGGCCCTAAGTACAGCATCTACCGCTTTTGGAAGCTTGATTGCATACTTTGCCAGTATGGCCATAGTCTGCTCGGTGGTTGTCGGGTCGCCTGTGGTTGGGCCAGAGGCAATAGTGGCAGGATCGTCACCGGGAACATCGGAGATAAGGAGGCTCTCGGTACGGGCTGGGTAAGCTGCCTGAGCCAGGCGCCCTCCTTTGATACTGGATAAGTGTTTGCGGACAGTGTTGATTTCGTGAATAGGTGCACCGCAGACCAATAGTTGGCTTGTGATCGACTGTTTCTGTTCCAGGCTGATGCCCGGAAGCGGCAAGCTGAGCAAAGAACTGCCCCCGCCCGATAATAGGCACAGCAAAAGATCATCCGGGCCAAGGCTGCAGGCAAGGTCAAAAATGCGCTGCGCACCCACCTGCCCAGCCAAGTCAGGGACAGGATGCCCAGCTTCAATGATCTCAATAAACTTACAGTCAAGACCGTGGTTATAAGGCACTAACACAAGGCCTTCCAGTGGTCCGGGCCAAACTTTTTCCAAGGTCTGCGCCATTGATGCGCCCGCTTTCCCGGCGCCGACGACTACGACTTTCCCTATCGGGGGTTGTGGAAGCGAACCGGCCATATTTTCTGATGGATCGGCCCGCGCCACGGCATGGGAAAAAAGATCTAGCAACAGGTCTCGAGGGTCGGCATCGAAGAGTATTTTATTCATCAGTTAGTTGTGGGTTGCCAGTATGATTTTGAAAAGACGTTAACCATGCGACATTATGCATGATGAAGTTTTAGGTTGATTAGGTCTTGCCTCGAACCCTCAATCGTGCGCCGAGTGCAGTTAAGTATTGCCATGGGGTTGCACAGTTACCATCAAAAAGGGCATTCTTGTGGGGTTGCTCAATTAAAAACGTTTCCTGGAAGGAGGTTTCATGTATCAATACGACGCCTACGAGGATCCAATCCAGCGCCCACGTTACACGGGCTTGGCTACCTTCATGCGTGCGCCCTATCGGGAAGCCTGGCAGGGGGTCGATATCGGTCTCATCGGGGTACCCTTTGACGGTGGTGTAACCAATCGCCCTGGAGCCCGGCACGGACCACGTGAAATACGCAACCAGTCGAGCCTTATGCGCCGACGTAACCAGTCCAGCGGTATAGCCCCTCATGACATATGCGCCGTCGCAGATCTGGGCGACGCCTGGGTGCAATCGCCTTTTCACCTGGAAAAAAGCTTAGACGAAATCCAGGCATTCTTTGCTCAGGTTAATTCAGAGGGCATCGTTCCGGTCTCCGCCGGAGGCGATCATTCAGTCACTTTGCCGATTCTTCGGGCGATTGCCGCGGATGCTCCGGTCGGACTGATACATTTCGATGCGCATTGCGATACTGGTGATGATTATCTGGGTTCAAAATTTCACCATGGAGCGCCTTTTCGCCGTGCGGTCGAGGAAGGCCTGGTAGATCCAAAACGCACCATCCAGATTGGTATTCGCGGTTCACTGAACGACCTTGATCAGTGGCAGTTCAGTCATGAAACGGGGATGCGAGTCATCTATATGGACGAATTCTACGAGATGGGAGTCAAGGCCGTAATCGAAGAGATTTACCGGGTAGTGGGTGAGAGTCCCTCATATCTTACCTTCGACGTAGATGGTCTGGATCCGGTCTATGCTTCAGGGACCGGAACGCCGGAAGTCGGTGGCTTCAGTACTGTAGAGGCGCAGTTGATGATTCGTGGGTGCCGCGGTTTGAATCTGATAGGCGGTGATCTGGTTGAGGTTGCGCCACCGTTTGATCCCAGTGGTAATACCGCGCTGACGGGAGCGACTATGATGTTCGAGATTCTGTGTGTTGTAGCCGATGCTGTATCTTCTCGTAAGGCCTCTGAGAGTGCAGCCTAAATCGACGGGCACGGGAGACCCCGACTCTAGATCGGAATTTTAATTGTGACAATTTCTAAGAGGGAATCACAATGAATGTTAGACATTTTATGCGACGACTTATTGTCCGGTTGGGTTGGCTGTTCTGCGGACTACTTCTGCCCTCACAATTTGTTGTCGCGGGTGAGATTCGCCTTGGGGTTCTCAAGTTTGGCACGGTCAACTGGGAACTCGACGCCATGGTGCACAATGGCTTTGCCGCGGACGAAGGGGTTGACCTGACCATCGTAGCGTTGGCTAACAAGAACGCGACCAGTGTTGCTCTACAGTCTGGCGACGTCGATATGATCGTGACCGACTGGATCTGGGTCTCGCGCCAACGGGCAGCTGGTGCAGATTTCACCTTCGCTCCGTATTCTGCAGCAGTGGGTGCGCTCATGGTGCCGCCCGACTCGAGTATCAAGAACCTTTCCGATCTCGCTGGTAAACGGGTTGGTATTGCCGGTGGGCCAGTGGATAAGAGTTGGGTACTGTTTAAAGCGCTTGCGAAGGCCCGATATGATCTGGATCTCGACCAACAGGTAGAACGCGTATTTGGTGCACCACCCCTGATCAACCAGCAAGTATTATCTGGTGGGGTCGACGCTGCGGTTAATTTCTGGCACTACAATGCTCGACTCAAGGCGGCAGGATTACGCGAAGTCGTTGCTGTAGCAAGTACTGCTGCAGCTTTAGGAATTGTTGAGCCGGTGCCTATGCTTGGTTATGCATTCAGCGCCAGTTGGGCCGAAGATCAACGCGAGGACGTGATCGGTTTTCTCAGAGCGAGTCGTACCACCAAAACTCTTTTGGCCAAATCGACAAAACAATGGCAGCGGCTTCGCCCCAGGATGAAGGCCGAGGAAGATGCAGTTTTTAAGGCGTTAGTAGCTGGCTATCGTGCCGGTATCCCGGCCCACTGGGGCAGTGAAGAGCGTAGGGCAGCCGCAAATCTTTTTGCAGTCATGGCTAAGGCAGGCGGCAAGAGACTCGTCGGTGACTCACTCAGTCTTGCACCAGGGACCTTCTGGGCCGATTGGACTTTTTAAGACTCGTATGCCGCCCCTGGCAAATCTGTGGTGGTCGTTGATATCGTTACTGGTGTTGCTAGGTCTTTGGCATCTTGGGGCAAGTTTTGCGGATAGCCGCGTATTACCTAGCCCGTTGGTGGTTTTCAGTGTCCTTGTCGAGGGCATAGGCTCGGGTGAGGTTCCCTATCATCTCGCCGTGACCCTGGCACGCGTGGCAGCGAGCTTCGTGTTGGCAATGTCCATCGGAGTAGCGGTTGGTATAGCGATGGGTCGATTGTTAGGCCTTAACCGTTTTCTCGATAGTTGGCTGATTTTCTTTTTAAATCTCCCAGCACTTGTTACCATCATCCTGTGTTACGTTTGGTTCGGTCTGGTTGAAAGTGCTGCGGTGCTGGCGGTGGCTATCAACAAGATACCCAATGTCATTGTCACAGTGCGCGAGGGAGCACGTTCACTCAACCGCGACCTTGACGAGATGTGCCGTGTCTATCGTCTTAATGGTATGGCACGACTACGTCATGTCATACTGCCTCAGCTTTCGCCTTACTTGTTAGCGTCAGTGCGGTCGGGGCTTGCGCTCATATGGAAGATCGTCTTGGTTGTGGAACTGCTGGGCAGAAGTAACGGGATCGGGTTTCAATTAAGTGTGTTTTTCCAAATGTTTGATGTGGCAAGCATATTGGCGTACTCACTAGCCTTTATTATGATTGTTCAGATTATCGAATGGTTCGGCTTACGACCGCTTGAGACTGCCTTAAATCGGTGGCGCCGATGAATAGCCTACAGGTCAACTTGTGCAAAAAAACTTTTCCGGGGGTATCACAGGCACCGCCACACCAAGCTCTAGCCTCAATTAAGTTTTCAATAAAGCGCGGCCAGTTCGCGTGTATTACCGGCCCGTCGGGCTGTGGCAAGACAACGTTGTTGAACATATTGGCTGGCCTGGACCATGACTACGATGGTGAGATCCACCTGCCACTCACATCGGAACACCAGAAAGCGGTTATTGGCTATGTATTTCAGGCACCCCGGCTGCTGCCCTGGCGGACGGTGGGGCAGAATCTCACCCTTATCAAGGATCGATCGGCGAGCACAGTCGATGTCAGCGAACTGCTTAGCCTGACTGGTCTTACGGATTTTTGCCATGCCTATCCTGACCGCCTGTCTACCGGTATGCAACGGCGACTTGCTTTGGCGCGTGCTTTCGTAGTGGAGCCCGACTTACTGTTACTCGATGAGCCATTCACCTCGCTTGATGAGCCGACGGCTGCGCGATTGCGTTTACTGCTGCTAGAGATCTGGCGCAGGCACTCCACTACAGTGATTTTTGTAACCCACGACCTGCGGGAGGCAATCCAGCTGGGGCAACGGATCATCCGATTGACTGGCGCACCGGGCAAAGTCGACCTTGATATACCAATTCTCCTTAGCCCAACAGAGCGCTCGGACACGCAGGTAGTCGAAGCCTGGCGAACGCGAATTCTTCAGGCAGGGTAATTAGTACGATTTGGGTTTAAAAAAGCTGGAGTAGTACCGTAACTAAAGTGAGCTAAAGGTTTTGACAAATCTCATTGGAG
>JAAZZE010000180.1 GCA_014239255.1 Gammaproteobacteria bacterium
TGGATTTCCCTCAGGAGAAGGGACACGATCAATAATTCCACGAATAATATCTTTAATACCCTCTCCAGTTTTTGCTGAAGCAAGAATAACCTCTTCAGGCTTGCATCCAATTAAAGTAACAATTTCATCCACAACAACCTCAGGGTTAGCAGAAGGCAAGTCTATTTTATTTACAACAGGAATAATCTCTAAATCATTATCAACCGCCAAATACAGGTTTGAAATTGTTTGAGCTTGGATACTTTGTGCAGCGTCTACAACCAATAAAGCTCCCTCACATGCAGCAATTGCCCTAGACACCTCATAAGAAAAATCTACATGCCCAGGAGTATCAATCAGGTTTAAAATAAACTTTTCACCATTATCCTCGTAATCCATTTGAACAGCATGGGACTTAATCGTAATACCTTTTTCTCTTTCAAGCTCCATGTCATCTAGAAGTTGATCTTTTTTCTCACGATCAGTAACCGACCCTGTAAAATCAAGAAGGCGATCAGCAAGTGTACTTTTACCGTGATCAATATGGGCTATAATACAGAAGTTACGTATGTTGTTTGACAAGTTATATATTTTGTACAAAGATACTTACTTTGTATAATCTTTACAGACAAGACCTAAATAAATTCAAGAATTGTTAATTTTGTCACATGGTTAAAATAGGCAACATAGAACTTCCACCGTTTCCCCTTCTGTTAGCGCCCATGGAAGATGTTAGTGACCCTCCCTTTAGAGCTTTATGTAAGGAGCAGGGTGCGGATGTTGTTTACACTGAATTTATATCGAGTGAAGGCTTAATAAGAAACGCAGCTAAAAGCACAAAAAAACTTGACATTTA
>JAAZZE010000181.1:0-314 GCA_014239255.1 Gammaproteobacteria bacterium
TAAAAGCGGCGGTGAGTGGATCTCGTCGCTCGAGCTCGAAGATATTGCGCTCACCTGTGAAGGAGTGAGCGAGGCCGCGGCTATCGGAATTGCCGATGAGAGGTGGGGCGAAAGACCCCTATTGCTCTTAGTGGCGGCAAAAGATGCGCCCAGTCTTGACTCAGTGCGCGTTGAGTTTCAACGCCAGGCGAAAATCGGGACGATCAGTGAATGGGCAGTTCCCCAGCGCATTGAACTCGTGTCGGAAATTCCCAAGACCAGCGTGGGCAAAATTGACAAGAAAAAACTGCGGGAGCAATACGGGTAATTGTCTT
>JAAZZE010000181.1:324-827 GCA_014239255.1 Gammaproteobacteria bacterium
ATTCAGGAATCGTCACAGTGAGCTTTGGTGTCTGTGTGGAGCGCGGGAGCATCCTCTCGTAGTTGCATCGATACCCTGTCCGGTGACAGTACTTACTGTGGCAGCCAATCACGACGCCCCGCTTAGCGGGGCGTTTTGGTTTTAGAGGGAGACGGTCTCGAGTATTGCATTGGCACACTCTTCGATGGTGGATACCAACGAGGCTTCAAACTGATCGAACATCCCCTCCGTCACCGGCAGCGAGATATTAATCATACCGCGTCTCGCGTAGAACTGGCTTTTCGCCATCATCTTTAGATGCAAGAGTTCGTAAAGTTCTGAATACCCGGGCGGGTGAAGATAGGGCGCCCTGGGCTTTTTGTTCCCGAAATGCAGCGCCATCATGGACCCCATGCCGGTAACCTGAACCGGTAGGTTTAACCTGGAGGCAGAGGTTTCAAGGCGTTGGCGAAAGCGTTCACCCTGCTCGAAGAATGTTTGCGCAACCTCAGGGGTAAACACCT
>JAAZZE010000182.1 GCA_014239255.1 Gammaproteobacteria bacterium
TAAGGGGGACACCATCGTTTGTTAGTAATGGTCCCTGAGAAGTAATTGTCGTAGTATCATCCATAAAATAATGACTCTGATATCTAGCTTTTTAGCTAGATTATAAAACCTGTTTTTGTAAAGTTAAAAACAGGCCGGTAGTGAAACCGACCTGTTTTATTAAACGAGTATAAAACAAATTAAACTCGTTTACTGGTCAGCTAATTAATTAGCCATCCAAGCTGCATAACGATCATTTACTGCTTGACCATTATCTGCCCACCAATCAGGATCGGCAAGAATACCACCTTTCATATGCTCATCTGTAGTAGGCATATGCTCCATGATATTCGCTTCTGTTGCAAGACCTGGATTAAACCAAGGCTCACCTGCTGCCATAATAGGAAGAGCAGATGGACGCATTGGAGCATAGTTGATCCAACGAGCCTGACCTGCTTGTTGCTCAGTGGCAGAAGCATGGATTAAGAAGTGAATAGCTGCAGCTCTGTTTGGAGCTCCATTCATAAGAACTAACCATTCCTCTTCAAGAACCTGTCCATCCCAGACAGTAACATAGTCAGCGCCGTCAGCTAGAACAGCACCACCAATACGGCCGTTATATGCTAGTGACATAGAAACTTCACCTGAATTGACTAGATCTAGTGGTTTTGCGCCTGAAGACCAAAATACTACGGAATCTTTGATAGTATCTAGTTTAGCAAAAACCATATCCTGTCCTTCTTGAGTATCTAATACATCATAAATATCAGGAATAGCTACGCCAGATGCATATAATGCCATCTCAACTATACCGTTTCCCCAAGTGTG
>JAAZZE010000183.1:0-536 GCA_014239255.1 Gammaproteobacteria bacterium
TGCGGTATCAGCCCCTTTTACTGCGGCTGATGATAGTGATTGTATAATGGTGATTGGAGCAAGACCTGAACAAAATCACCCAGTTGCTGCGACATACCTTAAGCAGGCTTCAAAGAGAGGCGCGAAATTATTGGTTTTTGATCCGCGAAGACAGGAACTTATGCGACACGCTAGTCATCCGGTAGTTTTTAAACCTGGTTGTGACGTTGCACTTCTAAACTCAATGCTCCATGTGATAATCGATGAAAAACTATATGATGAGCAATATATCCAGGCTAATGTAGATGGGTTTGATGATTTAAGAAAGAAAGTGGAAGATTTTTCTCCTGAAAACATGGAAGATATTTCTGGAGTTCCTGCCTCCTACGTCCGTGAACTTTCCAGAATTTATGCAAATTCTGAGAAATCAATTATTTTCTGGGGCATGGGCGTTTCTCAGCATGTCCATGGCACTGATAATGCTAGATGTTTAATTGCTTTATCCCTAATAACAGGTCAATTGGGAAGATCTGGCACAGGACTTCATCCGCTAAGGG
>JAAZZE010000183.1:546-804 GCA_014239255.1 Gammaproteobacteria bacterium
AAAATAATGTCCAAGGTGCTTCTGATGCCGGATTGATTCCAATGGTTTATCCAAATTATCAGTCAGTTGAGGATGCGGACATTAGAAAGAATTTTGAGGAAAAATGGGGTAGATCCCTAGATCCGGTTAAAGGCCTAACTGTAGTGGAAATCATGAATGAAATCCATGAGGGGGGTATTTCCGGAATGTATGTCATGGGTGAAAATCCAGCTATGTCAGACCCGGACCAAAATCATGTAAGGTCAGGTCTTGCGAACT
>JAAZZE010000184.1 GCA_014239255.1 Gammaproteobacteria bacterium
CTGCTCTTATTCATGCCGCAACAATGGTAACAGCTGGTGTTTTTTTAGTTGCAAGAATGAGTCCATTATTTGAATATGCAGTTTACACAAACTTATTTATTACTTTCATAGGAGCATCAACAGCTATCTTTGCTGCAAGTATAGCGCTTACACAAAATGATATTAAAAGAGTAATAGCTTATTCAACATGTAGTCAACTTGGATATATGTTTTTTGCCGCAGGAGTTGGTGCATATAACGCTTCAATTTTCCATTTGATGACTCATGGTTTTTTCAAAGCTTTATTGTTTTTATCTGCTGGTTCAGTAATACATGCAATGCATCATGAGCAGGATATGCGTAAAATGGGTGGGTTATTCAAAAAAATACCATTTACAGCAACCATGATGTGGATTGGCTCTTTGGCAATTATAGGTTTCCCATATTTTTCAGGATATTATTCTAAAGAAAGTATTTTAGAGAATACATACTTCTCAAGTTCTTCAATGGCCTCTTTTGCCTATACTATAGGCATTTTGACAGCATTATTAACAGCATTCTATTCTTGGAGATTATTATTCATGACATTTCATGGAAAGACTAGATCAGATGCTAAAACTTTCGATCATGCTCATGAGTCTCCACTGGTTATGACTTTACCGTTATGCTTCCTGGCTCTAGGATCAATTTTTGCAGGAATCTTTTTTGCTGAATTTTATATTGGAAAACTTCAGTATTCATTTTGGGGAGATGCAGTAATACTCCATAAAGATGGTCATCATTATCTCCCCTTTATTCAAACACTTATTATAAAAAG
>JAAZZE010000185.1 GCA_014239255.1 Gammaproteobacteria bacterium
GTTACAACGCGTCATTACCAATGGTAATCATGATTTTGCCAAAACCATCGATTCGGAATATGTTGAGGAGACAGTCGTTTCGATCGATGGTGCGTTCCAGGAATCTTATGAGAAGTATCGCGTAAAAGGGAGTATCGCTAAAGCTTTCAAATTTCTAAACGATGCTATTGCGTGTCAAAAACCCAAAGGCGGCATAGTTGTCTGGAAATATGTTCTATTTGAAACCAACGATTCAGAAAAAGAACTGCTCGAGGCTCAACGCCTAGGTGACGAATTTAAGGTAACACGGCTTTGGTTTGTGCACTCACACACCGGGAATCGATCGAAGAAATACACCTACGACAACCCGCACACGATTCCTATCCAATATTCCAATGTCAAGATTGACTCTCACCCCTCCTATTTCAGGCACGCTATCACTATTAATCCAGATGAAACTCCGAGTCGGATTTCCGGGGACAACTCTGTTGTATGTCTGATATACATTGATCGACTTGTAATCCATGAAAATGGATCAATCAACATCTCTGGCTGGGCAGGTTCTCAGGCCAAGCTTTCACACGTCACGCTTGAGGTCGAAGATCAGAAAGTCGGTGACCTGGCATTCGTAGTTAGACGACCAGATGTTACTGGGCTACACCCAGCATTTTCAGAAGTGCTCTGCGGGTTCGATTCACTTCTCCCGCCTTCGGCAGTTTCGATCAAGCCTGGGCAAGTCATGAATTTTCATCTTTGCAACGATAAAGAGAACATTGCCACTTTCGCACTAAATCCGCAATAACAATCTGATCTT
>JAAZZE010000186.1 GCA_014239255.1 Gammaproteobacteria bacterium
CATTTTTTATACGGACGATTCCAGTTAGAACCCAGTTCGCTCATCCCAAATAAAATTCTGCGGTGCACTGGTTTTAACCCGTCCCTCACATCTGGTAGAGCCCGAGAAACTATAACTGACATGGAATAGTTAAGATAGCTCTCTTTCATTTCATCTACGATGTCTCGTGGAAGTGTGTTGTCTCTATTAAAATCAACCATAAATATTTCCTAGGGTTTAAACGTCAAGATTGACGACAAATTTTGCATTTTTCTCAATGAATGTTCGACGAGCTTCTACGTCGCTTCCCATGAGATTTTGGAATGTTTCAGCTGCTTCACTTGCGCTTTCTACCGTAACCTGCAACAAGGTTCTGCGCTCTGGGTCCATAGTGGTTTCCCATAATTGCCCCGGGTTCATTTCACCCAAGCCTTTGTAGCGCTGAATGGTTACTTTTGTGTTTTTATTATCCTTTTGCATCCTTTCAATGATAAGGTCTCGCTCATTATCATCATAGGCGTATGATTCTTTTTTACCTTGGGCAACTCTATATAATGGGGGGAGAGCAAGGTAAAGATAACCGCCATCAATAACTTCTTTCATTTTTCGATAAAAGAATGTCAGTAAGAGAGTTCGGATATGAGATCCATCTACGTCAGCATCCGTCATAATAATTATTTTATGATAGCGAAGTTTTTCTATATCTAAATCTCCGGGAGATCTTTCACCGCTTTCATCTTCAGATCCGCCAAAACCGGCACCTAGGGCGGTGATCATAGATTGAACCTCATTATT
>JAAZZE010000187.1 GCA_014239255.1 Gammaproteobacteria bacterium
TGACTTTGAGTTGGAGTTGATCAGTGGGGGTTCTAGGAGTCACGACGGCGGTTGTTAATCCGATTCAACCCAATCGCTTAACCAAATCCTCCGCTCTCAAGCACCTCTCTAAGCAACAGCGTGGCACTTACCTACGCTGACTCCTACCTAACCTCTTATGTGATCCCCATCACACTCACAAGTTGAGTCATTCTTAAGACAGGCGTATTCTTGAGTCATAACTCAAGGAAAAAACCATGACCGACTTCCAATCCTTCCGTAACGCTGTTCTTGCAAACGATGATCTTCAAGAGCAAGTCATCTCCATCATCAATACTGCAAGTGCCAATGGGTCAGGGATGGGAGATGGCATCACAACCCTTGCCAAGACTCATGGTTACACGATCACCTCAGATGAGGTTTATGCTCATCAGGACTTTTTAGGACAAGGTGATGATCTGACTGACTTTGAGTTGGAGTTGATTAGTGGGGGTCAGGACAGAGATAGCGGTTGTTAACCCCATTCACCCCAACCTCAATAGGACAGATTAATGACTGACTTCAATTCCTTCCGTAACGCCGTCCTTGAAGATGACGATCTTCAGGAACAGGTTATCTCCATTATCAACACAGCAACTGCCAATGGGTCAGGTATGGGAGATAGCATAGCAACCCTTGCCAAGAATCATGGCTTTACCATCACATCAGATGAGGTCTATGCCCATGCTGAGTTCCTGGGACAAGATGGTGACCTGACTGACTTTGAACT
>JAAZZE010000188.1:0-232 GCA_014239255.1 Gammaproteobacteria bacterium
TTCTTTCTGTAAGCGTTTCCAGGTAATACCGGCCATGCTGGGAGTTGCTTTCCTGATTTCAGAAAATATTTCTTCAGGACCATCATAACTCCAATCAACACCAAGTCGTTGCGCCACTTCCTGTATGATCCACCAGTCTTGACGTGCGTTCCCGGGAGGATCGATGGATTGTCGTCCAAGTTGAACTTGACGGTTGGAATTTGTGAAGGTACCGCTCTTTTCTGGAAAAGCG
>JAAZZE010000188.1:242-745 GCA_014239255.1 Gammaproteobacteria bacterium
GGAAGCAGGAAAAATTACATCCGCAAAACCTGCTGTTTCAGTCAGAAAAATATCCTGCACCACCAAGTGCTCCAGCATGGACAATGCACCACGAGCGTGATTAAGGTTTGGATCAGACATCGCCGGATTTTCACCTTGAACGTACATGCCGCGGACTCCTCCGGAATGCACTGCATCAACAATTTCCACAACCGTTAAACCAGTTTTTGGATTGAGGGAGGTTCCCCAAAAATTCTCAAACCATTTTTTGTTTTCCGGATCTGTAACTGATTTGTAATCCGGAAAGAACATCGGAATCAAGCCCATATCAGATGTTCCCTGCACATTATTTTGTCCTCGCAGTGGATGCAAGCCGGTTCCGGGACGTCCGATCTGACCTGTCATCAGCGACAAAGCAATTAAACATCGAGAATTGTCTGTACCATGAGTGTGCTGCGAAATTCCCATGCCCCACAAGATGATAGCTGATTCTGCAGTAGCAAAAGTCCGGGCAACTTCACGTA
>JAAZZE010000189.1 GCA_014239255.1 Gammaproteobacteria bacterium
AATTTATGAGTAACCAAGATAGCCCCCTCACTGACAATCCCCTGCTGGATCTGAGCGGGTTACCACGTTTTCGCGAAATCGAGCCGTCGCTGGTAGAGCCGGCACTCGATGTCGTGCTGCACCAGCACCGTTTACAGGTACAGGCCCTTGAATCACAAGCCGATGATGCAGACTGGGAGTCTTTTGCTGAACCATTGCAGGATATGGAAGAGCAACTGGAGCGAGTCTGGTCACCGGTATCACATCTTAATGCCGTGCGCGATAGCCAGGAGTTGCGCACAGCAGTTGATGCTTGTTTGCCCAAAATCAGTGCTTTCCAAAGCGGGGTCGGGCAGAACCGAGCTCTTTATCGCGGTTACCACCGTATAGCCGACAGCAGTGGGTTTACCGGGCTCTCTGCGGCACGGCGCAAGGTGGTGCAAAATGCGCTGCGCGATTTTCGACTTGCCGGCGCAGAACTCAAAGGATCGCCGCGGGAGCGTTTTCGTGAAATTGTGACCGAACTGGCAAGCCTCGCCAACCGTTTCGAGCAGAACCTTCTGGACGCTACCGATCATTGGGTTCTTGACCTGGATGAGACGGCAGATCTTGCTGGACTGCCGGACAGTGTGGTCGAGTTGGCCCATGAGGCGGCCAGCGCTGCAGGTTGTTCGGGTTGGCGGTTCTCGCTGCAGGCACCGTTCTATCTGCCATTCATGATGTTCAGTGAGCACCGCAGGTTGAGGCGGCAGA
>JAAZZE010000018.1 GCA_014239255.1 Gammaproteobacteria bacterium
AGGCCGTCCAGTCACAATAGAAAGATTATTGGGATTGGTAAAACTGGGAACGACACAGTCTGCATACCCAAAAGTACCTCGCTCGCGCACCGATGCCAGAAAGGGCATCTCTCCAGCTTCAATCGCACGCTCTATATAGCCTCCGTTGTCTGAGCCCGCCCCCCCCGGTTCCGACCCATCAACACAAACGACCACGATCGGATTTTTCGGCCAGGCATAGTCACGGCCATTAACACTTATCACTTCTTCTTTCATTGCTTGTTTGTTTCCTGTTTAACGGCTTTTATATGATCTGCCAGGTGATACCGCTAGCTGGCTGTCGGACTTCCAGACGCTACGCCCATCTCGGTCATAACTTCGCGTACAGCGTTTAGTGCTCCGCGCATATGACCCGCATCCAGTCGACCGATACAACCCATCCGGAAGCTCTCGGCAATCGTCAACTTTCCGGGATAGATGATATACCCACGGTCACTCAGTCCATCGTAAAAACTCTGAAAATCAAACGCGGCATCTGCGGGCATCCTGAAAGTCACAATAATGGGAGCCTGTAGTTCATCCGGCAACAAGGTCTCGAAGCCGAGCTCCCGCATGCCCGTCACCAGAAGATCACAATTAGTGCGGTAACGCCCGCCCCGCCCTGATACCCCACCTTCCTCATCAAACTCCTGCAAGGCCTGGTCAAAAGCCAGAATACAGTGCGTTGGTGGGGTAAATCGCCATTGTCCGTTGACTTCCAGGCCTTTCCACTGTTGATAGAGATCGAGACAAAGACTGTCTGAGTTACCCTGGGTCGCCTCCAGGGCATCTTTACTGGCAAGGCAGAAACCTAGCCCGGGTGCGCCCTCCAGACACTTGTTGCTTGAGGCAACCAGTGCGTCGAATCGGATGCATCTGGATGATACTGGAAGCGCCCCAAACGCACTCATCGAATCGATCAACAATGCGCGCCCGGCTGCTGCGACTACCGCAGCAATCTGCTCGATCGGATTAAGGATGCCGGTAGTGGTCTCGCAGTGCACTACAGCGACGTGACTGATTGATGAATCGACCGCTAAACGCTCTGCTACTACCGAAGGATCAACCGGTTCATCTTCTGCCCAGTTCAACGACTCGGCTGAAAGACTGTGGTACGCGCAGATCGACTCCATACGCTGTCCATAGGCCCCGTTCACCAGAATCAGTACTTTCCCGCCTGAGGGTACAAAATTACTAAGCATGGCCTCAACCACGAAGGTGCCACTACCCTGGAGCGGTACGCAAACATGGCTGTTGGCGCCTTCAACGAGGTCTACCAGGCGCGAGCGAACCCTGCGGTTAATATCAATGAAACGCTGGTCGCGCGACCCATAATCATGAAGCATGGCCTCCTTAACCGTACGCGAAGTCGTCAGGGGTCCGGGCGTCAACAACCAGGGATCTTGATCTGCTTTGTTAGATTCACTCACCTGCAATGACTCCGATTACAAAAGACGGGGTGTTATACCTGATCACGCCTGAAACATCGAATCAGGGTTGACCCTGATTCATGATGACAGGGAACAGTCACACATTTTATGGCTAATTACTCGAAATAACCGGTAAATCTGATAGACACACTACACCGTTATTCCGGCTGAGTCAGCAAACAATGGCATGACATCCTGTGCAAAATACTGCAAAGCATCTCGAGTCAGTTGCGGGTCCGAACCAAAATTAGGGCTCAGGATCAACCGATCAATACCCAACTCGGCATAGGGTGCGAGCTTGTCGATCATCTCCTGGCGGGTACATATCAACAAGCTCTCGGCCAACTCTTCCATACTCTGCTTGCGCGGCAACGGACGGATCATTCCGGCATCAACCAGGCCCGGGCCTGTATAGACATTGTCGAACCGGCTGTAATAGGCATGGGCCTCGCGAATACGGTCCTTTTTTTCAGCTTCGGTTCTGGCCAGAAATGCGACCCGCGATAGGCTCAGGGAAAGACCTTGGCCGTTCACCCCCATCTCGATCTTAGCCCGCTTGAATGCGGCCACCTGATCCACCAATAACTGGTGGTTACCTGAAAGTGGGGTGGTCTGAATATGAAAACCGCGTCTGGTGCAGTGGTATATGCCCTCCGGGTTCATCACCGCAATCACAATTGGCGGGCCACCCAGACGAACCGGACGCGGCATGATGGTCAAAGGATCAAACTGATAATACTCGCCATTCCAACTGACCTCTTCTTTGGTCAATAGAGCAAGCAGCACCTCGAGCGACTCATCAAACCGTGCCCTGGTCTCTTCCATCGGTACCCCCAGGCGTTCCATCTCGTAACGAAAAGCCCCTCGGCCCACGCCCAATAACAATCGACCCTCGGTCAATATATCGGCAACCACCACTTCTCCAGCATAGACACGCATATCGTGCAATGGCAATACCACCACCGACGTCATGATCTTGATGTTCTGAGTGTGCGCTGCAATCTTGACAGCGAACTGCAACGGTGCTGGCATCATCAGGCAATTGATGAGGTGATGTTCAGTGATCGACACCGCATCGAAACCGTACTGATCTGCCAGAATCGCCTGATCGAGCATGTCCTGATAGACCTTGTCTCCGCCGTAATCTTTATCCGGATAGTCCGCTGACAGCTGAATACTGAAATCCATGTGACTCTGGCCCGCTGTCTATTGGGTTACAGTCCGCTCTTTAGCCGGATGATTAATGGCAAATTAGCCAACGCGATTCAGACTCCGCCATCGAGCGTGCCCAGAGATTGATAAAGATCGGGACGCCGATCACGAAAAATGCCCCACTCCAGACGCTGTGAACGCAACACGTCGAGATCAAAACGGGCTGTGATGATTTCTTCGCGATCCTCACTAGCCTGAGTACAAATCTCTCCTTCTGGGCCTGCAATAAAAGAACCACCGTAGAAATCCATGGTGTCTGTATCCCAGATCTCTTTGCCAATACGATTACTGGCAGCGAGTGCAACCACATTAGCTGCAGCATGCCCCTGCATCACGCGAGTCCAGTGAGCGCGTGAGTTAATCTCTGGCGTCCGTGGCTCACAACCGATAGCGGTGGGATAGAGCAGGATCTCGGCACCCATCAGTGTCATGGCACGTGCCGCTTCGGGAAACCACTGATCCCAGCAAATGCCTACACCAATACAGCCTGCAGCCGTGTGCCAAACCCGAAATCCCGTGTCGCCCGGACTGAAATAGAACTTCTCCTGGTAGCCAATGGCATCCGGAATGTGGCTCTTGCGGTACTTGCCAAGCACCGAGCCATCGGCATCCACCATAGCCACTGTGTTGAATAACGCCGTGTTTGCCTTTTCAAAAAAACTGACCGGCATAACCACCTGCAACTCACGGGCAAGATCTTGCATGCGGGCAATTACTGGATGACCTTCCATCGGCTGGGCGAGATCCCGGTACTCGTTTTTCTGCTCGGCACAGAAATACGGGGTTTGAAACAGTTCCTGTATCAGGACAACGTTTGCCCCTTGGCCGGCGGCTTTGCGCACCAGCGCCTCAGCACGACCCACATTGGCATCGGTGTCCCAACTGCAGGCCATCTGCGTGGCGGCAATAACGACTTCTCTCATGATAGTGCCGTGCGGTTGTTGCTTTTGCTCAGGATGATGGCGACCCGTGCCAGAGGTGGTCAGCCACTCCAGAGATTCTCACGAACCAACTCGTCCATGGTTGCCTTGATGCTCTCGTGCAGAATACCCACCATCGTATCGATCTGCTCCCGATCCAGTATCAGCGGAGGTGACATGACATTGAGATGCGCAATCGGTCGCACGATCAGTCCCCGCTCCTGGCAATGGCGTGCAATACGACCGCCAATGCCCACTTCGTCTGGCAACAAGGCCTTGGTTTCTTTATCCGCTACGTTCTCGATACACATCATGAAGTGACTGCCACGTACATCACCCACAATAGGATAATCACGCAGGCCCTGTAGTTGGGATTCAAAGTAAGGGCCCCATTCACGAACGTGCCCGCAGATATTCTCACGCTCCATGATCTCGATATTCTTGACCCCAGCAGCACAGACCACCGGGTGACCCGAATAGGTAAAGCCATGTGTGAACATCGCGCCTTCGGCCTGAGGCACACTGATGACGTCATAGATTTTCTCAGAGAGGATCGTCGCTGACAATGGCAGGTAGCCAGAAGAGATGCCTTTGGCGCAAGTAATCACGTCGGGTACCAGGTCAAAAACCGCCTCAGAAGCAAAAAAATGGCCAAGCCGTCCAAACCCGGTCACCACCTCATCGGATATATAAAGCACATCGTACTTATCACAAACCTCGCGGGTACGACGGTGATAACCTGCCGGTGGCACGATCACGCCACCTGCGCCCATGATCGGCTCGGCAATAAAACAGGCGACATTCTCCGCTCCCAGTTCGACGATCTTGTTCTCCAGATCCGCTACCTTTTCAGTGCAGAACTCCTCTTCGCTCATGCCATCGGGGCGGCGATAGGTATTGGGTGAGGGAATATGGTGCACCAGGTCCGGCGCCAGATCGAAACCCTGGTGATCGAAGGTAACGCCCGTCATCGACATCGCAAGATAGGTGCTGCCATGATAACCATCGGTTCTGGCAATAATTTTTTTCTTACTGGTCTGGCCAAGACGATTGAAATAAAAATGAATGATGCGTACTGCCGAATCATTCGCCATCGATCCGCCGGTACCCAAAAAAACATGGTTTAAAGATCCCGGTGTCAACTCGGCAAGCTTCGCTGCCAGTGTGGCCGCAGGCGGCGTGGTCAGGTGATTAAAAGTCGAGTAGTAGGGAATCTGGCGTACCTGGTCGGCAATTGCCTGCGCCATCTCCTCATTGCCATAACCAATGTTGACGCACCACAAGCCGCCGATACCATCTATATAGCGATTACCGTCAGAATCGAATACGTAGACTCCATCTGAATGGGACATCACCATAGAGCCTTGATCCTTGAAAGAGGCGAAATCGGTCCACGGATGAATGTTGTGATCGCGATCTTTGCGCCAGATCGACTGGGTATCGTATTTCGTACTGGCAATTGTCATAGGAATTCCTTTCGTCGTCTGGGTTATCTTAAATAGAGTTTTATCAGGTATCTGCTTGGTTTTAGGCAAAGTACATGCAACGATGCGTCAGGCCATCTGCATATCTTTCGCCGTTGTTCCTGATGCAGTGCCATATGCATACGTTTCGTAGGCGGCGATATGATAGGCATCGTCATTCGCTGTCTGGCGAACACTCGGCAACTCTTTCATCGCACTAAGCCATGTACGTATCTTTTTGCAATCAGTTGGTAGCTCGAGACCTCGATAATGAGTCAGGACCTCAAAGCGCTCAAAATGCGGATACAGCGCGATATCCACCAGAGACAAAGATCGTCCAAACCAGAATGGTCCGCTATCAGTATTGGAAAAGCCCTCGTGCTCGAGAAAATGTAAATGCTCTATCATCTGCTTTTTTAACTGCTTTTGTACTATTTCATCTTGACACAGCAAGACCTTGTAGAAGATAGGCGTGATCTTGGTGTTATCAAAATCGATCCATATACGTGCGCCAGCGCGTTCTAAAGGAGAGGACGGAAGCAGGCTATGGCTTGACGTAATTTCATCCAGGTATTCATTGATCACCGATGACTCATAGATCACAGCATCACCATGCAGTAAAACCGGAACCTTACTATATGGGGAAATCTTCTCAAACCACTTTGGCTTTTGATGAAGATCAATCTCTATCAATTCGAAATCCACTCGCTTTTCTGCCAAGACAATACGACTGCGTTGGGCAAAAGGGCATACGGCTGAACTGATCAACTGAATCTGACTCATAATCTATCGCCGAACTTAATCTGCAGACCCTCTGATCAACTCTCATAGCCCGTTAGCACATTGACCGCGTTGATACCGACTTCGTCGATATCATAACCACCCTCGAGCACAAATAGCGTCGGTATATTCAAAGCGCCAATCATCTTACCCATTGTCAGGTAATCGGGAGTTGTCAACTTAAAGAAACTGATCGGATCGTTTTCAAAAGTATCCACTCCAAGAGATACCACCAGGTACTGTGGTGCAAACTCGTCGATGTGCTCAAGTGCGTTGGATAGTGATTCGCCCCATCTCGAGAACCCCGTGCCCGGTGGCATCGGATAGTTACGGTTGTAACCCATACCAGCGCCCAATCCCGTCTCATCTGCGTAACCGAGAAAATGCGGGAAAGCATCTTCGGGATCACCGTGCAATGAACAGAAAAGTACATCATCGCGCTCGTAGAAAATGTCCTGGGTGCCATTACCATGATGAAAATCTACGTCCAGTATAGCGACGCGCTCAGCACCGTTGTCGCGCAAATACTGGGTCCCGATAGCCGCATTGTTGAGAAAACAATAACCGCCAAACATATCGCGTGCGGCGTGATGGCCAGGAGGCCGGCACAGTGAAAACATGCCGCGCTCACCGGCCAATAGGCCCTGCGCCCCAGTCAGCGCGACATCCTTGGAGGCCAGCGCCGCAGGCCAGGTACCCTCGGTGATCGTGGTCTCTGCGGCCATCGCATAATATCCAATCTTGCCCTCGATAAAACGCGGCGCTCGACACTGCATGCGCCTGGCCGGCCAGACAGTCGCCATCGCCTCGCCCGCGTACCCAACCTGCTGCCACTCATCCCAGGCAGTCTCCAGGAAAGAAACAAAATCAGCGTCGTGCACTGCCAGTACCGGGTCCAGCGGATATGACGTGGGCTCTTTGATCTCTCCAAGATTGGACTGACGTACCGCCTTGATCACCATATCGGCCCGTGAGGGTCGCTCAAAAGGTTTAACCAGCTGACCCCCATAAAGCTCGGTTTTCGCATCACGCAGTCGGTGCTGTTCGCTGTATATGGTTTTCATGATGTCCTTCCTTCCGGTAAATGCCCCATTAAACAGGCAAGCGCTCTGTTTGAAGATGACTGATCAGTCGGCCCAGAAAATCCCAGCAATGAGCCAATTGCTCAACATCTACGTACTCATCCGGTCGATGAGCCTGCAGAATACTTCCGGGACCACAGACGACACAAGGTACGCCCACCTGCTCACCGAACAACCCCGCCTCTGAACCAAAACTGATTTTTCCTGGCGTCTGGGCATCGTCCAGAAGCATCTGGATGAAACGTACAACCGGAGCATCATCTGCTGTGCGCAAACCCGGGTATCCGGCAAGGGTTTCAAAAAAGATTCCGGTTTGTGGGTCTACTGAGCGCATTAATGGCACCAGCACTTCCTCGGCATAACTGACAATCTGCTGAAAATATCCCTGCGCGGTCTCTTGGGGCAAATGACGAACCTCGAAACTGAACTCACACTCATCTGGCACTATATTTAGCGCCCTACCGCCTTGAATCGGCCCCACATGTAACGTGCTGTGGGGTACACGATACGCGTTATCGATTGGGCCCGTCTCAGGCACTGTCGAATAGATCCGTCGTATATGACAAATCAGTTCTGCAGCAATCTCTACGGCATTGACGCCCTCGACCGGATAAGCGGAATGCGCGGCCCGGCCGCGGACGTTGACGCGCCACCCTTGTTTGCCTTTATGGGCATTGATTATTTTCATACTGGTAGGTTCGCCGACAACCCCCATAGCCGGGCACACCGGCAAGGTCTTCAAAAGATCCAGCAATCGGTGCACACCGATACAGCCGATTTCCTCATCGTAGGAAAGGGCTATATGGATTGGTGTCTGTAGCGGCATTTCAAGCATTTGAGGCACCTGCGCGAGTACGCAGGCAATAAAGCCTTTCATGTCGGCCGTGCCGCGACCAAAAAAACGTCCGCCCTTCATCACAACCGAAAAAGGATCGGTAGACCAAGGCTGTCCGTCGACTGGGACGACGTCAGTGTGCCCCGACAACATCACTCCAGGTAAGTCCTGGGGTCCAATGGTGGCATACAGGTTGGCCTTGCCTCCAGTTTCGTCATGAATCCGCTGACTGGCAATCCCGAAACGATTAAGATATTCCTCTACGTAAGTTATTAGCTCAAGATTAGAGTGACGACTCGTCGTATCAAAAGAGACGAGGTCATGCAACAGTTTTGTCAGGCCTGAATCCAGGGCCGATGTTTCAGGTGCTGAAGAACTCACAGATCACCCGGGACACCATAAGTTGGAGCCACTGAAGGGTTGAGAGCACGATCTAGGTAATCCTGCATCTGTGGCTGGTAACGACTCCATAACGCCCGCAGTTCATTGACCGGATCGTCGGACCAGTCCACCCGCAGATCCACCAGCGGCCAGGAATGTGTTTGCGCCACCAGCAATGCAGCCGAGTGTGTTGGACCTTCTTCGCCACCTGCACTCACCCCAGCCTCCAACGCACAAAGCAGACGCTCAGCGAGATGCAGATCGGCGTGATCGCCAAATACCCGGGTCATCGCGCCCGGCACCTCGGTTGAGGACAACAGATTACCTGCGGCGACACAATAAGCGCCTTGTGAAACGGCGTTCGCCCCCAGAATCTGATCACCGGTCTGATGTGCGATATTGCCTCGCAAATCAACAGCTGTGACTTGGCGATATTCCGCATGAGGCCTTTGATCCATCACCTTGGCCACAGCTGACGCTGCGTCCATGCCCGTCTCCATCAAGTCAAGCACCTGGTTACCAATAGAAGGGTCGGTGATATTCTGTGTCGCTACTGCGCCTGCTCCTGCTCTCGCCCAGGGACAGCGACTGCCTACGCTGATACTCGAGGTAGTAATCGCCACTCCGGCCATAGCGGTACGCTGGCAGACGCCAGCAATAGAGAAAGTCATGATGATTGTGCCTCGCCCGCTGTCTGCTGACCCTGTAGTCCGAAAAAAGAGTCATCCGAGTAATGTTCGAGAATTTCCATAGTGCCTTCACGTAGCCGTGCCACGTGGGTCGCCTTGCCGGCGACGATCTTGCGATAAAACCTGGATGGAACAATAGGTGGGGCAAGGGCAAAAGCATCAGCCGCACGATAATCTGCGATCAACATCCGCCGGGAACGATCTTGAGATAGATTTGGTCCACCGCCATGCAGTGTCCAGATATCCATCAGGCATACATCTCCAGCTTTACCGATGATGCTGTCGGCACGCTGATCGAAGCTGTCAAAAAGATCTGGATCAGTAGAACCAATAAACTTGTCATCGCGAAAATGAGTGTAGCGCTCCTGGTGTGATCCTGGAACCACGCGCATGCAGCCGTTGCCATCATCCATATCATCTAACAGAAGCAACACCGTAACACCATCATCGTTGGTGTGCGGATCAAAGGGGTGATCTGCATGGTACTCCACACGGGCTTTCATGCCTGGGAATTTATTGTTCAGCTTGCAATGATGAAAAAAGACATCCGGGCCAATCAAATCGGCAACGACCTCGGGTACTATGCCTGCAAACAGCAGCGCCTGGTAAGGCTGGGAAATATCGGCAGGGTTGGCAACTCTGCGCAACCGTGGCTCAACAGCACTATGCCCGAGTTCCAGATCAAAACGTGCCTTGCCATCCGGCGTGTCAAACCCGTAGTTAGCGCTGTGATTTCGACTCTCGGTTACCCACAGATCAATCTCTTTTAGAAGCGATTCACGTACGCGATCACATACCAGAGCAGGAACCATCAGATACCCATCGCGATCGAACTGCGCTTTATCAGTATCGCTGAGCATATCAGGCAGTATTGTCTGGAATAACGGCCGTTGCTTCGATTTCGACCAGCCATTCGGGACGAGCGAGCGCGGGCACTACTAATCCCGTTGAACAAGGGTGCACGCCCTTAAGCCATTTACCCATCTCCTGATAGACCGCGTCGCGGTAACGTATATCAGTCAGATAGACCACGATGCGACAGATATGATCGAGTTGACTACCAGATTCGTGTAGCAACATCTGGATATTCTCCATCGCTTTTGCCGTCTGCGCACCCGGATCACCCAAATGCAAGGACTCACGGGTATCAAGATCCTGAGCGACCTGACCCCGCAAAAATACCGACGTACCGCGCGCGACCACCGCCTGGCATAGGTCGTTATCAAGTTCTTGCTCCGGGTAAGTCTCGCGCGTATTAAACGACCGAATCCGTTGATGAACCATGCCTTGTCTCTCCTCCCTTGGTTGGGGTGCCTGGGGTGCGTCGGGAACTATTTTCAGCGATTCGGATCAAGCCGTGTCGCTTTTCTTTGTCGGCGCTACCCTATCAGACAAATTGGCCGATCGCCTAACAAAATCGAGTGAATCTTCCCAGTCAAAATTACGATAAACCGCAGCAAGATGAGCAAAAGGCGGCGACTGTGCAAACAACTGAAAAGTCAGGCGGTGTCCGGCGTAATCAGAATTCAGAAGATCGCGGGCAAAGGCTAGAAGTTTGCGTCGATCCTCAGCCTGCCAATCGTCATTAATCGAGTAAAACTTATCCAGCCATGGACCAGTCTCCTGGTCTGCAAAGCAGGCAAAATCCGGGGTCACGCAAATCTGGCCGCCGCACAGTTCCCGTGCAAGATGCATCATCGCGGGCAGATTCGAACAGGCATGGACCCGGCCAGTAAAAAGCAGCGACTGATTGGGCATTAACAAACCATTAGGACTTTTCTCAGCCAGCGCTATGGCGGCTGTCAGGTGTGCATTAATGCCCTCACGGTAAACAGCCAGTTGTGCCAATTTTTCCTGTACCGCCTGCTGCTTATCCAGTCCCGTCTGGCGAACATTGAACAGCGCTGCACCGATCATCATGTCAGCATACTTCAAGATACGTTGGACAAACGCAAAAGCCGAATAACGATGCAATGTTGCACGAATAAAAACGGCAGCCTTTGTATGTCGATAAAAAAGAATATTCTCCCACGGGATCAACACATTATCGAAGATCACTAATGCGTCTATCTCGTCAAAGCGATTAGACAACGGGTAATCTTCAATCGGGGCCCGGCCTGTGAAGCCGGCACGGCAAATCATGCGGATACCCGGAGAGCCGAGGTCGCAAATAAAACCAACTGCGTAATCCGAGTAAGCCTCGTTACCCCAGTTTGCAATTGTGGGCTTGGTAAAGGCCTGGTTGGCATATGGCGCCGCTGTCTCGAACTTGGCGCCGCGTACCACAATCCCTGCATCGGTCTCTTTCACCACGTGCAACAGCATGTCAGGATCCTGATCCTGTGGCGCCTTGGAGCGATCGCCCTTTGGATCGGTGTTGGCTGACACATGGAATGGATCCTGCTGGATTACACGATCAATGTGATTGGCAATATTTTTTGAGAACTGCGCATCAACCTGGTTCAACACATCCTGGCCGTCATACAGCGACCACATCTCACCAACGGTTTCATCGCCCACCCGGGTCACCACCCCACCGATATCATCAAACACTGCATCAGTCGAGATGCGCTTGTCCTGCCAATCAGCCGGCGTATAAGGCAGCTTCAGTCCAACAGAGAATGCTTCGCCCGAATCATCCTGATAGGTCATAACCGAACGGGTTGCCGTCTCGTGTTGCATGTCATATACCCGCGCGCGGATATCCACCAGCGGTTTAAACATAGGGTGGTGGGTAACATCAGCTACTTTTTCCCCATTCATGAATACCTCGCGGCCATCTCGAATCGACTCGCGATACTCGTTCCCCGTTCTGATCATTGCATACCCCTATTTATTAACTGTTTTCCATCTAGACAACTACCCATGCGCTGGGCCGACAACATCTCAAACTGACATCATCACTATTCGCAGATGATTGTAAAATATGATTTAATTATAAATTGAATCAGTTTTTTATATGCAATATTCACTGCGCCAACTCCTTCACCTGGTCTGTGTTGCTGAGCATCAGAACATCTCACGGGCAGCGCGGGCGCTTTTTCTCTCGCAACCGGCCCTATCGACCTCGATTGCTCAACTGGAAGAGACGTTAGGCCTGCAACTGCTGATTCGCCATCATGCACGAGGGGTATCGCTCACCCCGGCAGGAAACACTTTTCTGGGCCAGGCCCGCTCCCTGCTGGCTCACGCAGAAGAGGTCGCGGCAGCTGGTCGAGCCCTCGGTGAATCGGTTCAGGGCATCCTTGAAGCCGGCTGCTTTTGGACATTATCTCCATTCTTCCTACCTGGATTGCTGGTGCTGGCCCGGCAACGACACCCGGAACTACAGATCCAGATTACCGAAGGGCCTCTGGATGAACTGCAGACTTTGCTGCGTAACGGCCAGATAGAAATGGCCTTGTTATATGACATCAATCTCGGCCGGGATCTGGAACGCGATACCCTAGCCCAGGTCGAGCCCCATGTACTCCTCCCTGCCGGACATCGTCTGGCAGATCAGGCTAGCGTTTCACTACGCGCCCTGCGCAAAGAGCCTTTTATCCTGCTCGACCTACCGCACAGTCGAGACTACTTCTTAGGGTTCTTTCAGAAAGTCGGGTTCGAGCCAAAGGTGCGTCATCGCAGTCGATCTTTTGAATTGGTAAGAGGGCTTGTCGCCAGTGGTGAAGGCTATAGCGTCCTTAACCTGCAACCAGCCTCACACCAGACCTATGATGGCGGCGAGGTCAAATGTCTACCGATCATAGACAAGGTATCACCGCTTTCGATTGTGCTGGCGCAACCCCTGGGGTTGAGACAGACACACCGGGCAAGAGCGTTCGTCAGTTGCTGTCGAGCGTATTTTGATTCTTCAAATCAGGGCTGAATAACCTCACAACAGATAGTGATACAGCCACCGCATATCCCACACCGACTGCAAAGATAACCGTTCCCAATCCGACAGTCCCACCAAGCATCCAGCCAGCACATAACACCATCAACTCCAGTCCTGCCCGGACGACGCCTATCGACCTCCCGGTTAATCGTTGTACCCCCGTCATCAGGCCATCCCGAGGGCCAGGCCCAAGATTCGCTGTCAGATACAGTCCGCTTCCTGCACCCACCAGAGCCACCCCGGACACCATCTGTAAACATCGGATCATATTGCTCTCAGATCCGATCAACAAAGGTGTCATAACGTCGATAGATATTGCGATCAACACTGCATTTGCCAGTGTTCCAAAACCGGGAATCTCTTTTAGTGGTATCCACAACAAAAGTACTGCTACGCTGACTGCAAAAGTAGCAAAGCCCACAGTCCAGCCTGTTTGTACAGAAACCCCCTGCGCCAGCACCGTCCACGGACTAACCCCAAGGCCTGCGGCAATAAACATTGCCTCTCCGGTGCCGAACAACCATAGTCCTACGAGCAATGCACTCAGGGTTTGCCATCGAGGTCGAAAAGTTAATGGGGTATCGGCACTCCAAAAAGTGAGCGGAATCTTGCGGGCAGGCTGCAGAACACGGATCCAGTTACCTACAGGCATTCGCTCTTGCCAATCAGGTCGTGTTGCATAAGCCGCTGCACTAGCGTTTGCTGCCAATTACAGACTGAATCTCTTGGGCTACCCGCTCTCCGGTCATTCGAGCCCCGTGGCAGGTACAAAAATGATCAGTTGACGTTGCCTCACCACAAAAAAACAACTTGTTCTGTATTGCTTGAGAAAGAACCGCGCGTTGATGAAACTGGCCTGGTGCACTTGTTGAGTAAGCCCCGCGGACAAAGGCGTTACCGCGCCAGGCGGATTGACGATCAGACCTGATTTGGTTGCGCATATTTGTACCAAAAGTCTCACACAAGGCTCTGGTCACCGCCTCGCGCGCCGCACCCGGGCCCGCCCTCTCGAGCCAGTCCGCATATCGGCCAGCCACAATGCCAATGACACAATCAAACCCATATGGCCGAATACTCAACTGCATAGGCGAATTACCGGACTGCTCTGTCACAATACGCTCAGGCACATCGTCGGCAAAAAGGTGTCGATCAACAACAAGGCGAATCCGATTATAGTTTCCCAAAGGCAGGGCCTCTATGGCCTGTCCTTTTTCCGCGGGCAACTCTGGTAAGAACCGAATATCGCCAGACCCCAGAACACCGGTGGACACCGCAATCACTGCGCACTTCGCTTGCAGCACTCCCCGATGGGTTTCTACACTTACGCCAGAGTTACCCCAACGAATAGTGGTCGCCGCGGTGTTCAACTGTACAGGCACGTCGGCAGCCCAACGGGCAACCAGGGTACCGTAGCCATCAACTACCGGCCAGTTCTCTTCTGTGTCGTTGTAACTGACTATATCGCCAATTGAGATCTGGTCTACATCTGAGGAGGTATCCAGAGCATCATAATAATCGAGAGCTTCCGTCCAGGGACCCTCTCGCTCAACCGTCTCCAAAACCGACTGGTCGCGGCCTTGTTCCCACGCTGTTGCCATAGCCTTTTCACGGCGCTTCATCGCCCGTTGGCCGGCCGCAATCTCTTGGTCGCTCAACCACTCGCCATCACGGAAATACCCGCAACGTCCGTAACCGTCCCGCCGCTCGTAACGCACCCCCAACGCGTCCGCCGTTTGCACAAAAGAATTAAGACTGGCCGAATGCATCCAGTGACATCCGAGGTCAAAGGCCGAGCCATCGGGCATGATCTCAGTATAGGCCCGACCGCCAATATGACTATCGGCCTCTAGTACAACAACTTGAAGACCCGCTTGGCCCAGTGCCCGGGCAGCAGCAAGGCCTGCCGCGCCAGCGCCGATAACAATAGCATCAGTTGCACAACTCATAAGTTCCTGGAAACCTCCTGGTTAACCCTAATGGGACCAGATTATGTCAGCAGCCGGGCATTTGTCGGTTCAGGGTTTTGGATTTTTTGAAACCAGGTTACCTGCCTGTATCACCATTGACGGCTCTCTTGTGCCTACCGGATAACAAAGTTGTGCGAGGGATTCAACCTCAAATACCGAAAAATCAGCACGCTTTCCCGAAGCCAGAACGCCGCGGTCAGAATAACCCAGGGCCTTTGCTGCATGCACCGTGATCCCGGCTACCGCTTCGCGTGGCGTCAGGCCAAACAGAACACACCCCATATTCAAAATCAGTAACAATGACTCCACCGGTGAACTGCCTGGGTTGCAGTCGGTCGCCAATGCCATTGGAACCTGATGCTTTCGAAAAAGATTCACCGGCGGGCGTTGTTGTTCTTTAAGAAAATAAAACGCCCCGGGCAACAGTACAGCTACCGTACCGGCCTGCTTCAGGGCTCGTACCCCTGCTTCATCGGTGTATTCCAGGTGGTCTGCGGAGAGCGCACTGAATTCTGCAGCCAACCTGGCGCCTTGACTATTGCTTAACTGGTCCGCATGTAGACGTACCGGTAATCCAAGAGCATGTGCCTTTTCAAAGACCCTGCGAACCTGGGGTTCGCTAAATGCGATGTTTTCACAAAATGCATCGACACTGTCTGCAAGACCTTCTTTTGCGATTTCCGGCAACATAACAGAGCACACCAGATCGATATAGCCATCGCTGCGTCCTGAAAATTCTTCGGGTACTGCATGCGCTCCCAGAAAAGTGGTGTGAACCGATACAGGCAAAACAGTCTCTAAAGAGCGGGCCACACGTAACATCTTTTGTTCACACTCCAAAGTGAGTCCATAGCCTCCTTTAACTTCAATAGTCGTTACCCCTTCGGAGCACATGCGCTTTGCACGACTTACTGCCCCCCTTACCAGATCTTCCTGTGCACTGTGACGAGTGTCTGTTACCGTTGAGCGTATCCCGCCACCCAGCCTGGCAATCTCCTCATAACTCACACCTTCGAGACGCTGCTCAAACTCGCGCGAACGGTCGCCCGCATATACCAGATGCGTATGGCAATCGATGAAACCGGGTAACAGCAGTTGATTCTTACAATCGATACGATCCAGCATACTGGCATTCGTCAAAGACGGGTGCATGAGAATCTCTTCTGCGCTGCCTACTGCGATTATTTTGTCTTCGTGAGTCAGCAATGCGCCGTTATTCACGACATCAGCCCCTGAGGGTGCATCTGCCATGGAGACTATCCGCGCATTTTCCCAAAGTCTCACTGATGCCTTTTTCACTGGGGCCTCGAAAAGCATTCACTTTGGATCAGACTGATCATCACCTCGAGATCCTGTCCGGGTGACCTGTCACGCCCAAGAGGTGCAATATGCTCTGGCACGAGTCTATGAAACTGCGATACCCCTCGCCCGCACGTTGCATTGCACTATGTTGATCAGGCGCAATACAGCCGACAAGCGCCTCGTAACCAAAAATGGCGTGGTCGTTTTCAACAATTTCAAGAAGACGCTGAATTACTGGCAATGCCATAGGCATATAGTCTTCTTAGCCTACTGATGTTTCGGCTGTCAATAAAGACATGGGTTGTGCTACCAATCGATACTCACTAAGGCAGATTATCTGCGTGGCCATATCCGGTGTCTGGACATCGCGAGCATTAAGGTAATGTAGCGTGATATTTTCCATTCGCTTCACTTACCTAAATACACTCAGCGATTCCGCGCTCTCATTCATGGCTTTGCCCTCGCGGGTACAGCACCGGAAACTGATCGCCAGCAAAAGGTTGTCCATCTTCATACTCCAGTTCTGGGAAAAAAGGTGACGTCTTTCCTGGGCGGACTACGAATCGCGCATCGTCCCCCACCCAGCGGATCGATATGGCCCGGCGACGATCATTGGATGTATTGGCCGGGGCGCCATGCAGAGTCCTGAAGTTAAAGGCTATTGCATCGCCTGGTTGCATGTCCCAGCCACGGATGTCGAACCCTTCCCGATTCTTTTCTACGTCCGGCATCGTTTCAGAAGTATCTTCAAAGTACAGATCGGTGCCATCAAAACGCGTTGGCCTGAACTCCTTACCCCATTTGTGGGATGTGGCAACGTATTCGACGCTACGCTCCCGAGGCACCGGATCGACGGGCACCCAGAAACTGACAGACTGCTCTCCGTCAACAATATAGTACGGCTGATCATGATGCCAGGGAGTTGTCACTGAATTACCTGGCTCTTTTACCAGTATATGATCATGAAAAACTCGGGCGGTTTTTGAGCGCATCAGTTTTGCGGCAATCTCGGCCATCGGTGATTCAGTAACCAGGGCGTGGTAGCCCCTAAATTTTGACCAGACGCAATAGTCCTGAAAAAACTCTGCACCTTCTCCTTCGTCCGGACGATAGGTTCGTTCACGCCAACTCGGACTCACTTTGTTCTCTTCGATAGCCACCTGCACCCCTTCCACCCAGGGTTTGAACAGGTCTGTCAACAGCACCACCCCATCTTTTTGGAAACTGTCTATAGCGTGATCCGACAAGAGCGCCGCTTCTTTACTGGTCATGATAGATCTATTCCTGCATTTATGCTGGCTTGTTGCCCTAGGTATAATGGTATGGTTAACCATCGTCAATTATTCTTTCGCCATTTGTTACCTTAGCTCGGTTAGTTGTGAATCATACATGGCATCAAGCACCAGATTATTTGGGCATGCAGGCATGATTTGTTCACCAGTTCTGGGTGCCATTGCGGACTAGTTACCGACCCAGATCCGGAGGGATCATGTCGGAGAGTAGTCGCGTAGATAATCAACGAGAAAACTCATGACCTTGCCCGGCCCCCGATTGACCAGCATCCGCTGTGCAAAAGCACTGACCCCATCAGGCTGGGAGAATAACTGCGTTATTGAGCTTGATCAAACCGGTCGGATAGCAGCTATCACGAAAAATAATGCTGGCGCCACCGACCTTTCCTTAAATGGCATGGTCATCGCGGGATTGCCCAATCTGCACTCCCACGCTCATCAAAAAGCGATTGCGGGACTGACCGAGCACAGGATTGCTGGACAAGATGACTTCTGGGGCTGGCGTGACCTTATGTACCGTGCCAACGCGCAGTTGGATCCGGACCAACTGCAAGCTGTCGCGCGTTATCTCTACACCGGCATGCTGCAAAGCGGATATACCTCGGTTGCCGAGTTCCATTATCTGCATCATCAACCTAATGGCAGCCCTTACCGCGATTGCAGCGAGCTATCTGCCAGGCTTCTCGAAGCCGCATCCGAGGTCGGTATCGCTATTACGCTGCTCCCCGTTCTTTACTGCCGAGGTGGTTTTAATAACGAGCCGGTACGAGATACACAACGCCGCTTTGCCAACTCGCCCGAGAGTTATCTTAAACTGCTGCAGGCCTGCGACTCACTGTGCGTGGGCAACCCCGACCGATCCGTCGGTTTCGCAGCGCACTCGCTGCGCGCCGTCGCCCCAGACCTCCTGTCGGCGACCCTTGAGGATGCGGGCAGCCTTATCAAGGACATACCAGTACATATCCATGTTGCCGAGCAGGCCCGCGAAGTAGCCGAGTGCTTGGCCCTGAACGGGGTTCGACCGGTGGCATGGCTATACGATCACTGCGATGTAACTGACCAGTGGTGTCTGATACATGCCACACATGTCGACTCTGGCGAACTGGGCCGTATTGTCAAAAGCGGTGCAACTGTTGGCCTTTGTCCGACAACAGAAGCGAACCTGGGCGATGGTATTTTTCCAGCAGCTCAGTTTCTTAGAGATGGTGGCCGCTTCGGTGTGGGCTCCGACAGCCAGATATGCACTTCCCCGGCAGAAGAACTAAGGCTGCTAGAGTACGTTCAGAGGCTCAGCCTGCAAAGACGAACAGTGATGATTCCAGATGATGCCGGCAGTAACGGTCGTGCGTTGATCACAACTGCTATTTCCGGCGGCGCCCAGGCTCTTGGAGAAAAATCTTCGGGGCTGGTTTCAGGGGCCCGCGGTGATCTCATTGAAATTGATCATGAGCACAGCGAATTTGCGTCGCGTACACCAGATCAGATTCTCGACAGCTGGATCTTTTCAGGGCCGAACAATGCCGTGCGTAACGTCATCGTCGGCGGACGACACGTTGTGCACGATGGCATCCACCCGCTTCGTGAAAGTGCCAGTGGTCGGTTTCGACAGGTCATCGCAATGCTGAACAACGCCTAACCGATGTCGGCAGTCCTCAGGAGAACCTGGTGCAGACAATAAAACTCATTCCAGCCAAGCTCACACTCGATAGCCTGAGGGTACTGGGGGCAAACCCCTGCATGATCGACATACCCAATACCGCTTGGGAGCAAATACGAACGAGCCACGCCATACTCGAAACGGTACTTCAGCAAGCGGCACCAGCCTACGGCATTAATACCGGATTTGGCAAAATGGCTCGAACGCGAATCGACGTCGCAGATCTGTCTACACTGCAGCGTAACCTTGTGCGATCTCACGCCGCTGGCGTTGGCAATTCATTGGCACCGCAAACGGTTCGTCTGGCACTGATACTCAAGACGATGAGCCTGGCCCAGGGGTACTCCGGTGTCAGGCCTCAGATAGTCGAACGGCTCATCGAGATGGTGTCTCAAGACATCCTTCCCGTGGTGCCGGAAAAAGGATCAGTCGGGGCATCCGGTGATCTTGCGCCGTTGGCACATATGAGTCTTCCGCTGATTGGAGAAGGTGAAGTCTTGTGGAACGGTAGCACGATGCCGGCAGCCAAGGCCCTGCAAGCTGTAGGGCTGGATGCGCTCACGCTTGAAGCCAAGGAAGGGCTGGCTCTGCTGAACGGCACCCAGATCTCCACCGCTCTGGCCATCGACGCGCTGTTCAGTGCAGAACAGAACCTCGCCAGTGCTGTCGTCACCGGCGCTATTTCCGTCGATGCGGCTCTGGGCAGTTATGTCCCTTTTGACAAACGTATTCACGACATCCGCCGGCAAACAGGGCAAATACTGATTGCCCGTCTTTACCGCGCCTTGCTAAAGGACAGCGAACTCAACCACTCGCACGCTGATTGTGACCGGGTACAGGATCCTTACTGTCTTCGCTGTCAGCCACAGATACTTGGCGCCTGCCTCGACCAGCTCGGCCACGTCGCGGACATCCTCCTGCGTGAGGCCAACGCTGTGTCCGACAATCCCCTGCTGTGCCCAGACACTGGTGAAGTTCTCTCTGGTGGCAACTTTCATGCCGAGCCGGTCGCCATGGTGGCTGACAATATGGCGCTGGCAATCGCCGAGATCGGTGCTCTGTCCGAACGACGTGTCGCCATGTTGATCGATTCAAGTATCAGTGAGCTGCCGCCTTTCCTTACCTCAAGAGCCGGCTTGGAATCCGGATTCATGGTTGCCCACGTAACAGCCGCGGCACTGACATCCGAAAACAAAAGCCTGGCACACCCCGCCAGTGTTGACAGCCTGCCCACCTCGGCCAATCAGGAGGATCATGTCAGCATGGCGACTTTCGCTGCGAGGCGATTGCGCACGATGAATGAGAACACAAGGCACATCCTTGCAATCGAATTTCTAGCAGCGGCCCAGGGCATTTCTCTACGTCGACCCCTTAAATCATCGAGCACTATCGAAAACGCAATTAAATCATTACGTGATCATGTTCCCGAATGGACCGAAGACCGTATCATGTCTCCTGATATCGAACTGGCAAACTCTTTGATTCACCAGGGTACGCTCGCCGAGTTGCTCCCCGCCCAGCCACTTGACACCATTTTGTACTGACCACACCCTAACTGGCTCTTACTCATGAACCGACTTTTAAATATCGCGCAAATTGGAGATCCTGTCCTCCGGGAACCCACTGCCGAACTAACCCCCCAAATGCTGGCGCAGCCTGACATGCAACAGTTCATTGATGATCTGATCGCGACCATGCGCGCAGCCAAAGGTGCCGGGCTCGCGGCCAACCAGGTTCATCAATCGCTTCGTATTTGCGCCATTGAGGTACGTGACAACCCACGCTACCCCTACCGCCCCAATATTCCACTGACTATATTGGTAAACCCGGTGCTCACTCCCGTGGGCGAGGACATGTTTGAAAATTACGAAGGCTGCCTTAGCGTACCCAATCTGCGTGGCATAGTTCACCGCCACTCGGTAATAGACGTAAGCGCAATGGATAGAAACGGCGCTCCGATACAGACCCGGGTAAAAGGGATGACCGCGGCAACATACCAGCATGAGGTAGATCACCTTGATAGCTTGCTCTTTCTCGACCGGGTTAGGGATTCCAAGAGTCTTGTCACCTGGGAGAATTTTGAGCGTTACCATCTGGAGCAGGTGGCAGAAAACGTCGGCAAGGTAGTCGGCCAATATGGCAGTTGAACGCGAGACTTGCCAAACCGGCTGTACAGCAGCCGTTATTTCAACCTTACAAAACCCGATAGTTATATGACACTGAACCGATACGCGCCAGAAAGGCACATCAAGGCACCGACCGGCACAGAACTGCAGTGCAAACACTGGAGTACTGAAGCACCTATGCGGATGCTGATGAACAACCTTGATCCAGAGGTGGCAGAAAATCCGGCTGAACTTGTGGTCTATGGCGGTGTTGGGCGGGCGGCTCGCGACTGGGACAGTTTCGACCGGATCATTACATCGCTCAAGGAGCTTGAGACAGATCAGACCTTGCTGGTGCAATCCGGAAAACCGGTCGGTATTTTCAAGACCCATGAGCAGGCCCCTCGGGTTCTAATTGCCAACTCCAACCTGGTGCCACACTGGGCCACGCTGGAGCACTTCTCCGAGCTCGATCAGCGTGGTTTGATGATGTACGGGCAGATGACAGCTGGTTCCTGGATTTACATTGGCTCGCAGGGCATTGTCCAGGGAACCTATGAGACCTTTGCCGAGATGGCGCGCCAGCACTTCAATGGCTCATCAAAGGGCCGCTGGATTCTAACGGCCGGGCTCGGGGGTATGGGCGGTGCACAGCCTCTCGCTGCGACGATGAACGGGTTTTCCATGATCGCGGTGGAATGCAATAGAGAATCTATTGAATCTCGACTGAAAACCCGTTACCTGGACGCCTGGGCTGACAACATCGACGATGCTCTAAGCCTTGTCGAAAACGCCCACAGCGAGGGACGAGCCATTTCGGTCGGACTTCTAGGCAATGCAGTGGATATTTTCCCGGAACTGGCGGCACGCTCCCAGACTGATTCAAGATACCAGCCAGATGCCGTGACCGATCAAACCTCAGCCCACGACCCGCAAAACGGCTATCTGCCGGGCGGCTGGTCGATGGCCGAATGGACCCAACGGCGCCAGAGTGATCCTAAGGGCGTGGCAGCGGCGGCAAAGGATTCAATGGCGATCCAGGTTCGGGCGATGCTCGATTTCTGGAATCGAGGCATTCCGGTTGTCGACTACGGCAACAATATTCGCCAGATGGCTCAGGAAACCGGTGTTGATAACGCCTTCGACTACCCCGGCTTCGTCCCCGCATATGTGCGCCCGTTGTTCTGTCGAGGTATAGGGCCATTTCGCTGGGCAGCACTGTCGGGCGATCCGGAGGATATCTTCCGCACCGATGAAAAAGTCAAGGAGCTGATTCCCGATAATCCACAACTGCACCAGTGGCTGGACATGGCCCGAAAACGGATTGCGTTCCAGGGGATGCCCAGCCGTATCTGCTGGCTCGGACTGGGAGATCGAGACCGGATCGGCCGGGCCTTTAACCAGATGGTGGCCAACGGCGAACTGAGTGCACCGATCGTCATAGGCCGTGATCATCTCGATAGCGGTTCGGTCGCGAGTCCCAACCGGGAAACTGAGCAAATGAAAGATGGGTCGGATGCAGTCTCTGACTGGCCGATTCTGAACGCACTACTTAATACGGCATCGGGCGCGACCTGGGTCTCTTTTCATCATGGCGGTGGAGTTGGTATCGGTTACTCACAGCATGCGGGTCTGGTTATTGTTGCCGATGGGTCACCATTGGCCGACCAGAAACTGGCTCGCGTATTGTGGAATGATCCCGCGACAGGAGTGATGCGCCACGCCGATGCAGGTTATGACGATGCTATCGCCTGTGCCCGGGCCCACAAGCTTAATCTTCCAAGTATCGGATCCTGATTCACCGCCCCAGGGTGTCGAGCCATGGCCCGTGCGACTTAAACCAAATGCTTCGGGACAAAGACCATGACCGACACCACTGAAGCGCTCTTGGGGATTGTTGACTGCGATCGCTATCCCCTGACAGACCCGCGCTTTCACGTCCGGTGCAAGTCTGAACTGGACCGCGACGGAGTCCTGACACTGGAGCACTTCCTGGTCGATAAGGCAATCGACACCATCCGTGACGAGGGCCTCGAGTACCAACATCTTGCCTATTTCACCTCGGACAGCCACAACATCTACCTTAAGCCCGATGACTCGGAATTGCCACCGACGCATCCGCGAAACCGAAAAGTCACCTCATCCAAAGGCTGTATCACCGATGACCAGATTCCAAGAGGCTCAGCACTGCGCGCCCTCTACCACGCGTCCGCGTTCCGAGGTTTTCTGTGCAGCGTACTGGACATAACACAGGTCTATGAATACGCTGATCCGCTGTCATCGATTAACCTGCACTATGCTGACGAGGGGCAGGAACTCGGCTGGCATTTCGATAACTCCTCATTTGCGATTACACTGATGATCCAAAGGCCAAAGCGCGGCGGCACATTTGAGTATGTCAAGGATGTGCGCAATGCTGACAGCGGCGAAATGAACTACGAACTGACGGAACAGGTTTTGAACGGCCAGACCCCCACACAAACCCTTGCCATGAACGCAGGAGCGCTGGTGTTATTTCGTGGAAGAAACTCAATGCATCGGGTAACACCGGTAGCAGGAGACCATACGCGTATCCTGGCAGTGCTGGCGTACAACACAAAACCAGGGGTCTCGTTATCTGAGTCGGCAAGGAGAACTTTTTACGGCCGCCTCGGATAAAAGCGCTTACCGGCCAGGCTAGGCAGCACAAGCAATTTCCTCGCCTTACCTGTTATTTGAGATCGCCTAGCAGCGAACTGCGAATCTTCTGTGAAATGGTGACGTCATAAGTGTACTGAGGATGGTCAATCCCAAACGAGAGATCATTTCCCCCTTTAATTGACTGAACCACTGCCGGTGTCAATTCAAAACGAACAAAATGCACAGCCGAGGTCTTGTCGGCGGTTTCCCGTTCCAGGTCTTCGTTAGCGACCGGCCGAATTCGATCTTCGCCATTAGCCTGCAGCCATAGCGCCCTTTCAATGCCTATCAGGCGTGCCAACGCCTGGCGCCGTTCGTCTACGTCAGAATACTCGAGCATAAATGTCGCTTTAAAATTACTGCCATCGGGAATCAGGGGGTTGTAGGCATCTAGTTCTTCCTGGATCTGTGGGGCCTCGAAGATGCGCTCTATGCGGAGCATTTCCTGCACCTGGTATTGCATCGTCAGGGCATCCTCAAAATACAGCGTGGCATTCGGTCCGATTGCCACACGCCTGTTTGCTTTATGGGTCAATACACGAGCACGAAACCCTTGACGCTCAATCGAGTATGTTTCAAGCGAGAACAGATCTTCACGGGTCAATTTTTTCATATACGTTTAGGCCAAAAAATTCTAGATTCCATATGCCTGGCGTAACAGGCTTACAGGGTGCTCAGAGGTACTGCCATCGCCGATACCATTCGCCAGATGATGGCCGGCAATCGGGCAGTCGCTGCCGTAATGATCGGGGCTGATTTTTTGTATTCCCCTGATAACGGGTCGGGCGATTTTCATTGCCTTATCAAAAGTCTCCGACTTAACACCGTAGGTGCCGTCATGCCCGGAGCAGCGCTCAATCATGGTAACCGCGGTGTCCGGCACAAGACTCAACACGTCACGGGTCTTGGGCCCTATGTTCTGAACCCGCTGGTGACACGAGGCGTGGTAAACCACTGATCCTAGGCTCTGACGGAACTCGGTGTTCATAAGGCCTTGCGCATAGCGCAGCATCAGGTATTCAAAAGGATCGAAGAATGCATTCGCGACTTTGGAAACACTCTCATCGTCTGGGAAAAGCAGTGGTAATTCCTGCTTGAACATCAAGACACATGAAGGCACCAACGCCATCAGATCCCAACCCTTATCCACAAGCTGGGCCAATTGGGGAATGTTCTGCTCTTTCGCTTTTTGAACCGAGGTCAGGTCTCCCAACTCCAGTTTCGGCATGCCACAGCAGTATTCTTTTTGGGCGGTAGTGACTGGAATACCATTATGCTCCAATACAGCAACCAGATTCTCTCCCAAAGCGGGCTCATTTCTATTGGTGTAGCAGGTCGCGAACAGTGCGACTTGGCCACGGGTCTTCGTCCCGGGCTTGGCATCGCCCGGCTCCAGCGACGTGAGGCTGGCCATTTTTTTGCGCAACGGGCGCGACTCGTAAGGCGGAATTCTTGCATCAGAATGAATTCCAGCTATCTTATGAAGGACTTTCCTGACAGGCTTCGAGCGATTGGCCGCGTTCACCACAATGGACACACCCGGCAGACCTGCTACCTTCCCGACTGCATCGGTACTGGTCAATAACTTGTCACGTACTGGCGCTCCCTGCTTGGCAAAACGAACCGCTTTGGCTCGGAGCATGAGATGCGGAAAATCGATGTTCCATTCATGCGGCGGCACATAAGGACACTTGGTCATGTAACACAGATCACACAAAAAGCACTGGTCGACCACTTTCCAGTAATCGCCTTTGGCGACCCCATCGATCTCCATCGTCTTTGACTCATCGATAAGGTCAAACAGTGTGGGAAAACTGTCGCACAATGACACACAGCGACGGCAACCGTGGCAATGATCGAAGACCCGTTCTAGTTCAAAAAAGAGTTGGCCCTCATCGTTGAATTGGGGACTTTGCCAATCAATTGGATGACGAATGGGCGCCTGCAGGCTGCCTTCTTGTTGTTGAGGGCTCATACTGACATCCTTGTCAAAATCATGCGGGAGGCGCGCTTACACCTCCCGCGTTGCGGTTTCAGCCATCTAACGAATCAAGTGCCTTTTGGAAACGATTGGCGTGAGAACGCTCGGCCTTACCCAAAGTTTCGAACCAGTCGGCAATTTCATCAAAGCCTTCGTCCCTGGCAGTCTTAGTCATACCAGGATACATGTCCGTATATTCGTGGGTCTCTCCGGCAATCGCTGCCTTGAGGTTGTCACCAGTGCCGCCGATGGGCAGACCGGTAGCGGGGTCGCCGGTTTCCTCTAGATATTCGAGATGCCCGTGAGCATGGCCAGTTTCCCCTTCAGCAGTGGAGCGAAACACTGCAGCCACATCGTTATAACCTTCGACATCGGCCTTGGCAGCAAAATAGAGATAACGGCGGTTAGCCTGGGATTCCCCGGCAAAAGCATCTTTAAGGTTTTGTTCAGTCTGGGAGTCTTTGAGGGACATAATGGTCTCCGTTGGAATTTTGATGGTAAAAAATTTTCAAGTAGCGTCTGTAAAACCGCTGTGAGAGGCAATATAGAAGTATTATTTCAATATGTATAATCGTTTGTTATTATTGTTTTAATCGTTATTACCTATTATTTAGAATGAACCTCAAGGACCTTAAGTACCTGATTGCTGTCAGTGAGACTTTGCACTTTGGGCGGGCAGCACAGCGTTGTTTTGTCAGCCAGCCAACCTTGTCGGGGCAAATACATAAACTGGAACAGGATCTCGGGGTAGTACTGTTTGAACGCACCAATCGCAGTGTGCACATCACACCCATCGGCCAACAGATCACGATCCATGCTCGCCAGATTCTTGAGCAGGCCGATACGATCCGCAACCTGGGTCGCTCGCAAACCGACCCATTGACGGGACCTTTGCGGGTGGGCGCAATCCACACTCTCAGTCCGTATCTGGTGCCACTTTTTATGCTCGAGCTACAGCAGCAACATCCCGAGCTTTCGCTGGAGCTGACTGAGGCCACAACCGAACAGTTGTTGCAAAAACTTAAGGACCACCAACTGGATGCAGCGTTGCTCGCGACCTCACCTGCTGCGGGCAACCTCACAGAAATGTCGCTCTTTCGAGAACCGTTCTGGCTCGCCCACCCACGCGATCATCATCTGTATGCAAAGGACGAGATCACGCTTAGCGATCTCAGAAAAGAAAATGTGCTGCTGCTTTCTCAAGAGCACTGTCTTTCCGACCAGGTCATGGCAGCGTGCCGAATCAATCAGCGCTCCGACGCCGGCGCGATGCCCGGCCTCAATGCATCGAGCCTGGAAACCTTGGTCCAATTGGTCGGCATGGGCCTGGGTGTTACGCTGGTACCCGCACTTTCCGTGCACGGCGGTCGACTCACGGCCGAACGGGTCATACTACGCCAGGCCAGCATTCCGGATGCGGTACGCCAGATCCGCCTGGTGTACCGCACCAGTTTTCCGCGCGAGGGCGCTTTGACCCTATTGTCTCGGATAATATGCAAAGTACTACCTAACACTGTTCAACCAAATCAGACTCCCACTCAATAAGTAAACTTCTCCACATTCCTTCGAGCTTAGTTTGAAATTATCAGCTGGCAGTCTCATAAAAAGAAGATGGAACTCGAACTTCCAGCCTAAACCTCTCAAGATAAGACCATACACATGAGCCACGACCCGACAAAAGCGATAAAGAACCTTGACTACTGGAAAGGGGAAATATCTCTCGAACCAGTCAGCGGCGGCATCACCAATCAGAATTTTGCGGTCACTGACCAGGAGCGCAAATACTTTGTACGCGTTGGCAACGATATACCGCTACACGGAGTCATGCGGTTCAATGAGCTGCAAGCGAGCCGGGCGGCCTCTCAGGTGGGTCTGTCCCCGCAGGTGCTGCACTGGGTACCAGGCATCCTGGTGCTGGATTTTATCGAAGGCAAAACCTTAAGTGACGAAGACGTCAGGCAGCAACACCAACTCGAGCGAATCGTGCCCATGTTGCGCACTTGTCACCATGAAATGGCGCAAAGCATGCGCGGGCCTGCGCTCATCTTCTGGGTGTTTCATGTCATACGTGATTATGCAGCCACGCTGGTGGAAGGCAAAAGCCGCATGACGGGACAACTGCCCTCCCTGCTCGACAAAGGTCGACAGTTGGAAAAGGCTGTCGGCCCTGTGAATCTGGCTTACGGCCATAACGATTTGCTGCCAGCAAATTTTCTGGACGATGGTCAAAGGCTTTGGCTGGTGGATTGGGATTATGCTGGTTATAACAGTCCGCTGTTTGATCTGGCGAACCTTGCATCCAACAATGCCCTACCCCCGGAGCAGGAAGACTGGCTTCTTAACAACTATTTCAACTCCACGGTGTCGGCAGAGATTCGCCACGCCTATGAAGCCATGAAGTGTGCTTCCTTGTTGCGTGAGAGTCTGTGGAGCATGGTGTCGGAAATTCACTCGGCTATTGATTTTGATTTTATCCAGTACACCAACGAGAACCTGGAGCGCTTTACTGCACAATGGGATGCATTCCAGATACGTCATTAATACGCAACGCTGATCCGAACTTACCTGATCCACTGCGGGACATACAGCATTAACATTTATTGATATGAGTAAATTACCTAGGCACGCCCGTGCCATTGTGGTCGGCGGCGGCATTGCCGGCTGCTCCACCGCCTATCATCTCGCCCAAATGGGCTACAAGGACGTGCTGTTGCTTGAGCGTAACCAGTTGACCAGCGGCAGCACCTGGCACGCGGCAGGCCTTGTCGGCCAGTTGCGCAGTCAGGCCGGGATCACCCAATTGCTGGGCCACTCCATTGCGTTGTATGACCAGCTTGAAGTCCAGACCGGGCTCGCAACTGGCTGGAAGATGAATGGAGGACTACGGCTGGCCTGCACTCAAGAACGACTGACTGAGATACAGCGCCAAGCCACCACGGCGCGCAGTTTTGGTCTTGAGATGCACCTGCTAACCCCCTGCGAAGCCAAGGACCTGTGGCCAATAATGGATATCAGTGACGTGATTGGCGCAGCCTTCCTGCCGACCGATGGCCAGGCCAGCCCTTCAGATATCACCCAGGCGCTGGCTAAAGGCGCCCGTGATGCCGGAGCGGCCATAGTCGAAGGCGTGACCGTTACCGGTGTTCGCTCCGAGAACGGCCGGGTAAAAGGCGTAGATACGACTTCGGGGGTTATCGACTGCGAAGTGCTGGTCAACTGTACTGGCCAGTGGGCGCGTGAATTCGGCCGTCTGGCGGACGTTAATATCCCACTCGTTTCGGTGCAGCACCAATACCTGATTACCGAACCCATCGAGGGGGTAAGCCCTGATCTGCCTACGTTAAGAGATCCTGATCGGCTGACCTACTATAAGGAAGAAGTAGGAGGACTGGTTATGGGCGGGTACGAGCCGAACCCTATCGGCTGGGCGCAACAGGGCTTTCCCGATCAATTCGCCTTCTCGCTGCTTAACTCAAACTGGAATCACTTTGAGGAGTTGATGGCGCTGGCCCTGCCACGGGTGCCAGCACTGCAGCACGCAGGAATCAAGGAACTGCTGAACGGCCCCGAAAGTTTTACCCCCGATGGCAATTTTATTCTCGGCGAAGCACCGGAACTCGCTGGCTATTTTGTTGCGGCAGGTTTTAATGCCTTTGGCATCGCCGCTGGTGGTGGTGCCGGGCAGGCGCTTGCGCAGTGGATTATCGGTGGTGAACCACCCTATGACCTGTGGCCAGTGGATATCCGGCGCTTCGGCAAGCCGCACCACGATATAGGCTGGGTACGCAACCGTACCTACGAAATGTATGGAAAACACTACACCATTGCCTGGCCGTTTGAGGAGCACGATTCCGGGCGACCTTTCCGACGATCGCCACTTTACAAATCACTGCGGGCGCAGGGCGCCTGCTTTGGTGAAAAACTGGGCTGGGAGCGACCTAACTGGTTTGCGCCCGAAGGTGTAGATCCTGAAGATGAATATTCTTTTAATCATCAGAACTGGCTGCGCTACTCTGCCCTTGAGCACGAGGCTGCCAGAGAGCGGGTTGCGGTCTTTGATCAAACCTCTTTTGGCAAATTCATGGTCACCGGTACCGATGCCTGTGCGGCCCTTGAATGGATCTGTGCCAACCGTATCGATCGCCCGGTCGGCTCTGTCATCTACACCCAATTACTTAACAGCCGCGGCGGAATCGAAAGCGATCTAACCGTAGCGCGAATCGACAGCGACCGTTTTTATATGGTGACCGGAACCGGTTTCGTCACCCACGATTACCACTGGATTCGACGCAACATTCCAACTCATCTGGATGCCAGTATCAGCGATGAGACCGATTCCTTGAGTGTGTTGTCACTGATGGGCCCCCAAGCCAGGGAAGTACTAAGCCGTGTCACGACTGATCCTGTCGACAACGAGACTTTCCCTTTTGCCAGGGTACGTCATCTACGGGTAGGCGATAGTCCTATCACCGTATTACGCCTGACCTATGTGGGTGAACTAGGATTTGAACTGCACGTCCCAATGGATAATGGCCTTAAGGTCTACCAAGCGCTTATGTCGGCTGGGGCTGACCTGGGAATTCAAAACGCCGGTTATCGCGCGATCGAGAGTTTGCGGCTGGAAAAAGGCTACCGTGCCTGGGGTGCTGATCTTTCGCCGGATCACACACCACTGGAGGCGGGACTTGGCTGGGCGGTAAAACTGAAAAGCGATACCGATTTTCTGGGTAAAGCCGCGCTACAACAACAACGCCGTGATGGGCTTAAAAAACTAATGGCCTGCTTCACCGTGCAAGACCCAAAGATCAATCTGATCGGGCGCGAAACACTATACCGCAATGGCAAACGGGTGGGCTGGCTGACCAGTGCCGGCTATGGTCATACACTTGACTGCAATATCGGCTACGGTTATGTGCGTAATGCAAGTGGTGTCGACCATGATTTTCTAAAAAATGGCGAATACACTTTGGAGGTAGCCGGAATCCAGGTGCCCTGTGAGATTCATCTGAAACCGCTGTATGACCCGACCATGGCTCGAATTCGTGCATGAGTAATTCCAGCATCAAAAATTTCAGGCACTATTCAGGATGACCGCCATACCTATAGCCTTGGATCCCCAGATGATTGCGGTGATGGATAAGCGCCGTACTCTTACCATCGGCCTGCAAAACCAGGGCAATCTTTCGGTCGACGACAGTCGCAACAACTATAACCACGAACGGGCATGGTGGAATGCCATAAAGCCAAAGATGGACAGCGTGGAAGAGTTGTCGGTGCCTGGCCCCTGCAGAGATATCGCGCTGCGGATCTATCGACCTTTCATTCAGAATTCGTGCCCTACCCTGCTTTACCTGCACGGTGGGGGATGGGTCGTGGGAAACCTGGATACCCACGACCGCGTAATGCGCCTGTTAGCACAATTCTCCGGTGCAGCTGTCGTTGGCATTGATTACGCACTCTCGCCGGAGCACAAGTTTCCGGTCGCCATCAACGAGACGCTAGCGGTTATCCAATGGCTGGAAAGCTCGGGCCACAACCACGGTCTTGACCCCACCCGCTTGGCATTGGGCGGTGATTCTGCGGGTGCCAACATGGCTGTTGCCGTGACCCAGTTGCACCACCAACAAGACCGCCAGGCGATACGGTTCCTGTTACTTTATTATGGGGCGTATGGCCTGACAGACTCGTGGTCATGGCAGCAATACGGCAATGCCGACTACGAGTTTACCCGGGAGGACAAAGCGTTCTACCTTGACAGTTATCTCGCGAACCCGGGCGATCATGCAGATTCACGCTTTAATGTGTTGAGCGGAAATATCGCATGCCTGCCGCAGGCCTTTATCGCTGCCGCCGAGTACGATCCGCTGCACGATGACTCTGTTGCTTTACATGAGGCTATGAGAAAGGCCAACAGGCCTGCACACCTTGAGGTCTACACCGGTGTCCTGCACAGTTTTATTCACTACAGCCGCTTACTGGATAAAGCAACCCATGCTCTGCGTGACGGTGCACATGCACTGACCAAAGCGCTGAGCTAAGACTCGTGCATTAGGATGTATCAGCCCCTGCCCCGATGATCCAGCCTCAAACAGGCACAAACGCTTTTTTTAAAGGTCTGTCGCCGCCGTTCCCAGAAAAACCTGATTTTCTGGCTGTCCGCCATTTGCCACCCGCTGCAGATTATCCGCTACGAACTTCCATCGCCGTTCCAGTTGCTCTGGTGCCGCCGCACTCTCATGGGCACTGAGAATGACATTGTCAAGATCTTGGAATGGATAATTACAAGGCCACACATCTATTTTGTCATTACCAATATAGTTGTACCAAACGTCGAGCACAGCACCACCGATCGACCGATCCTTAAGGGCCTGGTAAAGAGCCTCTTCCTCTATGACCCGGCCACGGCCCACATTAATGATCACGCTGTCGGGCTTCATTTTGGCTAATTGGGGCGCCCCAATCATGCCTATGGTGTCTTTATTCATATCACAGGCCACCACAACAAAATCACTTTCAACGAGTAATTGATCGAGCTGGCCGGTGTTTCCCAGCCAATCAAGCGGGGGTATGGTTTTGTGTTTCGATCGACGGATCGCGATCACTCGCATACCGAAGGCCGCAGCGCGGTGCGCAACCTCTTTACCGATATGCCCGTAACCCACAATGCCCACCGTCCGATTGCGGATCTCTCCGTGATTCCGAGATGAACCCGGCTGTCTGCCGCCCCATCCTTCAACCCGAAAACGTTGGTCAATTTGGCGTAATCCAATTTTGGTTTCGAGCATGGCACAAAGGACAAATTCGGCGATCGTTGTTTCATGTTCATAGCAATTACACACAGGAATACCATTTGGCATCGTTTGCGGTGAACAAAAGTCATATCCGGTCCACGGAATCTGAAACACTTTTAGTTTCGGTATCTTCGGCCAATTAGGCGTGGGTATTTTTCCACCAATAATGGCATCTGCCTCAAGCGCCATGGAAATAAACTCATCAGGCCCATTGCGTGACGGATCCCACACAAGAATTTTCCAATCATCGTTTAATTCCTCTCTTAGGAGGTGTTCGTACTGAACAGCGATCCGACCTTGTATTAATGCAGTTGGCAAAACATTTTCTCCGTATTGATTTTATGAAAATAACGTAAGGCTGAATGCTGAAGTAAAACACATCTACCTAATCACGCCTTATTAACCACATAGCTGTGAAACTGTCTTGTGATGCAGTCCTACGCACTCACGGCAGAATATGAATTTACGCCTGATGGAGGAGGGTTCTACCTCAAAAACTACCTTGCCGAGGAGAAAGACCGGGCTGATTCCGGCTTCAAGGAATCAAACGATAATATCAGTTGTCTGCCCCAAGTATCTATTGGCGGTGCCAAGGTCGATTCCCCGCATGACGGCGCGAACGCGCTGAAAACGGCTATTGGATAAAACAGGCCCAGTCTACCAGTCAAAAACTTGCGCGTTTGGCCACCGAGACAATCCGCTGCATCTCGCGGACCACCGGTTTTTCGATCAACTTGCCATCGACAACAACCAGTCCGGTATTGGCCTCCTCGAACGCCGCCAGGATTTTCTGTGCTTTGGCAACTTCTTCGGGCGATGGGGTAAACACTTCGTTCAAGGCGCTGATCTGCTTGGGATGTACCGCGCCTTTACCACTGAAACCTAAATCTTTGGCCAGTTGTGCCTGGGCTTTCATGCCTTCCAGATCGTCAAGATCCAGGTACGGGACATCCACCGCATCTACGCCGACACTGGCTGCCGCGTGAACCACGCGTGAGCGCGCATAAAGCAAGGGCTCCCATGCGTTTTTACAGCGTAAATCTGCAGACATATCAACGCCACCAAAAAACAAAGCATCAATCCTGGAGCTAGACCTGGCGATGTCAAAGACAGCCTCAAGCCCTGCGTTCATTTCGATGATGATATGCAAACGGGTATCGTGGCCGCTCTCAGTCAGTAGGTCGTCCAACCAGATCACTTCGTCCGGGGAAACCACTTTGGGCAGCATCAGAGCCGGTGGCGGTGTATCAGTTGCCAGAATTGCCTTGACGTCATCCAGGCCCACGGCTGATCGCAGGCAATTGATTCGAACGATGCGCTCGACCCCATCATCCGCCTGCGGTTGTGTAAAAAGCGCCATGGTCTTCTCACGCGCCTCGTCCTTATCGTGAGGCGCAATACCATCTTCCAACTCAACACAAACAATGTCCGCTCCACAGGCGAGTGCCTTGGGATACAACTCGGGTCTTAAGCCCGGGGCGAAGATAAAACTGCGTCGAGGCCGAACTATCTTCTGGTCGTCGGTTGTCATTTGTTTCCCTATCGATTTGTCAGTAAGAACGCGGCAGACCCAGTACATGCTCACCCAGATAACTCAGGATCAGATTAGTCGAGATCGGGGCAACCTGGTATAGCCTGGTCTCGCGAAACTTGCGCTCCACGTCATATTCTTCGGCAAACCCGAAGCCCCCATGTGTCTGCACACACATCTCTGCAGCAGCCCAGGAAGCATCTGCTGCCAGCATCTTGGCAAGGTTGGCCTCTTCACCAGGGTTCTCGCCCGCATCATAAAGGCGGATAGCTTCTCGTAACACCAACTCCGCCGCACGCATCTGGGCATAAGCCCGGGCAATGGGAAACTGCACTCCCTGGTTTTTACCAATCGGCTTACCGAATACAGAGCGCTCCGACGCATAGGCAGTAGCTTTTTCAATAAACCACTTGGCATCGCCAATACATTCCGATGCGATCAGAATCCGCTCGGCATTCATGCCCGATAATATGTAACGAAACCCTCGGCCTTCTTCCCCAATCAGGTTGTCGACCGGCACACGCATGTCATCAAAGAAGATCTCGGTGGTCGCGTGATTCATCATGGTACGAATCGGACGAATGGTTAGCGTGTTGCCCCGAGCTTCGCGCATATCTACCAGCAAGACCGAAAGACCGTCAGTTTTTTTCTGAACTTCCTCGCGTGGTGTGGTGCGACACAGCAGTATCATCAGATCTGAATACTGGGCACGGGAAGTCCAGATCTTCTGACCGTTGACCACATAGCAGTCGCCTTCGCGGCGCGCTGTGGTGCGCAATGCGGTGGTATCCGTGCCGCTGGTCGGCTCGGTGACGCCAAAGGCCTGCAGTCGAAGTTCGCCGCAGGCGATGGCTGGCAGATATTGCTGTTTTTGCGACTGCGAACCATGGCGCAACAGTGTGCCCATAGTGTACATCTGCGCGTGACACGCTCCGGCATTCCCACCAGAGCGATGAATCTCTTCAAGAATGGCCGCGCCGGCTGACAAAGGCAATCCAGAGCCGTCAAACTCTTCGGGAATGAGCGCGCTCAAAAATCCGGCCTGGGTTAACGCATCCACAAACTCGTGTGGATAAGCCTGCTCGCGATCGGTTTTACGCCAGTACTCACCGGGAAAACCCTCGCACAGTCGGGTTACGCTATCGCGGATCTCCGGGTGATCCAGTACATAGGTTGGGGGTTTAGTACTCATGAGTCATGAATCCTGATATTCGGATGTTGTGGACCAAAGCGTGATTACGCTATCGCACTGTTGTAGTCAAACCTGTCGATTAGGCAGCAAACTCTGATCGAATCGATTCGCCGTGCTGGTCAAGCAGGGGAACAAGGGTAGGACGCTCGCCATCCGTCACCACCGGCAGATCCGCCATATTAACCTTAGTGCCGCCAAAATCAGCGACAAGGTTTCGAATCAGTTGATGGCTGGACAGATCCTCGACGCTGCTCAAACAGGCATTGGCGATTTTCGCATCGTCCAGCAACTGGCTCATCTGATCAGCGGAATGCCTGCCAAACACGCCATTGATTATCTCGTCCATCACTCCTCGATGCTTGACCCGCTCAGTGTTATTCACAAAACGTGTATCAGCACCGAGTTCGGACTGACCCAATATGAGGTCACAGAAACTGCACCACTCACGATCATTCTGGATCGCAATCAGAATGTGGCTGTCATCTTTAACCGTGTATGCCCCGTAAGGCGCAATCAGCGGGTGTGTCAGCCCCATTCTTTGAGGTGCACCGCCAAGGTAACGATGCGCCAACAGCGGAAAATTCATGAAATCTGCCATGACATCGAACATGGCAATGGAAATGTCGACTCCTGTCCCCGTGCGGCCACGCTGAATCAGCGCACGCAGAATCGAAGAAAACGCCGTTTGGCCAGAAGCGATGTCGCAGATGGAAATACCCACCCGTGCCGGTTGCTCCTGCGTACCATTAATCGCACAGATTCCACTTTCAGCCTGTACCAAAAAATCGTAGGCTTTCTTCCTGGCACCCGGACCAGACGAGCCATATCCATTGATCTCACAGGTGATGAGACCAGGGTTGTGTTCACGCAGTGCCTCACCACCAAAACCACGGCGGCTAAGCGCCCCCGGTGCAAGGTTGTGCAAAAACACATCAGCATGTTTAAGCATAGACCGCAACAACGCTTCATCAGCGTCTTGGTTTAGATCGATACAGATAGACTCCTTGCCTCGGTTAAGCCAGGAGAAAAAAACACTTTTTCCATCAGCGCCTTGATCGTATCCGCGGGCAAAATCTCCTTCTGCGCGCTCCACCTTAATCACTCTGGCCCCGGCATCGGCCAGCATCAAACCGCAATACGGGGCAGCAACTGCCTGCTCCATTGATACCACCAGCAATCCGGCCAGTTCCTGATCTAATCCCATGTCTTAAGGTGCTCCTAACTCATTTAGAAGGGTAAGGTTACCAACACAATACACTGATGTATCGCTCCAACCAGACCGGAATGTTTTATCTACAGCCCGACCCAAGATATTGGAGTTTTTCTTTTTACTTATTGGTTTTTCTGCTGATTTTTTCATTACCATTATATTCTGAAGATTAGTTAAATCCAGAACTTGTCCCGCACGATCGCGCTGCGATCCCCGTCGGGAACCTTGGCGGTCAGCACAGTCCCGCCGCCCCAATGTTCCCGTTTAACCATCGCGATAGTCACGTTTGTGTCGAAGTCTGGCGACCAGGTGGAAGAAGAGATACACCCAGCGATATTGCCTGTGGAATCGTGCAAAGGCCATGGATGATTAATCGCAGGTACCGCTGGCCCAGCAAGCGCGAGTGCTCGAATCTGCTTTGCTGGCTCTTGCAGTTCTAACAAAGCTTTACGACCCAGAAAACCTGTGGCGCGGTCGAGATGACAGTATTTACCCAGACCTGCCTCAAAGGGCGTGTGATCCATGGTGATATCGCTGCCAAAAGAGAGCAGGCCCGCCTCGATCCGCTCGATCAGATTGGGGCAACCCGCCCGGACATCAAGATCTTTACCAGCCTCAAATAATGCATCCCAAACGGCTTCTCCGTATCCGCTACCATCCAGGTACAACTCAAACCCGCCTTGGTGAGACCATCCGGAGCGGGCAATGATCATATCCTTGCCCTGAAAATTGATTGTCTTGTGCCGAAAGAATCTGGTACGAATGAT
>JAAZZE010000190.1 GCA_014239255.1 Gammaproteobacteria bacterium
AATTTATGAGTAACCAAGATAGTCCCCTCACTGACAATCCCCTGCTGGATCTGAGTGGTTTACCACGTTTTCGCCAGATCAATCCGTCGCTGGTAGAGCCGGCACTCGATGCTGTACTGCACCAGCACCGCTTGAAGATACAGGCGCTTGAATCACACGCCGATGATGCGGACTGGGAGTCTTTTGCTGAACCATTACAGGACATGGAAGAGCAACTGGAGAGAGTCTGGTCACCCGTGTCACATCTTAATGCTGTGCGCGATAGCCAGGAGTTGCGTACCGCAGTTGATGCTTGTTTACCCAAAATCAGCGCCTTCCAGAGCGAGGTCGGGCAGAACCGGGCGCTTTATCGCGGTTACCACCGTATAGCCGACAGCAGTGCGTTTGCCGGGCTCTCGCCGGCGCGGCGCAAGGTGGTGCAAAACGCGCTTCGCGATTTTCGACTCGCCGGCGCAGAGCTCAAGGGATCGCCCCGGGAGCGTTTTCGTGAAATTGTGACCGAACTGGCAAGCCTGACCAACCGTTTCGAGCAGAACCTTCTGGACGCTACCGATCATTGGTTTCTTGATCTGGATGACACGGCAGATCTTGCCGGATTGCCGGACAGCGTGGTCGAGCTGGCCCGTGAGGCGGCGAGCGCTGCAGGTTGTGCGGGCTGGCGGTTTTCGCTACAGGCGCCGTTCTATCTGCCATTCATGATGTTCAGTGAGCACCGCAGGTTGAGGCGGCAGA
>JAAZZE010000191.1 GCA_014239255.1 Gammaproteobacteria bacterium
GATGACGTCTGGTATGCCATGGGCTATTGCGGATCAGGTGTTGCGCTTGCCAGCTACTTTGGCACCCGACTGGGCCAGCAGGTGCTGGGTATGGAGGAGGGGCGCAGTGTTCTTTCAGATCTGCCGTTTCGAACACGCCCACTGTACTACGGCAAGCCCTGGTTCCTCTGTGCGTCTGTGGGTTGGTACGGCTTTTTGGATCGGCTTGGCCTATAGTTTTCCCTCTGGCGATACGACGGCGTTAGTTGAAACACGGGTTTTACAGGAGGAGCGAGATGAGTCAATTGGAACCGGTCAGGATTCCGGCAGGTCACGGAAAGGCGGTACGCCTTGAGGCGGGCGCGAAAGTAAAGCTTATCAATACCTATGGCACCCAGGTCGTCGACTGCTGGGCGTTGAACGCCTACGATCTAACTGAGTTCATGTCGATGGAGTCGACGCGGGCGACCAATGTGCGACTCAACCCCATCCTGGGCGATACGTTCCTCACCAATAGTCGCCGTGCGATTATTACCCTCGTGGAAGATACGACCCCCGGGATTCACGATACCGTCATGGCGGCTTGCGATCGGCATCGGTACACGCTCCTGGGTGCCAAGGGTTATCACCGAAATTGCCAGGATAATCTGATTGAAGGACTGCAGGAGATTGGTGTGACATTGCCGTTCAGCATCGCCGTCGGCTTTGGTCAGGATAACTCCCGTCAGCGCTAGTGCCTCGTTAA
>JAAZZE010000192.1 GCA_014239255.1 Gammaproteobacteria bacterium
CGGTCGGATAGGCACATACAGTCTACAGACCGTCTGTGCCTTTAGAGTGTTGGACTCCTAAAATTATGTGGCCCCGTTTCTGTTACCACCACTAATCATCGCCAACACACCTGACTTCTTTGGTGTCAGTCCAATTCCTTAACGCTTCAGTGGCTTCATAACCACAACGCCTGCTATGTTTAGGATTCTTCGTACTTAATTACATCTACGGGACAAGATTCAGCAGCTTCTTTAATAGCTGCTTCGTAGAGTGAGTAATCGACACCTTCGATAACAGTTGATGAGTCTTGTTCATCGTTTATTTTGAAGACCTCCGGGCAGTTCATTTCCGACATACCACAGCTTATACAACCTTCCTCAATCCAGACTTTCTTAATGGCCACTAACACTCTCCTGATTGAAACATTTGTACCTCATGCCACTACCTTACTCCCAACATCCCACTAAAAGTGTAAATCTTCCTATAGAATAATTCGCCCAGCGAACTAACACTAATTTAACTCAATTCCTTCCACATTAGGACGACATCACCAGTATCTTCAGAACTAGGGAAATGGACATATGGCCTACGATCCACTTCGATGTAGCCATTTCTCTGATACGTTTTGAAAGCAACCTCGTTTACCTCCTCCACCTGTAAAGCGATCTTATTCGTACCAGAATCCTTAGCTACACTTTCCGCTTTGCCTAAAAGTTGTCGGGCTAA
>JAAZZE010000193.1 GCA_014239255.1 Gammaproteobacteria bacterium
AACGGTGATACATGATCTGTCAGTCCGGCATAACTTTGGCTGCTGGTTTGCATAATGACGGCAACACTGACGGAGATATAGATGCTGCTCGCCATATTACGGACCAGATGATAAAACGCCGTAGCTTCATCCAGATATTTCTGGCTCAAAGTGGAAAAGGTGATGGCCGTAATCGATGGCCAAAGGAGTCCAACCCCAAATCCCTGCACAATCATGGGCCAGAAAAGGTCAGCCAGCATGACGTTAAGATCCACCTGCGCCATGTACCATCCGGAAACTCCTTGTGTGGCAAAGCCAGCCGTCACCATCAAACGTGGGTCAATTCGACTCCCTACTATCATAAAGAAAAAGCCGGCCAGCGTACCCAAACCTCTGATCGCTAATACATATCCGATGACCGAGTCTGGATACCCTCTCAAATTCTGAAGTAGTGTGGGCAAAAGCGTAATCGGCGTGAAGTTAAGGAGACCGAAAACAAATATCAGTATCACCCCGATTGCAAAATTTCGATCTTTAAATAATGTCGGCCGGAGAAACGGTCGATCTGTCGTCGCCACATGTGCCAGAAAAATGTATAAAGCAGCGACGGCCAGGCAAGTCAGAATAATAATCTCGTAGGAATCAAACCAATCGGCCCGTTGACCGCGGTCCAACGTAATCTGAAGACAAGTCACCGCTACAGACAGAGCCAGAAACCCTGTC
>JAAZZE010000194.1:0-246 GCA_014239255.1 Gammaproteobacteria bacterium
CATGATTATTTGGGGAAATCATTCAGCTACTCAATACCCAGACATTCATCACTGCACGGTAGCCGGTCAGCCAGCAACTGATTTGGTCGAAGCTTCTTGGATTGTCGAAAATTTCATCCCCACCGTGCAACAGCGAGGAGCAGCCATTATTAAGGCCAGGGGTTTATCCAGCGCGGCTTCTGCAGCCAATGCAGCTATAGAGCATATGCGTGATTGGGTGAGTGGAACAAATGGGGGGATGGTTAG
>JAAZZE010000194.1:256-692 GCA_014239255.1 Gammaproteobacteria bacterium
GTCTTGTTCGCAAGTTGCGCAATCGCACGATTGTGATCCAGGCGCGTCATGGCGGTAAATTGACTGGGATCCAAATCTGGAGCATTGCGATAGGCGATCAGCGCGTTGGTATTCGCCGGGTTACCTACAACCAGAACTTTAACGTCACGGCTAGCTACTTTATTTATTGCATTGCCTTGTAAAGAAAAAATTTGAGCATTCGCTTCCAGCAAATCCTTGCGTTCCATTCCAGGACCGCGTGGCCTGGCGCCTACCAACACACAATAATCGGCATCTTTAAATGCCACCTCAGGGTTATCACTCTGCACAATTCCTGCAACTAATGGGAAAGCACAATCTTCGATTTCCATCACAGTACCCTGCAACGCTTCCAAAGCAGGTGTAATCTCAAGTAACTGGAGAATTATGGGCTGGTCGGTACCCAGCATTTCTCCAG
>JAAZZE010000195.1 GCA_014239255.1 Gammaproteobacteria bacterium
CTTCCATTTTTTAAATGGGAGCAGTATGCCCGAATCATTCTTTAAGCTAATTATTATTCAATATGAATGGAGGCGAGGAGCGGAATCGAACCGCTGTACACGGCTTTGCAGGCCGCTGCATAACCACTCTGCCACCCCGCCGCTTTTATACTCGGGAAATTAAAAATATTACTCCCATATCTCAATCACCCAGGAGGGTAATTGGAGCGGGAAACGAGGCTCGAACTCGCGACCCCAACCTTGGCAAGGTTGTGCTCTACCACTGAGCTATTCCCGCAAATAAGATATTTTCAAGCTAAAAAATAGCCCGGAAATGAATCAAGCATTATAAAGAGACGCCTACTTTTGTCAAGAATAGACAAGTAAAATCGAGATGCTAAGAAAATTTCAATTCTGCTTTAATACTACTGGAATTGCAGCTCTTAGATAGCATACCATTGACCACAGGGTTAAAAAGGCGGCCAGATAAATCAACCAGGTACCAATTACCTGAGAGTCAAAATTTACCCCTATTTTTCCATGGTACAAAAGCAATGGTATTGCGACCATTTGCGATACAGTTTTTATTTTTCCCAGGAAAGAAACTCTTATACTTTTGCCTATTTGAGCCATCCACTCGCGTAGCGCTGAAATAGTAATCTCACGACCAATTATAATTAGGGCAATAACTGCATCAATTCTTCCCAGAT
>JAAZZE010000196.1 GCA_014239255.1 Gammaproteobacteria bacterium
GACTGGGGAGCGTCTTTATGGATTCTGGCTGTAGCACTGGAGTTTGTTTCATTTTTGCTAGGTGGAATAAATTTTATTACAACAACAATGAACGCCCGAGCGCCAGGAATGAAAATGCTGGACATTCCCATTGCAGTCTGGTTTATCGTGATTGCAGTGATTTTATTTATGGCTTCTGTCGGACCACTTATAGCTGGGGCCGTGATGCTTTTCATGGACCAGAGACTCGGCACTTCATTTTTCCTTCCGTCGGGTGGTGGTGATCCACTGCTATGGCAACACCTGTTCTGGTTTTTTGGTCACCCTGAGGTCTATGTAGTACTGCTTCCAACCATGGGAATCGTAGCAGATATTATCACAGTCTTTTCTAGGAAAAAATTGTTCGGATACAGAACAGTCCTTTACACTGCATTCGCAACAGGTGGACTTTCCTTTGTTGTTTGGGCGCACCATCAATTTATTGCTGGCATAGATCCAAGAATGGCCAATGTGTTCGTAGTGACTACAGTCTTGATTTCAATTCCCCTTGCAGAGATGATGTTTAGTTACATTGCCACACTCTATGGAGGTTCGATTGAGTTAAAGACCCCAATGCTCTGGGCTTTGAGCTTTTTGGCTGCTTTTTTGATTGGAGGGGTTACAGGTATTTATTTGGGTGCAAGTGCTGTAGATGTATATTT
>JAAZZE010000197.1 GCA_014239255.1 Gammaproteobacteria bacterium
ACCAGAGAGGGTAAGTCGCCATCATCCCACATACTGGTTTCGGTAAAAGGTTGCACGTCGCCTGTTGGGTGGAAGTCGCATTGTTCGGTGGTGACGATGCCCCAGCCGCCTTCGGCCTTCATACCGCGCATTTCTATCATGCTATCGGGGAACATGCGCCCCATGCCGTTACAGTGGGGAACTTGGTAAAACCTGTTTGGCGCTGTGACAGGACCAATTTTCACGGGTTCGAAGAGGATGTCGTATCGGGGGTCGCGCTGGTTGCTCATGACAATATTGCCTCAGGAATACGTGTTGCGGAAAGATACCTGAATATCGGTGATTTTTGCGGCGACGCTGATCGGCAGCATGTCGCCCGGTTCTGGGACAGCGCTTGCGCGTCTCAGCCACAATTCGGTTTCGTCCAATCACGTCCAACCAAATCCAGCACTTTAGACGGTAACTATTTGTGGATAGCGTAACTTGCTTCAACGATTCAATATCTTATCAGCCAGTTCGAGTCCTTCCGGGCCCACCATTTTTACTGCTTACTTTCAGTTAGTTAAGACTCCCTCACGGACGTCATCGTTGAGGTCACTTAATCCAACGTGACTAGATGGTGACCGATTCTCAAGTGAGCCTTGCCAACTCTTTGCAGAAATGTACCTCAGGAATGTACCTATGGAGATATCTGACCCA
>JAAZZE010000198.1 GCA_014239255.1 Gammaproteobacteria bacterium
ATTCTTTTGCTGGATGAGCCGACTAACCATATGGACATAACGGCGATTCTTGATTTGGAAAAAATGCTTAAAGATTTTCATGGAACTTTAATTTTGATCAGTCATGATCGCTCGTTTGTTAAGGGAATTGTCAATAAGATCTTTGATTTAGATCGTGGCAATCTATCCATATTTGACTGTGGTTACAAAGATTACCTTAAACGGAAAGAAAATTTGCTTAATAGTGAAGAGCTTGAAAATGCAAGATTCAATAAAAAGCTCGCTCAGGAGGAGGCGTGGATTCGTCAAGGGATCAAAGCAAGGAGAACTCGTAATGAAGGAAGAGTTAGGGCGCTTGAAGCTATGCGTAAACAATTTTTCAGTAAGCGCAAACAGCAAGGAAACGTCAAGATACATGCGTTAGAAGATGAGAAGCGCGTTTCTAAAATAGTTTTTGAAGTTAAAAATATTGACTTCTCAATAGAAGAGCTTGAGCTTGTAAAGCAGTTTTCTCTTCTCGTTTTAAAAGGTGAAAAAATTGGGATTATTGGAGGCAATGGGTCTGGTAAATCAACCTTAATAAAGTTGCTTCTTGGAGAGCTTCTTCCTAGTGAAGGAAACATAAGGCGCTCAAAAACGATTCAGCTTGCCTACTTTGATCAAATGAGAGAGTCGCTTGATCCTAACATAAAG
>JAAZZE010000199.1 GCA_014239255.1 Gammaproteobacteria bacterium
CGGGGATCCTCGCAAACAGAGCTTTTAGGGGTTGAATCTGCTACAACCAACAACCGTATGGAACTTAAAGCGGCGATAGAGGGTCTCCAAGCCGTAGGGCCCAGTCAACCGGTCGCGGTCTATACAGATTCCCAGTATGTTCGCAACGGCATTACCGATTGGATGACTAAGTGGAAACAAAATGGCTGGCGTACAGCATCGCGCAAAGCGGTCAAAAATCAGGACTTATGGGAGGCATTAGACAATGCAAGACAGGCTCGGTCGGTCAGTTGGCACTGGGTCCGTGGCCATAGTGGACACCCTCAAAACGAACGTGCCGATGCTCTGGCAAATCGGGCAATAGATGATTATTTAAACGACGGGGAGAGAAATTGACTACACGATTGGTTGTTTTAGATACTGAGACGACAGGACTTGATGCAACGGCCGGCCACCGGGTGATTGAAGTTGGCGCGGTAACTATTTCAGATCGAAAGCACAGTGATGAGCAATTTCATTCTTATCTTAATCCGAAACGCAGCATCGACGCTGCCGCGCTTGAAGTCCACGGGATCACAGAATCCTTTCTCGCCGATAAACCATTATTCAAAGATATCCTGGAATCGTTTGTTGAGTTTGTGACAGACGCAGAGCTGGTTATTCATAACGCCCCGTTTGACTTGGCATTCCTT
>JAAZZE010000019.1 GCA_014239255.1 Gammaproteobacteria bacterium
GAAGGGCCGGCTTTCCTTGCCCATGCCTAGGCGTTTTTGTATTCAGACCAGAAGTCGTTCCAGTCCTCAAGAGATTGCTGGACAGGCGTGTCTCGGAAATGGATACGCCCTTCTCGCAGGTCGTCTATGCAATTGGGCCCATCAAAGACCATTCGTTGGCGTTTAGCTTCAGCCGGATTAGCCTCGTTTATTGCTGTCCAACCAGATTTGTATGGCGACATTCCAGGATACGCGCCCATCTGAATCGAGCGGACCTGACCTTTAGGTGATGTGATGTAGCGGATAAATTCTTTGGCCAGGTCTTGCTTGTTTGAACCCTTGCCGACTGAGTAAGACTCGGTCCACTGAATACCCCCTTGCTTGGGAATTACCGAGTCCACTGGCGAGCCATCTTTTCGCACGACGCCAGTAATCCAGTCACCAATTCCACACATCGCGTGAACTTGACCATTTTTCAAAGAGGCAAAAGTGCCACCATAGTCAAAGTAGCCGCCTACCTGAGGTTTCAACGACAAAGTCGTTTCCTGGAGTTTGCTCCATTGTGCACTGTCGATATCGAAAGGCGTTGGGTCGTTGTTGCCGTCCCGCAGGCTGAGACAGCCAAGATTAGGTAAATGCCAGTCGAAGTGCCCGACTTTCCCTTTAAGTTTGGGATCCCATAGGATGTTGTAGTCCATGGCTTCTTGGTGGCTGATGACTTCGGTATTAAAAGATACCCCAAGGTAACCGAAGCGGACAATTACGGAATACAAACTGTCGCCACTCCAATGTGCAGCAAAATGAGAGTATTCATCGAAAAGGTCGTCCATGTGATACTCATCGGGGTTCATGGGTTCGATGTACCCAGCGTCATTCAGCAATCGGACGAATTCTCCATCTGAGAGGATAAGATCATAGGTTCCAGGTGGGGACTGGGAAATTAGCGCAAGCATATTGTCGCCACCGGCATAGTACTTGGCCTTAATCTTGACGTTATGCATGGCTTCAAATTCTTCGACCATGTCGGGTTCGCCGTGACCGTACCAGGCTATCATATTCAGTTCTGTCGCAGCATTGGCCCGTGGGGGCACCAAAATAAGCGGCACGCTAAGCACGCTCGCCGCAGTAGCATAGCCTGCTCCTTGGATAACTTTCCGTCGACCTAGGTCCGGTTTGGCGTGCGACTTGGTAGTGTTCTTTGATTTCTTTTTCATGATTACCTCCTTTGGTTTCATTGAGATGCGGTTTCCCGACTTGGCTCGCGGGTGAAACCCGCTCTATAGGCTGACGACTTTAAAATATTGTGCAGCTGACTGAGGGCAAGCGAGGCAGGAATACTTGACAGAGTATTGCGGGCAAAAAGACCTATTTGAATTTGCCGCATCAGTCCAAGCTCTTTGTCATTATTAAGAACCCGCATCTTTGGGGAAACGGTTGGATATGTCAATGCACTAACGCCTATTATGCAATCAAGTATATTAATAGTACGTTAGAGGTATGAGGTTAATCAGAAGATGAATCGGACAGAATTTCGAAAGAATTTCAAGACTTTAGGCCCTGTTATCTTGCCAGTAATTCATGTCGTAGATGAAGGCCAAGCCACGCGGAATATTCAAATAGCCCTAAACTGTGGAGCCCCTGGGGTATTTCTGATTAACCACGATTTTGAAATAGACCAGTTTTTACCGATCATAAGGGCCTGCCGAGCAAGCTTCCCGAGTTTATGGATGGGGGTCAACTTCCTAGGCGTTACCGGACTCAATGCATTTGGAGTGCTCGGGAGATTAGCGACCGAGGGAACACTAGTCGACGCCTATTGGGCAGATGATGCCTGTATAAACGAACACCTTACGAGCCAGCAGGACGCAAAGGCTATCTCCCAGGCACGCTTAGAATCTGGCTGGGATGGGATGTATTTTGGCGGAACCGCTTTTAAGAAACAAAGGCCTGTAGATCCCCAGCACTGGCAAAAATCCGCCCGAATAGCAGTCGGGTATATGGATGTGGTGACAACCTCGGGAGTTGCTACAGGCCAACCGGCCCAAAAAAATAAAATTAGTGACTTCAGGCTGGGCTCGGCGTTTTCGCCCCTAGCCGTAGCGTCAGGTGTGACCCCCGACAATTTCATCGACTACGCAAATGTAGTCGACGCCGTGCTGGTTGCAACAGGTATCAATTATCCTGGGGATTTTTACAACATTGACCCCAAACGATTGACCAAATTGGTTAAACACTCGCGGATGACGGCGGGCGAGGGTTTCGAGAGCCAGGAAACGGATGGCGGCCCGGCCTCGCCCTGGTATTTGCGTAATATGGCGCCGAATATCAAAGATCCTACGTTGGCCTGGCTGGACCCGTCATCAGCTTATGTTAATGCCAAGGCGTTTCACTCCATGCTCGATACACTTTGCCGGCCATTTGAGTCAAGCCGGGTTGACGTAGTCGCAGGGATCGATGCGGCGGGTTATGTGCTTGGCGCTGCAATGGCGGATCGACTAGGAGCGGGATTTCTCACCATCCGTAAGGCTGGAAAACTACCGGTGCCAACTGACGAGGTCGATTTTGTTAACTACACCGGTCGTGCGCAACAAATGGAGATGCGAAAACCAGCCTTTAAAGAAGGTGCGCATGTGTTACTGGTTGACCAATGGGTGGAGACCGGTGGAACCATGGGTGCAGGTATTGAGCTGATTGAAAAACAAGGTGGCAAGATCGAAGGGATCGCCTCGATTTGTATAGAGGAAAGCCCCGCGGGACAGGCGCTACGAGAACGCTATCTCTGCGCGACCTGTGTGCAGCCCGGGTCAGCGTACCAGGTTCAGTGCAACAACAAAAAGATGGAGTTTTTTGATAACTTCGACTGGGAAAGTATCTTGCCATGACAGGTCAAGCAAGCGAAAGACCGCACACGCTCACATTGGAAAATGGTCTGCCGCCAAAACCCACTTTCAGCGACGATGAAATGACTCGCCGTTGCACCGCGTTGCGGGCAGAGATGGCGGCTCTGGATATTGAGGCCACTGTTTTAACGTCGATGCACTGCGTTAATTATTTCGCAGATTTTGTGTACACCGCCTTTGGACGAAATTATGGGTGCGTCATAACCCAGGAACGCTTAAGCACGATCAGTGCCAACATCGACGGCGGCCAACCCTGGCGCCAGACTTTTGGACACGACAATCTGGTATATACCGACTGGCACAAGGATAATTTTTTCGTCGCGGTGAAACAACTGGTCGGATCTGCAAAACGCGTCGGAATCGAATCGGATCACCTGACCTTACAGAACCATGTAAAGCTTCAGCAAGCGCTGCCAGGCGTCGAGCTTGTAGACCTTTCCGGCAAAGCGATGCAGTTGCGGATGCGTAAATCAGTAGAGGAACTGGCATTGATCCGAGAGGGTGCGCGTATCTGTGATCTGGGGGGCACGGCTGTGGTCGATGCTCTGGCCGTGGATGTACCAGAGTTTGAGATAGCCATGCAGTCCAATCGCGCCATGATTCGGGAGATTGCCAAAAGTTTTCCGCATACCGAAATCATGGATACCTGGACCTGGGTGCAGTCGGGCGTTAATACCGATGGCGCCCACAATCCGTTGACTACACGCCGAGTGCAAAAGGGTGACATCCTCAGCCTTAATACTTTTGCCATGATTTCGGGCTACTATCAGGCGCTGGAGCGGACTCTCTTTCTTGGGTCTTGTGACCCTCGCTCATTGGCATTATGGGAGATTAACTGCGAGGTGCATCAACGCGGCTTAGAACTGATCGCACCCGGTGTTCGATGTTGCGATATTGCCGAGAAATTAAACGCGGTATACGAGAAAAACGATCTTTTGGAGTATCGTACTTTTGGCTATGGACACTCGTTTGGAACGCTCTCTCATTATTACGGCCGCGAGGCTGGCCTGGAACTTCGCGAGGATGTAGACACTGTGCTTGAGCCAGGAATGGTTGTCTCTATGGAACCGATGATCATGATACCTGAGGGTAACGCCGGCGCCGGCGGATATCGCGAGCATGACATTTTAATTATCGGGGAAAAAGGCGCTGAAAATATTACCGGGTTCCCTTTTGGGCCGGAACACAACATTATCTCCTGCTAGGCCGCTGCCTAGATCCAGCATACGCTTAGCGTGTCACAAGACTCAGGGAATTCGTTTATTAACCACCACGGCAAGTTCTTGAGTCTGAGCTGGATCAAATGGGTTGGTCATCCCGAGTAGATCACCTGAGGATTTCATTGCATTGCCGGAGCGTGAGATATGGGCGCCCACTACAAGTTGCCGGTGGTCCAAAAGTGAGCCTGCGGTCATCACGGTTGCCCGGTCATCAAGGATGATTTGTCTTGGCAAGGGCAGTGCAGGTAATTTTCGGGCAGCCACAGGCATGGGTGGGCCGTCTGGTACTCGTGCGTAGAGGAACAGCGTATCTTCAGAGGTGACACTGCCGAGCAGATCAGGGGTTATCGATACTGCGATCCGCAGCGGCTCCGCCATCTGGGCCTGATTTTTCTGCAATTCGGTACTGGCACGACCTATCATTACTCGTACCTCACTTAGTAATTCGGGTTGATCAACCACCAGGGGTTCCAGGCGCCGCCAGAAGTCCAGGGCCTGAATAGGCTCGCCGCGCTCCTCAGCTGCAATCCCGGCTAGCCACAGGCCCTGGATCTGCTCTGGGTCGAGCGCGAGCGCCTCGGTGATCAATTGGGTGGCCTGACCGGCCAACGATCCGTTATTGGACATGGCAAGTGCATCCGCGAGGCGAACCAGGAACTCCGGGCTCCTAGGTTCCAGTTGCACCAGGCGTTCGTAAGCTGTTACCGCTTCAGGGTAACGGCCAGTACTCATTAGTGCGTTGGCGAGCAGGGTCCAGCCACGCACATCGTCAGGCTGCTCTAACAGGCGTTCGCGAAGCTTGGAGAGCATCGCATCGACATCAGGCGCCGAGGGTTGGGCCGACGTTAATTGCTGTGCCATTAAACCCGGACTGGGGTCGAGGGCACCCGGATGACCTAAAAACAGGTAAAGCCCCAAGGCCGCTAATGGGATGAGGACCGCAAGCAGCGTTGCGGTAACCGGTGCGGGTGTTCTGATTAGGGCGGATGCTGGATCTTGGTCCTGGTCAAGATCGCCCAGTAGGTTGATTTCGAGTTCGGCTCGGGCCTGATCATAGTCAGCCTCACTGAGAACGTCTTCTTGAAGCTCGCGGCGTAGTTCACGCTCGCGTTCACGTGCAATCCCTATATTGATCGAAGAGCGCGAATGTGAAGGCTCGGGTGGACGGCGCAACAGGGCCGGCGCCAGCAATGCGATTGCCAAAGCGATTAAAGTTGAGGCCACTAGCCAGGGAATGATCAAACGTGACGCCCTGGATCGAGCAGTTTCGCAGCACGGGACTGTTGCTCACGGTTCAGCGGCTCAGCAACGATCCTGCGCCTTCTTAAGGTATAAAAAAAGACAGTTAGAGCGATCAGAAGAAAGATGAGTGGTGCTCCCCAAAGCAGGATGGTGCGTCCTCGTAAGGGCGGACGGTAAAGAACAAAGTCACCGTATCGAGTCACCATAAAATCGACTATCTCGGTGTCGCTGGCGCCCGAGCGAATCATTTGGTACGTTTTTGCACGAAGGTCTTTCGCAAGATCCGCGTTTGAATCTGCCAAGTTTTGATTCTGGCAGACCAGGCACCGTAACTGGCCTATCATCTTTTGATATCGGCTTTCCTCGCCAGCAGTTTCAAATTCAAGGCTTTCTATCGCTGCAAGACTGGGCAGGCTGAGCCCAAAGAGTACGACTGTAGCGAGCGAAACGATGGCGTGCGCAGGGGACATAGTTAAATCAGGCGCTCGGTTGCGGCTGATCTGCCGGTCCAAGCGAAAGTTTGCGCGAGGCTAATGTTCGGTAACGCCGATCAGTGGCCGACAGGCCGCCGCCGATCACCATGATCAAGGGCCCAAGCCAAATCCAGCGCACGAACGGCTTGTAGTACAAACGCACTGCCCAGCTATTACCATCGTCCAATGGTTCACCCAATGCGACGTACAGGTCACGGGTAAAGCCGGCATCGATAGCGGCTTCGGTCATAGGCATCTGCTGCACAAGATAGACCCGTTTTTCAGGGCGCAGAACCGCTGTGATTGCGCCGTCTTTGAGCACAGTGACCGTGCCGGTCTGAGATAGATAGTTCGGCCCTGGAATTTCTTCGACACCATCAAACCTAAAGGAATATTGATCGATCGGGTACGCATCGCCTTGGGCCATTCGTATATCTTTTTCAACCGAATATGCCGAACTAAACGAAATACCAATGACGAAGACGCCCAGTCCGAGGTGGGCCGTTGTCATACCCCAGAGCGAGCGCGGGGTCTGAGATAAAGATAACCAGCGCCGACCGGGTTTTGTCCGTAACCACAGACCGTACAACGCGGCCAGAATAGTCCAGATTCCCAGTACGCCCCCCACGGCAGCACCCATAGCATAGTGACTCATCGTGATTGGCCATGCCAATCCCAAGACGACGGCAACGCCGAACATGGGCCCGAGTGCGTGCAGTAGTCGGGTCAGGTTATCCCGTTTCCAGCGAGAGAGCGCACCGAAACCGACCAGCAGCGCGAGTGGTGCCGCCAGCGGAACAAAAACCGAATTGAAGTAAGGGGGGCCAACAGATATCTTTCCCAGACCGAGTGCATCAATTACCAGAGGGTAGAGTGTGCCCAGAAGAATTGTCGCTGCCGCTACCACCAACAGAACATTATTTAATAACAGACCGGCTTCACGTGATACGGTCTGAAAGCCGCCGATGCTTCGGATCGTCGGCGCCCGCCAGGCATAAAGCGCCAGTGAACCACCAATAACCAGCCCTAGGAAAATCAGAATAAAAAGACCGCGCGCGGGGTCAGTGGCGAAGGCGTGCACCGAGGTTAGGACTCCGGAACGCACCAGGAAGGTACCCAGCAAAGACAAAGAAAAGCTGAACACGGCGAGCAGTACCGTCCAGGCCTTGAAGACGCCACGTTTCTCGGTTGCTGCCAGTGAGTGGATTAACGCTGTGCCAACCAACCAGGGCATAAATGACGCATTTTCGACCGGATCCCAAAACCACCACCCACCCCAGCCTAGTTCGTAGTAGGCCCACCAGCTGCCAAGAGCAATTCCCGCCGTCAGAAAGCCCCAAGCTGCGAGTGTCCAAGGTCGAGACCAGCGAGCCCAGGCCGAGTCGAGTCGGCCGCCAAGCAGTGCAGCAATGGCAAACGCAAAAGCCACAGAAAATCCAACGTAACCCAGATACAACATAGGTGGATGAATGGCGAGACCCGGATCCTGGAGTAGTGGGTTCAGGTCGCGCCCGTCTGGGGCTGGGGGAAATTGTCGCTCGAACGGATTAGAAGTCAGGAGTATAAAAAGAAGAAAGCCAACACTGATTAGGCCCATCACCCCGAGCACTCGAGCTACCATGGTGTCGGGAATGCTGCGGCTGAACCATGCTACTGCCCCGGACCATAGTCCCAGTATCAGCGCCCATAACAGCAACGACCCTTCGTGTGCGCCCCAGACTCCGGAGATCAGGTAGATCAGAGGCAGTTTGGAGTTGGAGTTATTAGCAACGTAGGCAACACTGAAGTCATGGGTAATGAATGAAGCGGTAAGGCACGCATAAGCCAACAATATAAACAACAGCTGAGCCGTAGCTGCTGGCCGAGCCAGGGCGATCCAGGCCGGTAGGCCTCTACTGGCACCAATCATAGGTAGCACGCTTTGTATCAGCGCAACCAACAGAGCCAGTATCAGTGCAAACACCCCGATTTCTGGTATCACTTTAGCCCCATTGCATGCGCTTTTTTAAGAGCCTCATCTACTTCGGGAGGCATATAGTTCTCATCATGTTTGGCCAGAACCTGACTGGCCACAAAGGTGCCATCTTTGCCTAGCGATCCCTGCGTGACTATTCCCTGGCCTTCGCTAAAAAGATCCGGGAGAATACCGGTGTAGGCAACCGTGACCGTGTGCGCGGTGTCGGTCAGATCAAAGCGTATAGACAGATCTTCAGTAGCACGTTGGACGCTTCCAGCGACCACCATACCGCCAAGACGAAAGGGCGTATTTCGAGGCGCTTCCCCTGCGGCCACCTGGGTTGGACTGAAGAAAAGATTGATGTTTTCGCGAAGAGCCAGCAGGGCTAATGTGGCAGCGACAATCACGCCAGCAAGAAGCAAGCTAACCAGAACGACGCGCTGGCGACGTCTTGCCCTCATGTGATCTGACCCTGGTCGTGCTGTATTGCCATCAGCTCAAGCTCGCGAGTCAGTTGTCGGTGGCGTCTAAGTGGTAGCACCACACCAAGACTGAGCACTAAAACCGTCGCTCCGTAGGCCGGCCAAACGAACAGCGCGTACCCACCCATAGCAAGGAACTCGAGCATATTCAAGATGCGGCGACCATTTTGGTCACCCAGGCAGAACGGCGCTCCGAATCCAGAATCTCAGCTCGAACCCGTGCAAACAATGCGACCAGGTAGTGCAACTGGAAGGCGATGGCCATCAGCAATAAAGGGATCAGCATGCTGGTTGCGATAGAGGGCTTGTCAAACTTGGTGACGGTTGGGCCCTGGTGCAAGGTACTCCACCATTCGACGGAAAAATGAATGATAGGTAGGTTGATGACGCCAACCAAAGCTAAAACTGCGCCAGCACGTGCAGCAGTACGGCGATCATCGATGGCGGCCTGAAGCGCCATGTAACCCAGGTATAAAAACAAAAGGACAAGTTCTGAAGTGAGCCTTGCATCCCATATCCACCACGTGCCCCACATGGGTTTGCCCCATAGGGACCCAGTCAGCAATGCCAGAAATGTGTAGGCTGCGCCAATAGGCGCACTCGCGCGAGCAACAATTTGGGCGAGCTTCATCCGCCAGATCAATCCGATACCTCCGCTGATAGCGAGTATCAGATATACAAACATCGACATCCAGGCGGCCGGTACGTGAATATAAATGATTCGGTAACTCTCACCTTGCTGGTAATCAGTAGGGGCCAGAATCAGCCCACTGTAGAGCCCCGCGGCAAAACACAAGGCACAAAGGGTGCCGACCCAGGGTAATAGTTTTCCTACCAGGGCGTAAAAGAAAGGCGGTGATCCGAGCTGATGAAAGCGTCTGGTCCAGATGGATCGAGGGCGATTACCCTTCGGTAGGTCACTTTGAGAGGGCGTCATGAGTAATTTTTAGGGGAGTGTGATGCGCTGTCAGCGGGTTTTTGTATCCGCGTCGCGGCAATTTTCAGAACAAGTTCCCGCGGGCCAGGGGCGATTTTAATCGACAGTACGTATGCGGGTCATCATTTTCCCGGCCATTGGGTTGTCTTTCCCCAGGCAATCGAGGAGATTTTAGAGTGAATCCGACAGCGCTGGAGGGTGTATCCCGATCGAATCCAGGGGTCGCCATTGTAAGCCCCCTTCGTTAAAGTTGTTTTCTTTTGAATAATCTAGTCCGAACTCAGGGCGGCAGCGGATGTTTAATCGACTTGATCCAGAACATTTGTCCTTTGCAGTTGAAAGCTTGTCACGATGGCCAGCGACTACGGTATCCTGCCTGTCACCGCGAGAGTGCGATACCTTCGCCTCACTTGCGGATAAATTAGTGTACCTCCCAGCTACTCCGGTGATTGGCGCCAAGGATGCTCCGGTGCATCAGGATTTCGAGTTGAATTACTCGGTCCCCTTGGAACATCCATTCTGGACGCTTGCCAAAGAATTTGGACGGCTTGCGGCATCGGCGTTAACGCAGGCAGGGGTAGAAATAACTTCGCCGGACTCATACAAGATCAATGACCTTATCGTCCAGCGATACCCTGCGGGTTGCAAAGGTATTACGCCACATCGTGATCATCTGAAATATCGGATGATTGTCGCCATATTGCTTGTCAGTGGAGACGGAGAGTTCAGAATTCACAAACGCCGTGATGAGAGTAACGGTGCGGTGATTCGGTTTAATCCGGGAGATCTCCTGCTGATGGGCGCGCCAGGCGTTTTCCCGGGATTCGTGCGCCCTTTCCACTCTGTCACCGCGGTAACCCGGGTTCGACGTACCATAGGAATGCGTTACGATGGCCGGATCATTCAACCCGAAGGCTAACTCAGAAACGCCGCTGACGTTCCGATTCTACCGGTCAGTTATTGGTCGGAGGCCAGTTGCACTTTGGCATAATCACTTAGCATCCAAATAAGAGTTAACTGCGGTTCGTACTAAGCCGCGATCGAGGGTAGTTGATATGCAGGATTTAGTTATTCCAAGGACCCCGTCGGCTTATGATTATCCGTTGCTGATTGGTCACCTGCTTTCCACTTTAAAAGTGAATCATCCCCACCAGCAAATCGTATATGCCGGTCAACGGCGGATCAGTTATCTTGAATTTCATGAGCGGGTAAAACGTCTGGCCAATGCTTTGGTCGATCTTGGAGTTCAACCAGGCGACACTGTTGCGGTAATGGATTGGGATACTCACCGCTATCTTGAATGCTTCTTCGCGGTGCCAATCATCGGCGCGGTGTTGCACACGATTAATATTCGGCTTTCTCCAGATCAGATCTTGTACACAGTCAACCATGCTGCCGATACTGTGTTGATGGTGCACGACGATTTTGTGGATCTGGCGCCAGGTCTTGCTGGGCAGGCGCCCTCGGTCAAGTATTGGGTTCGGCTTTGCGATGATGCCGTGTCAGTGGCAAAGGGAAAAACCGATATCAATTTTGCCGGGGAATATGAGTCTCTTCTGGAGGCTGCATCACCACGACACGACATGCGTGATTTTGATGAGAACATCAGGGCAACCACCTTTTACACCACTGGCACAACTGGGCGCCCCAAAGGGGTTTACTTCAGCCAGCGGCAATTGGTGCTTCATACCCTCGGGCTGGGAATCGGGCTGTCGAGCAATCCAGAGCAGGGTCGATTGCATGCGAGTGATGTGTACATGCCAATTACGCCGATGTTTCACGTTCATGCGTGGGGCATCCCTTATCTGGTCACTTTGCTGGGGGTCAAGCAGGTGTACCCGGGCCGCTACGAGCCGGCAAAGCTGTTGCAGCTGATTCAAGATGAAGGGGTGACCTTTTCGCACTGCGTTCCAACGATCATGCACATGCTTCTGAGTGATCCCATGGCTGAGAAGGTCGATCTTAGCCAATGGAAGGTCATTATCGGCGGTTCAGCTTTGTCACCAGCTTTGGCACAGCGTGCACGCGATCTTGGAATCGATGTCTTTGGCGGTTATGGAATGTCAGAGACCGGTCCTGTGTTGACGCTGGCACAGATCAAAGGGTCCGGGGATGAACTCACTACTGACGAGGCCCTGGTTTATCGCTGCAAGGGCGGCCGCCCGGTGCCGATGGTTGAGCTGAAGATTGTTGATCCAGACTTTAGGGAGCAGCCCCGCGATGGGGTAACTACAGGCGAGGTTGTGGTTCGCGCACCATGGTTGACCCAGGGGTATCTCAATGACTCTGAGCGTTCCGAGGAGTTATGGACAAACGGCTACCTGCATACCGGAGACATTGGGCACATCGATGCCAAAGGGTATTTAAAAATTACAGATCGTCTGAAAGATGTAATCAAAAGCGGGGGGGAGTGGATATCTTCATTGGAACTGGAAGACCTGGCATTGGCGACTCCGAGCGTAAGCGAAGCAGCAGTGATCGGTGTTGTCGATGAAAAATGGGGCGAACGTCCGTTAGTCCTTGTCGTCGGCAAAGAAGCTGAGATCGATTGTAGTGAGGTTGCGGCACAATTTTCTGAGGCTGCCAAGGCAGGCCTTATTAGCGACTGGGCGGTGCCCGAGCGCATCGAACAGGTTGATACAATACCCAAGACCAGTGTCGGCAAAATCGACAAAAAACGCCTACGTGAACAGTTCGGGTAATCCGGGGATAAGCGTCACAACGGCATTGCCACCGGTAACCCATGCAGATACACTGGGAGCCCCATGGGCCAGAAAAAAAGGGGGTGATCTAATGTCTAGTGATATAGGATTTGTCACAGTGAACGTTGGTGTACGCAGGTGTTTCGGGAGCAATCTTTCGGGCTAAGTGCGACACCCTGTCCGGTGACAGTGAACACTGTGACAGCCAATCACGAAAGCCCCCTTAGTTGGGGGCTTTTTTGTGCCTAAAACACGGGGTAACTTCTTTACGGTGTATGAACTATCGGCGTTGCTAAGGAATACGAAGGGGCTATGGTAGAAGGTGACGTGAAGATCATCTAAGTCACAAGGTCCGTCACAATGCTGGCCGTGCGTATTCGGAAATGCCATGACATCCAAGCGGCCATCTTTGTTCCAGTCTCGCGCCACATAATTGTTGTGGTCATTAAAATAGAGTTTCCATGACGGCAATTTACCTTTGCCCTTAACGAAAGAATAAGACGAACTGATATTGGGTTCAGCCGATGCAAACTCGAAAGCCAAGCCAAAGCAGGATGTAATAAGAAGAACAGCAATGGCAAACAGGCGTTTCATACCGCTATCTTATCCCCAACATTCCACTAGCACCGTAAATGCTTCTGCTTTTTCTGCTATGTCTGGTAGTTGAAACCCGAGTAATGATCGTCCGACAAGAACTTCGATGGCAATACAGTTAGCGGGCAATCAAGGTGCCGTAGGTTCCATCACTCCAGATTACCAGCCAGTCGATCTTTTTATCTTTGTTGGCGTGTAATGCAACGATCTTGGCTTTCCTGCTATTGCCACTGACTTTGGCAAATATCTCCTTGGTTAAACGTTTGAACTTGCCGTTACCCTTGTTCATCCATATCTGTTTATGGGCATTTTTCATTGAGCCGTCGTAGTTCCATGAATAATTAAAGACAAAATCGGGGCGTTTATCGCCATTGAGATCGACAACCTGTGGTGCGCCCAGTGCTTTATTCGCTTTTATAAGGTTCGTGTCATAACCCTTACGCGCGGGAGATGCATTGATAATCTGCCAGCGTTTGACCTTGCCGTTGCCGAGATTTTTCAGTATCACAATGGGATTGGTACCAGAACAGAAATCTCCACATTCATGATAGAAAAGACCATCGAGATCACCGTCGCCGTCCAAATCAGCGGCCTGTGAATCGGCCGGGGCCACAGAAAACCTCCTGCCCACCTGGTCTGGCCATTTTCCGGGGCCGCGAATTGTCTGTACGAGCTTAAATCCGTCTAGTTGTCCATTGGTGTTCTTAAACACGCGAATCCTTCCGGCAAGGTGGGGATAGGGGTCATTCAGTTCGGAATCCACTTCATTGTAGGCCGCGGTGATGACTTCAGGTAGGCCATCTCTGTCTAGATCGATAACTAGATTGGAGTGGCTGTAGCCACACCAGTCAGGGGGGCAAAGACTGGAAAAATCCGACCATATACGATCCCAACATTGCTTCTTTGGTTTCCAGGGCGGCCCCATATATTTTTTGCAAGAGAAACGACCATTACCCTGATTGTAAAAAATTTTCGTATTACTCAAAGACACAATCAGGTCTAGATCGCCATCTTTATCAACATCAGAGAGCGACCCATTATGGTAGACAATCATCGGGGTCGTTCTCGGGCCGACCTTAAGTTTTCCTGTTGCACGAAGTTGGATAATCCGCGTTTTGGCGGGATAATTGTCGTCGGTGTTTCCACTGTTAAATAACAACCAATCAGCTCTCCTATCACCCGTGATGTCAGCTAGCGTACTCTTTCCATTCTTTTTAGGATCATAAGCAACTGATACATGTAATGATTCGCCGTTCCTCCAACTTAGGGGTTTTCCAGTGAAAGCCTGTTTGGTTTTTAAATTCAGTCTACCTCTGCGATCGTTCAGAAAAATCTCAGCGCGAGCGTAAGAGACTTTACACCCGGTGTTGTACGTACATTTTGAGTTGCAAACCCCCGGTGGTTTGAGTGCGCAGTTCGGACGGACATGCCCGCCGGTTCCATACCCCACGTCGGTATAGCCATCCCCATTGAAGTCGTGAAGCACAATGCCACGGCTGGTATCTTCAAATGATTTGTATTTGACCTTTCCTTTTCCCTTTAAATAAACATAGGAAGAACTGGGGCCACCTGCTGCAAAAGCAGTTGTAGTACTCAAAAATGGGAGGTCGGTGGAGAACACCACTGATAGAAGAACTGCACTGGCAAATAGGCGTTTCATACTACCAATATACTCCACTGGTTCAGGAAATCTGTTGAGGCTATTGTCTGCCCCTAATAAGCACCGTAGATAATCAATATCGGCCAGTGGGTAATCAAAAAGGCACTCCAAATCACGGGAGGGGATTACCTTCTGGCGGGAGATGATTACCTGTTACCCCTCTTTGGGTTCGAGAATGCAGTCTCGATAAACAAACAAAGAGATAGAACCATGAAGATTAAAAGAACTGCTGTAATCACTACGTTGTCCGTACTTATTGGACTGGGTATTGTTGGCGTCTCCCCTGCGTTTGCTGGCAACTGGGGCAATAACTTTGGTGCGTCTTCAATGACGAGTTACCTCAATTAGTGAAACTCGATAAAGGGCCTAAAACGCCACTGCTTTTTCTAAGAATGTCCCTGTCATTGTCATCTCCTTACCATTTAAGATGGTCCCTAAGATCTTTTTTCGGATACTGCCTTTTTTATTTTCTTCCAGATCGCGTTACGTCCATGAAATTACAGGTCAGGCCAAGAGGATCATGTCGCTCGCCGGAGAGCGATATCCAGACCAACTCGGACGCCGGTAAACCTTAAGCAAGTCCTGGGGGACTGTTGGATAAAACGAAAGTCCGGCGGCAGTGACAGGAAATGGATCAAAGACAGTTTCCCTAACTTTTTTGAACCTAATCTTCTTTAAATTCCCTTTTGTGAACCTAAACGACTTTCGTCAACACTTTGTTGAACTCCTTCGGGCGGGTTAGAAAAGGGGCGTGGCCCGCATCCTCAATCCAAACCACTCCACCGGTGCACCCAGGTATTGTCTCTGCCATAATTTTATTAGCTGCCGGCAAGCATATAGCATCATTACGGCCGCAGATCACAGTGGTGGGTTTTATAATTTGAGACAGTTCAGCCATCTGGTTTCGTCCACCCGAACTTCCAAATGCTGCCATAGCCACGTCGACACGGGTTTTGGTCGCAATGGCGGTTAAATTTTCCACAACAGTAGCGTCTTCTTCCGCAATCATTCCACAAAAGGCAGCACATCCAGCTGCAAAATCTTCCATCAAAAGGCCACCAAGCTGTTGTGCAGCCTCGCCAGGTAGTGCGTGAGGAAAATTATCATCTGCAATTAGCTGCGGAGTTGTATCGACCAATACAAATTGCTTGAACCGATCGCCGTTGTATGCAGCAACGATCTGGCCAATCGCTCCTCCCATCGACCATCCAATAAAGGTCACATCTTTAAGGCTTAAAGCATCGACAACAGACAACAAATCATCGCGATGATCTTCAAAAGTGATGTCGGGGCTTTCGGTTGTTGAAGAGCCAAAACCTCGCAAATCAGTGCACACAACGCGGTGCGTATCAGCAAAGGCAGAAACTTGATTCTCCCAGACCGAATGATCCATCATGATACCGTGGACAAATAGAAGTGCTGGTTTGTCACCTCCTGTATCACTTACTAAGATTTCGTTATCGCCTATTCTCATTTCGCTCTAACTCCTGTCTGACTAAAATGATAAATGTTATGTTACATCAATTAATCAAATAGAACGTGTCGACTAGCGCTAGGTTGGAGTTTTCTAACTCATTGAATACAAGGGGTAATATGGCGATACGCCTGTCCTGTCTGCACGTCTATTCATAACGTAATGCCTGGGCGGGCTCAGTGCGGGCAGCTCGCCAGGCCGGGTAAATAGTAGCCACCAAGCTGATCAAAAACGATGCCGCCGTTATCGTCGCAACATCGGGCCAACGCAATTCGGCTGGAAAGTTGCTGATGACATAGACGCTGGCAGGAAAAAACTCAATATTAAACAATTCCTCTATCCAGGGAACCAAACTTTCAATATTTAAAGCAGTCAGCACGCCACACACTGCGCCGACCAGAGTTCCGACGAGCCCTATCACTACCCCCTGTACGACGAAAATGCCCATGACCTGAAATGGGGGTAACCCAAGCGTTCTCAGTATTGCAACATCCGCCTGCTTGTCCGTAACAACCATTACCAGGGTCGAGACAATGTTAAATGCGGCCACGGTAATAATTAGCAACAAGATTATAAACATCACACGCCGTTCGATTTTCAAAGCAGTGAAAAAATTGGCGTGTTCTCGAGTCCAGTCGCTGAGCCTCAGACCTGGCCCAAGTTTCCGACCCAGGGCCCTTCCAATTTTAGGAGCGTGGTAGAGATCTTCCAATTGAAGTCGGATTCCACTGACCCCATCAGCCGATTCCAACAGAGTCGCTGCATCGTCCATGTGGATAATAGCCAAACCTGAATCGTACTCATACATATCCATCTCAAAGATGGCGCCTACAGTAAAGCGCTTCATTCGCGGCAAAAGGCCTGCCGGGGTTATTCTGCCCTTTGGTGCGATCAACGTAACGCGGTCACCAACCGTTGCGCTCAGTGCCCGGGCCAATTCAGAGCCAAGTATTATCTGCCACCCGCCGGCCACAAGAGAGTCCCAAGACCCACCCTGGACATGTTGCATGAGCGTTGACACGGTTCTTTCGTTCGCAGGTAGCACGCCACGCACCAGCACCCCGGTGACGGCATTGCCTCGGGTGAGAAGTCCTTGCCCCAAGATATAAGGCGCTGCCGCACTAACGCCCTGCTCTTCCAGCGCAGTTTTAGCCAGGCCTTCCCAATCGCTAAGCCAGCCTCGACTCGAGCTGATGGTTACATGAGTGGCGACGCTTAAAATCCGTCCCCGCAATTCCCGCTCGAAACCATTCATGATCGACAGCACGGTAATCAGCGCCCATACACCAACCGTAATCCCTAGGATTGAAACGCCGGAGATAAAAGAAACAAAATGGTTACGCCGCTTGGCACGCGTATAACGCAACCCAATAAACAGCGCTAAGGGGCGAATCATAATGACACCAGAGGGGTTAAAAACCGATCACTCGGCCTGTTCTGGGCGCATATGGGGAAACAAAAGCACATCCCGAATCGAGGGGCTGTCAGTAAGAATCATCACGTAGCGATCAACACCCAGCCCGCCACCCGCATTCGGAGGCAAGCCATGTTCCAGTGCATTGATGTAGTCGGCGTCAAAGAACATCGCTTCGGCATCCCCAGAGGCTTTCGACCGTGCCTGCTCGCTAAATCGGGCCGCCTGATCTTCTGGATCATTAAGCTCAGAGAAACCGTTAGCCAACTCACGCCCTGCGGCAAAAAGCTCAAACCGGTCTGTCAGCTCAGGATTGGATTCCTGGCGCCGGGATAGCGGCGAGACCTCTGCGGGATAACCTGTGATAAAAGTCGGTGCAATCAAGTTGCCCTCGACTGTTTCCTCAAAAAGATCTAGCAGTAGCCGGCCTGCAGATTTACTGGCGTCAAGCTCAAGACCCACACGTTGGCCGCAACGCGCCAGGGCTTGTGAATCCGCGCAATCGGCCTCAGACAGGCCAGAGTTGTATTTACAAACAGCCGCCGACATCGATAGTCTTGTAAAGGGAGCACCGAAGTCAATGGCACTTCCCTGGTAGGTTAAGCATGAGTTGCCGGCTACTTCGACAGCAACCTCACGCAACATTTCTTCTGTGAGATCCATGTAGTCATTAAAATCGACGTAAGCTTCGTTGTATTCCAACATAGTGAATTCAGGGTTATGCTGGGTACTTAAACCTTCGTTGCGAAAATTTCTATTCAGTTCGTAAACCCGTTCAAATCCGCCAACCAGACATCGTTTAATGTAAAGCTCCTGGGCAACTCGAAGGTACAGATCCACATCGAGAGCGTGGTGATGGGTGACGAAAGGCCGGGCATTAGCGCCGCCAGGTATTGGTTGCATAATTGGTGATTCGATCTCAAGGTATCCTCGTCGATCGAGAAAGGCGCGAAGCGCCGTTACGGTAGCCGCTCGCTTTCGGAACACCTCTTTTGATCCTTGACTGACTAGGAGGTCCACATAGCGGTGGCGGTAGCGTGCCTCAATATCGGTCAGGCCGTGATACTTCTCGGGCAATGGACGAAGCGCCTTAACCAGCAGGCGCAACGAGTCGATGTTGACTGTTAGTTCACCGGTACGGGTTCTAAAGAGGGTCCCCTCAATCCCAACGATATCGCCCAGATCCAGCTTTTTGAAAAGCTGGTTATAGACTCCCTCCGGCAAGCGATCACGTTGGGCGTAGATCTGGATGTCACCAGACTCATCGCGGATGTTGGCGAAACTAGCCTTACCCATTATCCGACGCGTCATCAAGCGCCCGGCGATACTTACTTCTACAGTAGCCTCCTCGAGTGTCTCACCATCTGCATCCGCATAGGCTGCACATATCGCGCCAGAGTCATGACTACGTCGGAAGTCGTTCGGGAAGGCCTCCCCGGTGCCCCGTAGCGCATCAAGTTTTGCCCTGCGCTGGGTGATTTGTTCATTTTCGTCATTTTTACTCATGAGTTATGCGACCCTTTAAAGGCCAGCTTTCAAACTGGCCTCGATAAACACGCCAAGTCCACCATCGAGTACTGCCTGGGTGTTACCTGTCTCAACACCGGTACGCAAATCTTTTATTCGCGACTGATCCAGCACGTAAGAACGTATCTGACTGCCCCATCCAATATCCGCCTTCGAATCCTCGAGTTCCTGTTGCTGCTGGCGCTTCTCCCTAACTTGTGCGTCGTACAAGCGGGCTCTAAGCATATTCATCGCCTCAGCGCGATTCCGGTGCTGTGAGCGGTCATTTTGACACTGTACGACGATTCCTGTCGGAAGATGGGTAATTCGTACCGCCGAATCGGTTCGGTTGACATGCTGCCCCCCAGCACCACTTGCGCGGTAGGTGTCCACACGAAGGTCACCAGGATTGACCTCCACCTCGATACTATCGTCTATCTCTGGATAAACGAATACGGAGGCAAAAGACGTATGCCGACGATTTCCCGAATCAAATGGAGATTTTCGCACCAAGCGGTGGACCCCAGTCTCCGTGCGCAATTTTCCAAAAGCATACTCTCCTTGAATATGAACTGTGGCGCTCTTGATTCCCGCTACTTCACCACCCGAGCGTTCGACTAATTCCGCAGCCAAGTGTTCGCTTTCCGCCCACCGCAGATACATTCGCAACAGCATCTCGGCCCAATCTTGGGCTTCGGTCCCGCCGGAACCCGCCTGAATGTCCAAAAATGCACTCGCTGAGTCCAACTCTCCAGAGAACATTCTGAGGAATTCAAGTTTTTCGAGTTGTGTCTCAATCTGTAAGGAATCCACCTCAATCCCTTCAATTGACTCAGCATCTCCTTCCTCTAGAGCGAGTTCAAGGAGTTCGCGAGCGTCTTGGGCTCGTAGATCTAGGCTATCTAACAGTGTGACTGTGGCCTCAAGGCTGGCACGTTCCTGCCCAAGTTTCTGGGCCTCCTGGGGGGTATTCCAGACGTCCGGGTCTTCGAGACGGAGCAATACCTCTTCCAAGCGTTCTTTACGCCCCTCGTAGTCAAAGATACCCCCTAAGTGCGCCGATCCGTATCAACATCTGCTTAAGGCGGGTCTTCAGTTCGCCGACTTCTACCATTCGCTATGACCGATTAAAACTATTTTAGAATCCGAAGGATACCGGAATTAGAGTGGTAGGTAATAATTTTGGTTGGTCTATCCCATTCTTGCCAACCCTCTATCCACGCCGGCCCTACTTGAGGATAGTTCAAAAGTTGCCGGGGAATGCTGTTTACGCGACAATCCAAACCCTTCCTAAGCGTCTCACCCCCCGACTTGAGCACCACGACCTATGATCATCGGCATACCCTCTGAGAGCGCGCTGGGTGAAAGACGTGTAGCTATAGCCCCAGCAACAATCCCTAGAATCATTGGGCTCGGTTTTAAGATTCAGATCCAAAGCGGCGCCGGGGAAGCTGCTGGTTTTCCCGATGGCGAATATCTTGCTGGCGGTGCGACGATAGCTGGATCCAAAGAGATGCTTTGGGACACCAGCGATATCATTGTAAAGATCCGAGCGCCAGCACACACATCCTTACCCCAGGCGCCGGCCGAAACCTCTCTTCTCAATGATGGCAAAACTCTCATCTGCCTCATTGGACCCGGGCAAAACCCTCTTTTACTTGAGATCCTTTCCGGCGCGGGTGTAACGACCCTGGCAATGGATGCTGTGCCTCGGATCTCCCGCGCACAGAAACTAGATACTTTGAGTTCCATGGCCAACATCGCCGGCTATCGCGCTGTGATCGAGGCCGCCAATCATTTTGGCCGTTTTTTCACCGGCCAAATCACGGCTGCAGGAAAAATTCCACCGGCCAAGGTACTGGTCATTGGTGCCGGCGTTGCAGGGCTTGCCGCAATTGGCGCTGCAAGCGCCATGGGTGCGATCGTGCGGGCCTTCGACACCCGTCCAGAGGCTAAAGAACAAGTTGAGAGCATGGGAGCCGAGTTCCTAATGCTTGACTTTGACGAAGATGGCTCCGGCCAAGGCGGTTACGCCAAAATTATGAGCGAGGAATTTATCGCAGCTGAAATGCAACTTTTCGCCGACCAGGCACAAGAGGTCGACATCATTATCACGACCGCGCTCATTCCGGGAAAGCCCGCGCCCAAATTAATTGTTGCTGCCACCGCCCGTTCTATGAAGTTCGGGAGCGTAATTGTCGATCTTGCAGCTGAGCAAGGTGGCAACTGTGAACTGACTCGACCGGGCGAAGCAGTACTGATCGATGGCATTACGATCATTGGCTATACCGACCTGCCCAGTCGCATGGCAGCACAGTCAAGTCTGCTCTATGGCAACAACGTGGCTCACCTGCTGACGGATCTTTGCCCGATAAAAGATGGCCAGATCAACGTCGACATGGATGATGAGGTTATTCGCGGGATGACGGTGGTAAAAGATGCCAAGATTACCTGGCCGCCCCCAGCCCCGCGTCTTTCTGCCGTGCCGAAAACGCAGCCTGCAAACCTCACTGAAACTTCCGTCCATCTGGAAAGTACAACCAAAAAATCAACAGCGGTGACCTTGATTACATTAGCCAGTGTCATCGGGCTTATTCTGGGTCTAGGTATGGTTGCCCCACCCTCATTCATGGGGCATTTCACCGTCTTTGTGCTTGCCATATTTGTTGGCTGGCAGGTAGTCTGGAACGTAACGCCGGCATTGCACACCCCACTGATGAGTGTCACCAATGCCATCAGCGGAATAATCGTTATTGGCGCTTTACTGCAGATGGGTTCCAACTCGCGGGTTGTCATGGTGCTGGCCGCGCTTGCGCTTTTGGTCGCCAGCATCAATGTTTTCGGTGGCTTTTGGGTCACCCAACGTATGCTGCGGATGTTTCGTAGGGAATCGTAATGTCAAGTGGGATAATTTCTGCGGCCTACATAGCCGCCTCAATCCTCTTCATCCTGAGTCTTGGGGGTCTTAGCAACCAAGAGAGTGCGCAACGTGGCAATCTTTTCGGAATTGCCGGAATGACTCTTGCCATCAGCGCGACACTAATTGGCGGTACTCCGATTAGTTATACCCTAGTGATAGCGTTGATGGCTGTTGGTGGCGCAGCCGGAGGGTTCGTTGCGGCTCGGGTAGAAATGACAGCCATGCCCCAGTTGGTCGCAATGCTGCATAGCTTCGTCGGCCTGGCTGCTGTACTGGTCGGTTTTGCCTCCTATCTTGACCCGGCTGGCCACTTCGTTGGAGTCGAAAAGGCCATTCATGATGTCGAGATCTTTATTGGCATCCTGATCGGGGCGATAACCTTCACCGGTTCGGTCGCAGCATTTGGCAAACTTCAGGGAATCCTGGCCAGTCGAGCAGTGCTCCTTCCTGGACGCCATATATTAAACCTGGCCGTTGCAGCGGCTTGCGCATGGTTGGGATATTGTTTCGTCGGAGCGGACTCGATTAATGCCGGAATCTGGCCTCTACTGGCAATGACGGCTCTGGCGCTGATTTTTGGCATCCACATGGTGTTGGCCATTGGTGGTGCCGACATGCCTGTCGTTATCTCCATGCTGAACAGCTATTCGGGTTGGGCCGCGGCCGCAACTGGGTTCATGCTGGCCAATGATCTTCTCATTGTCACCGGCGCCCTAGTGGGCAGCAGCGGAGCGATCTTAAGTTACATTATGTGTCGTGCAATGAACCGTCGGTTTATTTCAGTAATTCTGGGCGGTTTTGGAACACCCAAAACAAGCAGCGGTGCCATAGAGACTGACGGAGAGGCGGTAGCAGTATCAGCGAGTGAAACGGCTGAATTACTCACCTCGGCCAAGTCCGTGGTCATCGTACCCGGCTACGGAATGGCCGTTGCCCACGCCCAGCACCCAGTGTCCGAACTGGTAGACGCACTCAAAACCTGTGGCGTGACCACTCGATTTGCAATTCATCCGGTTGCGGGGCGCATGCCCGGCCATATGAATGTCCTTCTGGCTGAGGCTAAAGTACCCTATGACAGCGTTCTCGAAATGGATGAAATTAATGGGGATTTTCCGACCACAGACGTTGTGCTGGTTATCGGAGCCAACGATATTGTGAACCCTGCTGCCCAGGAAGTCCCTGACAGTCCAATCGCCGGGATGCCGGTTCTGGAGGTTTGGAAGGCATCAACCACGATCGTACTTAAGCGAAGCATGGCCACAGGCTATGCCGGCGTTGACAACCCGTTGTTCTACCGGGAAAACACGCGGATGCTCTTTGGTGATGCCAAACAAAGCATAAGCGAAGTGCTCAACTCGCTTTAGATCGTAACGGTTTGAATGGGTCGGCTGGAATCCAGTATCCAGTCACTCCAAGACCCGGCATACAGGCGCGAGCCTTCAAGGCCGCAATATTCCATGGCAAAAAGATTATGGCAGGCGGTAACCCCGGACCCGCAACTGTGAATAACCCGGCTGGACTGAACACCCTCAATGAGGTGTTTGAACTCAGTTTCGAGTTGATCGGGTGGCTTAAACAAGCCCCCCGACAGGTTTTTCACGAAATGTCGGTTAATGGCGCCCGGAATGCAACCGGCCTTTTTATCCAGCGACTCTTTCTCACCTCGGTACCGTTCGGGCTCGCGAGCATCAACAATCAAGGTCTTTTCGCTATTTAGGTGGGCAAGGACATAGTCGGCATCGACATATCGCCCGTGATCAAACAACCCGACAAATTCTGTGGGCTCGGCAACCACGGAATCATCCCCGGTCTCAACGGGTAGGCCAAGGCGAATCCATTCGGCAAAACCCCCGTCGAGAAGACAGATGTCCTCAAGACCTGCCCACGACAACATCCACCAAAGACGCGCTGCGAACATGCCATGACCAGCATCGTAGGCAACTATCAGCTTGTTAGAGCTTAAACCCAGATGAGACACCTTTTTGAGCCACATATCAGGAGATGGAAGTGGGTGGCGGGCGGTATCGGCTCCAATCTTTCCTGAAAGGTCTTCCTCAAGGTCGATATATTTCGCCCCGGGAATACTCCGACCCTTAAACGCAGCCCGACCGGCATTTGAATCGTTCAAGGCAAAACGACAATCAAAGATCTGTACCGATCCGTCCAAATTTCGACGATGCAACTCTTTGGCACTGATCAGAGACGCCTTCATTGAGACCACTCGTTAAAATAAGGGGCAGGAGTTATTATCGATCGTTTCATCAAGGCGCCGCAAGCACCCGAATACGAACCCCCTAGATCCCCAAGAAAGTCCAACGGCGACGCATTAGTTGGAATGGCTCGGGACGCAATGGAGGATAGATTAAAAGCTGCCCAAGGGTAATGGCGGAGAGGGAGGGATTCGAACCCCCGGAACTTTTCAGTTCAACGGTTTTCAAGACCGCCGCATTCGACCACTCTGCCACCTCTCCGTGGAGTCGGCCAAAGACAGACCGAAACCGATATTGTTGTTAATTATAAGGTTTTGAGCGCACTAACCCCAAGCGTTGACACGGCAGTGGATCTTGACTTCTGGCATAATTACCCCAGATAAAAGTTGTACTTTTTATTCCAACCGAACTTATGGAGAGCCTTCGCACGATGATCAACCGTCAAACCCTTAGCGCGACCCGCCCTGCCGTACAAGGCGTGGAATTCAACAAAGTCCTCAGGAACACCTATGCTCTACTGTCAGCAACGTTGCTCTTCAGTGGGGCAACGGCCGGCTTATCCATGATGATGCAATGGCCGCACCCAGGACTGGTTATCACACTCATCGGCTACTTTGGACTGATGTTTGCGGCAAGGCATTTTCGCAACTCTGCTCTGGGCCTGGTCTTTGTCTTCGCCCTGACCGGCTTCATGGGTCTAACCCTAGGCCCGATCATCAGCCTGTACGTTAATTCAATACCCAACGGCGACCAACTTGTGATGACCGCTCTTGCGGGCACCGGCCTGATATTTGTAGGGTTGTCCGCATATGCACTAACCTCCCGAAAGGATTTCAGCTTCTTAGGCGGAATGCTATTTGCCGGTATTCTGGTTGCCTTTCTGGCGGGCCTTGGGGCCGTGATTTTCAGTATTCCAGCGCTCTCGCTGGCCGTCTCGGCGATGTTTATTCTGCTGATGAGCGGCCTGATTCTCTACCAGACAAGCGCAATCATCCATGGCGGCGAAACTAACTACATCATGGCTACGATCACGCTGTACGTATCGATCTACAACCTGTTTTTGAGCCTGCTGCACATTCTTGGGATATTTGGCGGCGACGACTGATTCTGGCCCCAAGTGTTGCATTAAAGCCCCGGTACCTGCCGGGGCTTTTTGTTAAGGAGCGATGCTCTCGAGCCCACCCATGTAAGGTCTTAGAGCATTAGGAATTCGGACCGCTCCCGATTCATCCTGGTAGTTTTCAATAATCGCTACCAGCGTCCGCCCCACCGCTAATGCTGAACCATTTAGAGTGTGTACCAATTCCGGCTTACCGGAAGCGGCATTACGCCAGCGGGCCTGCATTCGTCGTGCCTGAAAAGCTTCAAAGTTACTACAGGACGATATCTCACGATAACACTGTTGCCCTGGAAGCCACACCTCAAGGTCGTAGGTCTTGGCGGCCGAAAATCCCAGATCGCCACTGCACAAAGTTACGACGCGATACGGTAATTCAAGCCTTTGAAGAATAACTTCAGCGTGTCCGGTCAACTCCTCCAGTGCATCCCAGGATTTATCAGGCTCTACTACCTGGACCAGTTCTACTTTCTCGAACTGATGCTGGCGAATCATTCCCCGGGTGTCCTTGCCATAAGACCCGGCTTCACGCCGAAAACATGGCGTATGACAGACGCGCCTGACTGGCAATTCTTCTGCGTTGAGGATACCCCCGGCAAAAAGATTAGTCACCGGCACTTCGGCGGTAGGGATCAAGTAGTAAGGCGGATCTCCCACCGTCATGAATTGATCATCGGCAAATTTAGGCAATTGTCCTGTGCCGAAAAGCGATTCTGCATTGACCAGGTAGGGAACGTAGGTCTCCTCATACCCGTGTTCAAGGGTATGTACATCGAACATGAACTGAATAAGCGCCCGGTGCATTCGAGCAATCCCATTTGTTAGGACCACAAATCGACTTCCAGTCAAGCGTGTCGCAGATTCGAAATCCATCATTCCAAGGCCGGTACCCAAGCTGACGTGGTCCAGCGGCTCAAATGTTAAAGCCGTCGGCGCGCCCCAACGCCTTTGTTCAATGTTGTCCGCCTCGCTGTCGCCAGAGGGAACGCTGACATGTGGGATATTCGGAATCTCTCGAACAATATGATCTAACGAACGGCGCACCTCCTCAAGGCTTGACTCAACCTTGGCGATCGCCTCTCCAAGCCCGGCCGTCTGCGCGATAAGTTCGACGGCATCAGCGCCAGAGGCTTTCACTCGCCCGATCTCCTTAGCCGAACGATTCCGCTCAGCTTGAAGTTCCTGCTGCCGGGTCTGAAGAGACTTTCTTCGGTTTTCGAGTTCAATAAATTCCTGTACGTCGAGAGTGAACCCCCGCGGTATCAGAGAGTTAGCCACCCCTTCCGGATCATTACGCAAAAGTTGTGTGTCGAGCATTCTATTCCTTACTATTTGCTGTCTAAAATTGACGAGCCGCCGCAAGGCCAGCTGCAGCACCAAGCAGGCACAACAATACACTGGATACGATATTCACCAAGGCTCTTTGCCATTGCTCGGCCTCAAGCAGGGTCAAGGTCTCTACCGAAAAGGCAGAAAATGTAGTAAACCCCCCTAAAAGTCCAATACACAACCCGCTGCGTAGAAGATCTACAGCTGGCCCGCGCGCGCTAAGGATAACCACGAGGGCGCCCAGAAAAAATGAGCCACTGATATTGATCAACAAGGTACCCCAGGGAAATCCGGGGCCAGTTAAGGCCGAAATGCGTGTCTGTGCAAAAAAGCGCAACATCGCGCCTAAAGCACCGCCGGCACCAATCACAAAATAATGAAGCACCTTGTCAAAGCTCCTCTTTAATCATATCAACCCCTGCGGGCAGGTTCAGTCTAAAAAGGTCATTCGGTAATTGATCGTTGACGATAACGTTATCAAACTGGAGTCGGGTAATCTGATCCAACTGATCCAGCATCTGCACCAGACGCAAGCCACCATTTTCAAACCCGAGCTGAATCTGAGAAAATGGTGCGGAAGAATCTTTAGGAAAAAGAGTCACCCATGAGATTGCACCTTGTTCGCCGAGGTACTCAATCAAATAGGAATCACCGGGTTTATCCGCGTTGACGAGTAACGCCGCTGGGGTATTGCCCAGGGTTTTTGATTGATTTCGAACGATCACTTGTTCAAGCCCAACGTCATAGACCCAAAGACGGACGCCATCTGCCAGCACCTCTTGCTCCACCGGTTGACCATAACTCCAACGAAATCTACCTGGCCGGGAAAGCCACATTCGTCCAGAAGTCTCCTGCAATGGCACAAGATCTTCGTCTAGGACAACCTGATGAAAATCAGCTTGCAGTGTACGAACCTTAACAAAAAAGTCTTCCAGTAAATCCCCATCAGCGAAGACTGCTAACGGTGTGATAAAACTCAGAACCGTCCCGGCCAGTCCAAATATCCAAAACCGATACCGGTTCCGACCGATTGTTGACATCAAATTCAGTTTCATTGGGGTGGAGGCGGAGCCAGCACCTCCCGCTTGCCGCTTTCAAGGGGGCCTACAGCACCGGCTGCCTCCATTGTTTCTATCATTCGGGCCGCGCGGTTGTAGCCAACTCGCAGATGCCGTTGAACGGATGATATTGACGCACGCCTGGTCTCAGTGACAAAGGATAAAGCTTTGTCATAAAGTGGGTCGTCTTCCCCGCTTTCGCTACCGCCCAAGCTTTCGATTGGCATAGAGCCCGCGAGTGCCGTGTCATCTACCACCGCTTCGAGATATGCGGGCTCTCCACTGCTTCGCAGTTGGTCTGCAACCCGGTGAACTTCCTGATCTGACACAAACGAGCCGTGAACCCGAATAGGAAACCCTGTGCCAGGCGGCAAAAACAACATGTCTCCGTGGCCCAGTAGTTGCTCGGCCCCCATTTGATCGAGAACCGTGCGCGAATCGGCGCGTGATGAGACCTGAAATGCGACTCTGGTCGGAATATTTGCCTTGATCAACCCTGTGACCACATCGACTGAAGGTCTTTGAGTTGCTAGAACTAGGTGGATACCAGCCGCCCGAGCTCGTTGGGCGATCCGGGTGATGAGTTCCTCAATCTTTTTCCCGACAACCATCAGCAGATCGGCAAACTCATCGACGATTACCACCACATAGGGAATGGTCTCGAGTTGAGGCGGGTCAGTAACATCTCCTGGTAGCGGGATAAACAACGGATCATCCAAGGGTTTGCCCGCATCAATTGCAGCTTTTACCTTACGGTTGTAGCCCACAATATTCCGGACCCCAAGGGCCGCCATAAGGCGAAAACGCCGATCCATTTCCACAATGCACCAGCGCAACGCATTAGCCGCCTTTTTCATATCCGTAACCACCGGCGTCAGCAGATGTGGAATTCCTTCATATACCGAAAGCTCAAGCATTTTTGGATCGATCATAATCATACGGACATCTTCAGGGGTAGACTTGTAGATGATGCTCAAAATTATTGCGTTGATACAAACTGATTTTCCTGCGCCAGTAGTGCCAGCTACAAGTAAGTGTGGCATCTTGCATAGATCTGAGACGATCGTCTCACCTGCGATATCTTTACCAAGGATAAGGGTCAGCGGGCTCTTACTGCCCTCGTACACTTCTGAGGCTAACCCTTCTAACAGAAAAACAGTCTCTCGGCTTTCATTGGGAATCTCCAGGCCAATGTAGGTTTTGCCGGGAATGTTTTCGACCACACGAACGCTCACTACTGACAATGCACGAGCGAGATCTCTAGCCAAACCCACTATCTGGCTCGCTTTAATGCCCGCTGCCGGGTCGACCTCGAATCGGGTAATCACAGGACCCGGCTGTACGGAAACCACTCGGACCTCTACATTGAAATCGCGAAGTTTCTTCTCTACCAGGCGAGACATCATTTCCAACGCGTCTTTGCTGTAACCTCCAGCCTGTTCACCTGGTCGATCAAGTAACTTCAATGCTGGAAGATCACCCTGAGGCCCCTTGCCTTCGATAAATAATGGTATCGAAGCTTGTTTTTCTTTGTGGATCCGTGTGCCTTCCCTGCTTGGTGCAATTTTTGGATCTATTCGAGGAGGCTCCTTTTGATCCATCTCGCGACGTATTTCCGCAACACTCTCTTGACGCTGGCGACGGGAGCGAGCGCCTTGAACTTTGTCTACCCAGGTAACAACTAGCGACCAACCTTTGTCCGCCAGTAGGCAGGACCATGCCCCGACGCGGTCCATGATGGTAAACCACGACACGTCAAGCGCCCACGATAGCCCGGCGACTAGAGAAACAACCAGCGCGACAGTGGCTCCAACTGAGCCGAAAACTTCAAGCAACCAGCTTCCGATGACAATACCTAGCCACCCGCCACCGGCGCCCGGGCCGTGGTCGAGTCCAGAGCCAAAATGGAGAAATTCGATACCGCAAGCAGAGACTACCGTTAGAACGAAGCCAAGTCCGTGCATTATTCGGACATGTCGGCTGTTAACCTCTTTTGAACGCCTCAAAATACGGGCGCTCAATAAAGCAAAAATCAGAGGAAAAAGGTAGGCCGAGTAACCAAACGCATGAAGAAAAAGATCCGCGAACCAGGCCCCAAAACGGCCTCCCAGATTCCGGATCGGCCCTCCCGCGCCAGTAGAGGTCCATCCCGGGTCATAAGCAGAGAAAGACACGAGACAAGCCAGGAGATAACCTGTCAGAGCAACCAACCCGATCACCAAAATTTCTCGACCTAGCCGAACCAGGCGCGGCGATATACCGGTATTATTCGCGTTACGCGTGTTCTTTTTTCGTGCCTGTGCCAAGTGACAGCCGCCTTTGCGTAAAATATTTGCCCAATCGCCCTGGGATTATATCGAAACGTGGCTTTTAACCCGTAATAGATATATTAATCTGACGATGTCCGATAGATTTAATGGGGAATTCTTGTGAAAATACTGTTGAATTATTCAAGACGGAGTTTTTAATGACAGCTACCCGCCATAGCCGACTATTGATCCTAGGCTCTGGGCCTGCCGGCTACACCGCGGCAATCTATGCGGCTCGCGCAAATCTTAATCCGGTGCTTATCACTGGAATAGAGCAAGGTGGCCAATTGGTGACGACTACTGATGTCGATAACTGGCCAGGAGACCCTCACGGTCTGACCGGTCCAGTCCTCATGTCAAGAATGCTCGCGCATGCTGAACGGTTTAGTACCGAAGTCATTTTTGATCATATTCATACAGCGACACTATGCGGTTCGCCTTTTCGCCTGGATGGCGATAGCAGCTCATATACCTGTGACGCGCTGATCATTGCAACTGGTGCGTCGGCACGATACCTCGGCCTCCCTTCTGAGGACGCATTTAAAGGCAAAGGTGTGTCTGCTTGTGCTACCTGTGACGGGTTTTTCTATAAAAACAAGCCAGTGGCTGTCATCGGAGGAGGCAACACTGCCGTTGAAGAGGCGTTATATCTATCTGATATCTGTTCTCAAGTAACACTGGTCCACCGACGCGATCAACTTCGGGCAGAGGCAATCCTGCAAGATCAACTGCTCGCACGGACCGGTACGTCGGGCAATATTGAGATTGAGTGGAACCATAATCTCGATGAAGTATTGGGCGATGATTCTGGTGTCACTGGCGTCCGGCTGAAATCGGTGACTGATGGGGACGCGAAAAATCTGTCGGTCCACGGGGTCTTTATTGCAATTGGCCACACACCCAATACCAGCCTCTTCGAGGGGCAGTTGGATATTTCCAACGGTTATATCCGGGTAAACTCAGGCATCGACGGTGACGCAACTGCAACCAGCATACCTGGCGTTTTTGGTGCAGGAGATGTTATGGATCACGTATACCGCCAAGCAGTAACCTCCGCTGGGAGCGGTTGTATGGCCGCCCTGGATGCCAAGCGTTACCTGGACTCTGGATAATTGCCCACTATGGCAAAAAAACCAACAAATCCCCGTCCTTCAGTATCGTCTGCCGAGGCGCAGCTTTTTCGTAACTCAGTGTCGCAGGTGAAACCTTTGGACTTCGAGGAGCGCGTTGAGGACGCGCGCCCGCAAAAAAAACGCCGCCCAACCGCGCCGCCGATCCACAGTCCTCAGGGTATTGAAAAACTGGATGGAGATCTTTTTTACCGGCCCGGTGTTTCCCGTCGATTACTTAATGATTTACGTAATGGACGTATACGTCCAGGATCCGTAATCGACCTGCACGGCCGTACTAGGGTCGAAGCCAAGCGCGAATTAGCCCACTTTGTGGAGCGAAGTGGAGACTTATACGAGCGGTGTCTTCTCGTTATTACTGGACGTGGATCACATTCGCCCGATGGGTACTCCCCGGTTCGTGAAGAAGCTCTAGCCTTATTACGGCAATTGTCGGAAGTTCAAGCATACGCTTGCGCTCAGGCCGATGATGGTGGTAGCGGCGCCTTTTATGTGCTTACCGGCCGGCCAAGGCGGTGAGCAACACTATTGCCTGCGCAGCGATCCCCTCTTGTGCGCCGGTAAATCCAAGGCCGTCAGTTGTCGTGGCCTTAATATTGACAGCCCCTACTTGAATCTGAAGATCGCAGGCCAGGTTTTCTCGCATTTGGGGAATGTAGTCGGCCAATTTAGGTTTTTGGGCGATGACCGTGGCGTCGACATTGACTACCCTAAATTCTGAAGCATCCAGCAATTTATAGATTTCGATCAGAAACTCTCTGCTCGGTCGTCCAGCATGAGCCGCATCGCTATCAGGAAAATGGGCGCCGAGATCGCCCTTACCGGCCGCCCCTAGGAGGGCATCAGCCACCGCATGAATTAGAACATCGGCATCACTATGACCTGCGAGTCCACATGAAAAAGGGATCTCCACACCCCCTATCCAAAGAGGCCGCCCGACAACCAACCGATGGGCGTCATAACCTTGGCCTATTCGGTACATGAAGCTGCTTCTTGCTCCTTGAGAATGGCGCTGGCAACGACCATGTCTGACTGGTGTGTCACCTTAATATTATAGTCCCCGCAATTAACCAGTTTCGGCCTTAACCCTAAAGCTTCGATAGCTTGGGCTTCGTCGGTGCAAGTCTCGCCACGGTCGTGACAGCGGTCGATGGCCTCGATAAGAGTTCTTACCGGGAAAAGCTGTGGCGTTTGGGCATGCCACAACCCGTTACGCGAAACCGTGCCGGAAACGCGACTGTCCGAGTCACCTGTTTTCAGAGTATCAACTGCCGGCGTTGCAAGCAATCCTCCCGCTGGGTGAAAGTTAACTTCCCGAATCAATCGTTCAATGTCGGCGCCTGTCACGCAGGGTCTCGCTGCATCATGAACTAAAACCCACGATTGAACTTCCCCGCATTTCACCAACTCATCAAGGCCAAGGCGCACGGTTCGCGAACGTGTTTTACCCCCGACGTAAGTCTGTGGAGATCCCGGTATCTCATCTTTCAAGCTGGCCCATTGTCTATCGTCCTCGGCAAGGCCAACGCTGACCCCACAGATGGCATCAATCTCGGAGAGACGCTGCAAACAATGAAACACAAGTGGAACCCCGTTTAATTGCTCGTACTGTTTAGGCCTAGTTTGTCCAAATCGCCGGCCCCTTCCGGCACACGGAACCAGCGTCCAGATGTTGTGTTCGGCAGTATTCAATTACTGTAAAACCAAGTTGGCAAACCTTCAACTCCCGAGTTTACGATAAAATAGATCACCCATTTCTGTCTCGCGCCCCGTCGTTGCCCTCACTCCCCTTCCCAATCCAATCACCTATCGACGGGAACTCAGTGGTCATCTGGGATCGGTTACCGGGGGCTGCGCTCGCCCTTGCCATTCACCAGGTCAGCCGTCAGCATCGCCACCTCGTGGTAGTTGCCGAATCTGCACGCCAACTTCAGCTACTAAGTGATGAAATCCGATTTTTTCTGTCGGACAACGACAAAGATGTGTGCATTTTACCGGGTTGGGAATGCCTCCCCTACGACCACTACTCTCCGCACCCCCAAATCACCTCCGAACGCTTAAAGACGCTGACTCGACTTATCAGTGGGCAACCGTTTATCGTGTTGCTCACGCTCGACCAGCTGATATACCGGATTCCACCAACCGACTATATCTCAGGCTGCAGTTTCGACTTATCTCGAGGCGCAAGGATCAATCTGACAACTTTTCGAGACCGCCTGGCCGACTCCGGCTACCTTTCGGTCTCTCGTGTGTTAACTCAAGGGGAGTTCGCGGTTCGCGGAGGACTCATCGATGTCTTCCCAATGGGTCAAGAATGGCCCTTTCGACTGGATCTATTTGGGGACGAGCTCGAAAATATCCGATATTTTGACCCCCTAACCCAAAAATCAACCCAGCTGACTGAAAAACTCTCCATCCTCCCGGCTCGGGAGTTTCCGACCGATCCAACAGCAGTCGAGACATTTCGGGCAAATTTTCGCAAACAATTTACTGGCGATCCCCAGGGTTCACTTATTTATCGCGAAGTCAGTCAGGGGAATTTTCCGGCCGGCATTGAGTTCTATCTACCGCTTTTCTTTAATTCTCCAGGAACTTTTTTCGACTACCTGCCGGCGCATACATGCTGTATCGTTCCTTCCGATCTTTCTTCACTTATGGCTGGAGAATGGGCTACGTTCGACGATCGCTATTCGCAGGCCGGCATTGACCCTGAACGTCGACCTATGCCCCCACCTTCGGTCGCGCTGACCCCCGACCAAGCCGCAGAACGCTTGAAGACTTTCCGGCAGATACAATTCAGCGCCTCGGGCGATGCCGGCACCGTCAAACATGCCCCCTTTTTCGCCAAAGAGTTACCGCTATACCCTGTCAATCATAAGGCCGAACAGCCATTTTCGAGCCTGATCGATCGACTGACTCGTCCTGAGGGTTCACGAGTTTTACTTAATGTGGAGACTGCCGGTCGGGCTGAAACGCTTCGTGAACTACTTAGACATCAACAGATCGCCACATTGGAGTATCCCAGTTGGGATGCTTTTCTTGACTCGGATTCAACGATCATCGGTATTATTGTGTCAGCCCTAGACCGAGGGTTGTGTGTTTCGGATGCCGGACTGGAAATTATCGTTGAGTCACAACTATACGGCGAACGAGTGCACCAGCGACGTCGCCATGCGCAGTCCGTGGACGCACACAAGATCATCCGATCTATCGCGGAACTTCATTTCCAAGATCCAGTGGTTCACCGGGATCATGGTGTTGGCCGATTTTTGGGGCTGACTCATATCGGGGTTGGGGATGAAGAAGCCGAATTTCTTATCGTTCAGTATCGGGATGAAGGCAGACTCTATGTTCCGGTCTTGAATGTTGGTGTTTTATCGCGCTACATTGGTGGGGATGCGGAGACAGCGCCGCTACATAGGCTCGGAGGCGAGCAGTGGGACAAAGCCCGCGATCGTGCCACGAAACGTGCACGAGATGCTGCAGCAGAGCTTCTTAAAACCCAGGCTTTGCGCCACATTCGTGAGGGTGAGGCTTTTGTGGTCCCCGAGGATGACTACACAGCCTTTTGTAGCGGGTTTCCTTACGACGAGACTGTCGGCCAGGAATCGGCGATTAACGAGGTTCTTGGTGATCTGGCGGCCCCCTTGCCCATGGATCGGCTTGTTTGTGGTGACGTCGGCTTTGGCAAAACCGAGGTAGCCTTAAGAGCAGCGTTTGTGGTTGTCAGCAATAGTCGCCAGGTAGCAGTCCTCGCGCCGACAACCTTACTTACTAAACAGCACTTCGAGTCATTTCGTGAACGTTTTTCGGGTCACGCTGTGCGCATCGGGTGTCTGTCACGCTTTCAAAGCAAGGCGCAAAATGAAAATACTGTTGAGGCCCTACGGACCGGGACTATAGACATCGTAGTCGGGACACATCGATTACTGCAAGAGGACCTCAATTTCGCCCGACTAGGGCTGGTGATTATTGATGAGGAACACCGTTTCGGTGTGCGGCAGAAAGAAAGTTTGAAGAAACTTCGCGAAAGCGTTGATGTGCTTACTCTAACAGCGACACCTATTCCACGAACGCTCAATATTGCTCTGTCCGGAATTCGCTCTATATCCCTTATTGGGTCGCCACCCGCCGGAAGGGTGGCTATCGATACCACGGTTCGGCCATTTTCAAATAGCCTTATTCGTGAGGCCTGCCTTCGGGAAATACATCGTGGGGGACAGGTGTACTACCTTCATAACGATGTCCGATCCATAGAGCGGGCCGCTGCCAGCTTGCGCGAACTCGTCCCGACAGCCCAAGTCCGTGTGGCCCATGGGCAGATGCGGGAGTTGGATCTAGAGTCAGTGATGCGCGATTTTTACCACCAAAGATTCAATGTACTGGTGTGTAGCACCATCATCGAAAGCGGCATTGACGTCCCTAGTGCCAACACTATCATTATAAATCGGGCTGACCGGTTCGGGCTTGCTCAGTTGCATCAACTGCGCGGGCGCGTTGGGCGTTCAAGGCACCAGGCCTACGCGTTCCTCCTCACGCCACCTGAGGCAGTTTTGAGCTCAACTGCTCAGCGCAGGCTCGCCGCCATCGAGCAGTTGACCGACCTTGGTGTTGGCTTTGAGCTCGCCAATCATGACCTTGAGATCCGAGGTGCGGGTGAACTACTCGGCGAGGGCCAAAGTGGAGTGATCGAGGAAATCGGGTTTTCGATGTATTCTGAATACCTAAACCGGGCTATTCGGGATCTCTCTCCAGACGTAAATACTGCAGTTCCCCAAACCTCACTCAACAACCGGCCTGAGGTCAATTTATCGGTTGCCGCGTTCTTCCCTGAGGCTTTCCTCCCGGATGTACATTTACGCCTGATGCTTTATCAAAGAATCTCAGCGTGCGATGATCACCAGTCGTTGCATGAACTGCAATTGGAGGTCATAGACCGCTTCGGGCTCATACCAGGAGAAGGAAGCATGGTTTTTCGTCTTGCGACTCTTCAATTAAACGGCGCCGCACACGGTGTTCGCGTGATTCAGGCAGGAAAAACCCGGGGTCGGGTTGCTTTTTTGCAAACTACCTCCGTCAATCCAAAAAGAATTGCTCATCTGTTAACACGCCATGCTGGAGTATTCAGTATGATTTCCCCGTTAGAGCTTGGATTTACAATGGCTTTAAATCAACCCGAGCATCGTGTTGTCTTTTGCGAGTGGCTAACTGGGATGCTGGACTCCGCACAGCCGTTTAAACCCCTACCCTTGTTCAGTTGAAATGACCTCGTTATCCCCTGTTTTCCGGTCTTCCGGCACCTTGGTGGGCGTTCGACCAACGACGTTTTGGCTTATAAGTCCTGCCGTTGTGTTGGCTCTTTTAATGTTCGGGTTACCCGTCCTCGCCGCGGACAACTATGAACTGGAGCTTCTCGTTTTTGTAGTTGAGGGCTCACCAGGGCTAGAAACAGCGCTCCACGCAGAAGCACCCTTACTCCTCACTGAATCCAGGATGTATCGACGAAGCCTATCTTCTAAAGCTCCACAAATTCTTCCACGAGGTGTGGGCCGATTAGCCGGCGCCCGTAAGGCTATCGAAGCTCGTGCCGGCTACCGCATTCTGGCGCATAGCAGAATAATCAAAACCCCATCGTCCCCTTTTGGAACAACGCAATACGGGTTATTAAATACACTGTCGGAATTTCCATCTCGGTTGACTACCTATTTTCGCCTTTACACTACCGGGTCTTTTTTCTTACAGTCTTCAATACTTTACCGCCCTGGATTAAAGATTGCACCTTCCGCCGGATTATCCGATTTATCACAAAATTTACATGCAAGGGAGAGCCTGGCAATTCAGGAAACTCGACGTATCAGATTCAAAGAAGTGCACTACCTCGACCACCCGTCGTTCGGGGCCTTGATTGTTTTAACGCCTAAGACCTAATTTAGTTGTGGTTAAACGGTCTGGGTAGGGGGGTTGGGTTGCCGCTCTTCAGCAGTCGCCAAATATTCGGGAACCAGGCTGATGGCAATGTCGCGAACCTGTTCGTAGTCATATTGACTGCACGCGGATTCTACCTCCACAAGGCCTTGACGTAATCGCTCAACCTCGATCGAACGGCTGGCAGCAAGCAGTATCTTCTCATATGCAGTTTCGGCCAGATTTTCATCGGCATGGAAGAGCTCTTCTGTCAATTTCTCTCCAGCGCGGAGCCCCGTGTATTCAATTGCAATCTCCTCGTCAGGAATCTT
>JAAZZE010000001.1 GCA_014239255.1 Gammaproteobacteria bacterium
TGCCAAGAGTGTTGCCGAGCGAGGGTTTCCAACGGAGACAGTCATGATTGACTGCCATAGACCCGTGAAACAAGCAGGATAAATGGTGGGCGCGACTGGGATTGAACCAGTGACCCCTGCCGTGTGAAGGCAGTGCTCTCCCGCTGAGCTACGCGCCCCGAAGGGGGCACACTGGCTGTGCCAACGTGCGTTAGCGTCTTATTATAATTAGAATCTCGCCGTTCACGCTACGGAACACTTGCTGATGTCTTTGATTCGTACTCGTTTCGCTCCGAGCCCTACCGGTTACCTACATATCGGTGGGGTTCGTACGGCTCTTTTCAGCTGGCTTTATGCACGCCATCATGGCGGGCAGTTCATCTTGCGGATGGAAGATACCGACTGTGAGCGCTCCACCCAGGCTTCGGTTGATACTATCCTCGAGGGTCTGAACTGGCTTGGGCTCGATTATGATGATGGGCCGATCTTCCAGTCGGATCGGGTGGATCGCTACCGCGAAGTGCTCGGTAGATTTCTGGAGCAGGGACTGGCCTATCACTGTTACTGCACGCCCGAAGAGCTAGATGCGGTGCGAGAAGAGCAGCGGGCGCAGAATATTAAGCCGCGCTACAACCGTAAATGTCGCGATGAAATCGACCCGGCCCGGCCTGGCGTCGAGCCCGTCATCCGCTTTCGTAATCCCATTGAAGGTCCGGTGGTATTCGAGGATCTGGTGCGTGGGCGCATCAGTATCAGAAATGAAGAATTGGATGATCTGGTAATAGCTCGCGGTGACGGCACGCCTACCTACAATTTTGCCGTAGTGGTTGATGATATCGATATGGGTATTACCCATGTTATTCGCGGCGATGATCACGTCAATAACACCCCACGCCAGGTAAACATATTCAATGCCTTGGATGCACCGCTGCCAGTGTTCGCCCATGTGCCAATGATTATCGGATCTGATGGACAGCGCTTGTCCAAGCGCCATGGTGCTGTAAGTGTTCTGGAATACCGTGATCAGGGTTTTCTGCCAGAAACTATGCGTAATTACCTGGTGCGCCTGGGCTGGTCCCATGGGGATCAGGAGATTTTCTCACTGGAGGAGATGATTGAGTTTTTTGATCTTGCCCAGGTCAACCGTGCGGCCTCTGCGTTCGACGCGGACAAGCTCAAGTGGCTTAACCAGCACTACATCAAGGAGGCCGATGGCGAACGACTGACGCGTCTTTTGTGCCAGCGGTTACAGGAAAGGGGTATTAGTCTTTCGGACGGGCCGCAGCCTTCGGCGGTGGTCGAGGCTTTGCGCGAGCGGGCGCAGACACTGGATGAACTTGCCGATAAGAGCCTTTATTTTTACCAGGATATTGGCGATTACGATGAGGGCGCGGCCAAAAAGCATCTGCGTCCCGTAGCCGGGCCATTGCTTAAAGATATACGGCAGCGGTTCTCAAACATCGATGTTTGGACAGCGCAAACTATTCACACGCAACTACAGGCCTGCGTTGAGACGCACGATTCAAAACTCGGCAAGATTGCCCAACCGCTCAGGGTAGCGGTCTCGGGTACGGCGGCGACGCCCCCGATCGATGAGACCCTGGCACTGGTGGGTCAGGACAAAACCCTGCAACGTATCAGTGGTGCGCTGGATTTTATTGCCGCGCGAGAAGCGCGCGGTGCTTGACCGAAACGGACACAACAACGAGAATACTGCGCTCTTCCCGGGGCCGTAGCTCAGTTGGGAGAGCGCTACAATGGCATTGTAGAGGTCGTCGGTTCGATCCCGTCCGGCTCCACCACAGTTGTCCCCATCGTCTAGTTGGCCTAGGACACCGCCCTTTCACGGCGGCAACAGGGGTTCGAATCCCCTTGGGGACGCCACTTAACCAGCTATCCCGAAGGCCTGCTCTGTTGCCAGAGGGCATGGTCGGCGGTACGCTGTCGTAATGACGAAAGGGGCCTCCATTGTTTCGCATGCCGATATCATCATCATCGGTGCCGGCATCATGGGCGCCAGCATCGCTTTTCAACTGAGCCGGCAATCCGATAAAACAATTGTCGTGATCGACGCAAGACCCCCAGTCGGGGGTATGTCCGGCCGTACGTTTGGGCAGATTCGCCAGCATTACTCAAACGCTCTTATGGTCGAGTTATCCATCCGTGGTTTTGACACATTGGAGAACTGGACCGACAGGGTCGGGTTCGGTGATCCCGGCTACGTCAAGATGGGGTATATGCTGTTTGTGGCCTCTAATCAGATTGAGGCGTTGAAGCGTAATATCCAACTTGGCCAGGATTTGGGAGTAGACACTCGGTTTGTTGGGCCCGATGAGATTAAACACATAGAGCCCGGCCTGACCGTAAACGGTCTTACCGGAGCGTGTTATGAGCCAAATGGAGGCTACATTGACGTCACCCGTATGGTGCTGAGTTGGTTGAATGCTGCCCAGACCTTGGGGGCGCAGTTGTTTACACCTGTATCAGTTAAAGCTTTAACGACTGAATCCGGCCGTATAACTGGAGTGGAGACGGATCAGGGGAGGGTCACAGCTCCGATAGTCATTAATGCGACCGGCGCCTGGGGCGGTGAATTACTGAGCGCTCTTGAGCTTGAGGTGCCCATGAAGAGCACCCGGTTGGATATGACTTATATCGATACAGAAACACAAGGCTCGGTTATTGGAAGTTGTGTTACCGACGGCGTCTCTAATGTGGTTATGCGGCCTCATTGGGGCAGCACGATGCTGGTGGCAGCTTACCCCCCAGACCCGATTCTGGTAGATGACCCGGTTGGGCCGGTTGAAGAGCACGCATACCAGATGCACCATGAGCGCATGAGGCGAGCATTTAAGGATCGTATCCCTCAATTAAAAGACTTCACGGTCCTTTCTAATGTCAGCGGCGCATATGATGTGACTCCCGACTTTCACCCGATTGTTGGTTGGGCGCCCGGCGTTGAAGGACTATACCTGGCGATGGGTTTTTCGGGGCATGGGCTCAAACTGTCGCCTGGTATCGGAGAAGCGGTCGCGGCAATGGTGCTGGAGCGCCCGGCGCCGATCGATATCAGCGCGCTTCGTTACGAGCGGTTTGCCCAGAATGATCTGATGCATCTGGCGTATGGCCCAAGCGCACGGGCGTGACCCAATCAAATGCTACCCCTTCGCGCTGGTAATACCGATTCTAATTCGCTTTGGCACGTGACTTTTATCACCTGACACATCCCGATTAATCGCGTTGATGCCAGGTCAGCCAGTCAAAACTTACCAGGAAAGACTATCGAGCCAGGTGTTGATTTCTTTGATCAGTAGGTCGCTTGCATCGGTAAAGTCATGGTCTGCTCCCGGCGCAACGATTTGACGTGATGCCGGGTTATCAGCTTGTTTGATTAACCGCAAACGCTCTGGTGCCATGCGGTGTACGGCCGGGTAATCATGTTCACCATACAAATCCAGTATCGGTACTGTGAGAGATGCAAAAGGGAAGGACCGCTGCATCGGTTGCTGATAATCGGTAGCACCCATACCGATACCGATGAAGGCGTTAATACCTTCATCGGCCTGTGCTTCCATCCACGCCATGGCCATGTGTGCACCGCAACTGTGCGCCAGCAGCACCACCGGGGAAATCTCCTGGCCGGCGAGATGGGTCAGTGCCGCATTGATACGAGGCAGGCTCTCTGGCAGCAAAGGCAGGTAATCAAAATACTTCGCCGCTTTAGGTAATACCGGCATTTGTAGTGAGAGCGTATGCCAGCCGGCTTCAGATAGCCCCACACGCAACGGGCCGATGTTCTCGGGCCAGTCGGCATGAAAACCGCGTCCGTGCAGCAAAATGACTCCCCCGCGGATACCGCCTATTTCCGAGGCCATCTCTATAGCTGCAAAGTCGGTCCCCTGGGCATTCAATGTGATCAGTTCGCCCGAGAAAAGATTCGCCTCGACTTCATTGATGAGGCGTTGCTCACGTTCAAGGTCACTGGCACCAACTGAGGCGTAACATAGGAAAACCAGCCCCAAGGCTATCGTGATGCAATTAAAAAGTTTGAACTGCGCCATGCTGTTATTCTCTGGTTGCCGGCCTGCATTCGTCCGAGTCCGTAATACTACTAAATCCAGAAGATTTTCTGACAAATGCATGCTACTGGAACTCATGCTGTGAGCCACCAGTTTGCGAGAATAGTTACTTGCCTCGGCGCTCCAATAAATCTCTGGGCATTTAATGATGAGTTTAGGCTCAAGCAACATGGAGATCTGCAAACGTGACCAAAACTGATGATCTTGTTGAGCTTGCCAGGCAAGTTGGGCAGATTGTGCTTGAGCGTGGTTGGCATCTTGCGACCGTCGAATCGTGTACCGGTGGGTGGGTAGCCAAGGCGATCACTTCGGTACCGGGTAGCTCGCTTTGGTTTGAATGCGCTCTGGTGACTTACAGTAATGAGTCCAAGAATCGATTAGCTGGGGTGCCAATGGAACTCATCGATACCCACGGGGCAGTCAGTAGCCAAGTGTCGGAGGCTATGGCGGGTGGGATCATCGTACGTAGTAACGCGACTGCGGCAATTGCCGTGACCGGGATTGCCGGACCAGACGGTGGCAGCGTGCAAAAGCCTGTGGGCACGGTTTTTATAGCCTGGCAAGTGCCCGGGCACGATGTACGTTCGGAGCGCTTTCAATTTCACGGTGATCGGGATGCTATCCGCCGCCAGTCGGTAGCAGCGGCACTGGCCGAACTCATCAGCCTCGCGGCCGACCCCTCTAAGAGCCAGTTGTGATGCAGTTCGCTGTGTTCGTCACCCGGTTTATGAAATAATGCCTGCTAGCCTGAAATTACCGAATTTTGCCTACTCCGGGATCAACTGAGCCAGGGTAAAAAGGCCGATAGTTGCCGGACTGCGTGCTGGCATCAAAATATCACGCAGTGTGCTGGATAATATAGTCAAATGTGCAATGGAGCTTTACATGGACAACAACAAGCAAAAAGCCTTAGATGCTGCCCTCGGGCAGATTGAGCGGCAGTTCGGCAAAGGATCTGTCATGCGGCTCGGCGACGCCGAAGTGGGCAAGGGCATTGAAAGCATTTCAACTGGTTCGCTGGGCTTGGATATCGCACTCGGTATCGGCGGCTTGCCTCGCGGACGGGTGGTCGAGATTTATGGGCCGGAATCATCGGGTAAAACCACATTGACGCTATCTGTGATTGCTCAGGCACAAAAAACCGGTGGTACCTGCGCATTTATCGATGCTGAGCACGCGCTTGATCCTTCTTATGCTCAACGGCTGGGTGTCAACGTCGAAGATCTGCTGGTGTCCCAACCCGACACCGGTGAACAGGCGCTAGAGATCGCCGATATGCTGGTGCGATCGGCCGCCATCGATGTGATCGTGATCGATTCGGTCGCCGCACTCACCCCAAAAGCGGAGATCGAAGGGGAGATGGGTGACCACCATGTGGGTCTTCAGGCCCGACTCATGTCTCAGGCCTTGCGTAAGTTGACCGCAAATATCAAACGCTCCAATACGATGGTGGTCTTCATCAACCAGATTCGCATGAAGATTGGCGTTATGTTTGGCAATCCCGAGACCACCACAGGTGGCAATGCCTTGAAGTTCTACTCCTCGGTACGATTGGATATCCGCAGGATCGGCGCAGTAAAAAAGGGAGAAGAAGTCCTGGGTAATCAGACCCGCGTGAAAGTGGTCAAAAACAAGGTCGCGCCGCCATTTCAAAAGGCCGAGTTCGATATTCTTTATAACGAGGGGATTTCCAAGGAGGGTGAACTCATCGATATGGGTGTGGAGCATCAGATCGTCGACAAGTCTGGCGCCTGGTATTCCTACAACGGTGAGCGTATTGGCCAAGGTCGGGATAACGTCCGCGAGTTTTTGCGCGCCAACCCTGATATCGCGTCGAATATCGAAAATGTCGTGCGCCAGAAAATGGGCCTGGATTCCCTTGGCTCTAGCGATCTCAGTGCGCCGGAGAGCGCGCCAGTGAAGGTGCAAAGCGCCGAGGTCTGATGACCTCGTCTGATGCGGACCTGCTGACGCAGGTTCGTGAAGTCGCTATGCGCTTGCTGGCAAGGCGTGAGCACAGCCGCGAAGAACTCCGGCTTAAGCTCGTCCAGCGCGGCTTTAAGATTGCAAGTATTGATTCGGTTCTTGTTGAACTGATCGAACAGGATTATCTGTCTGATGCCCGCTACGCCCAGGCGTTGGTGTCTCATCGGTCGCAGGGTGGCTATGGGCCCTTGTACATTCGCCGCGAGCTCAAAGAACGTGGGGTGACAGACGATTTGATTGAATCAGCCTTTGCCCAGGCCGACGTATCATGGGATGATGTGGCCAAGGGCCGCTACCAGGGTCGCTTCTCCAACCAACCGGTTGACTCTTTCAAAGACTGGGCACGTCGCGCCGCTTATATGCAGCGACGGGGGTTCGGCAAGAGTGCAATACGCCGGGTACTCGGCGATTGGCAGGGTCGCGGTTAGAATTGACATCGCGCTGGTGGGTATACAGGCCGGCAGTTGCGCATTATTGGTTAGATCATTGTCATGAAAACTCGCGATATCAGGCAGAAATTTCTCGATTACTTCGCCGCTAACGGCCACGAGGTGGTTGCCAGCAGCCCACTGGTGCCCCATAACGATCCCACGCTGCTTTTTACCAATGCGGGAATGGTCCAGTTCAAGGATGTGTTTCTCGGTCAGGACAAGCGCCCCTACCCACGAGCCGTGACCGCACAACGCTGTGTGCGGGCCGGCGGTAAGCACAATGATCTGGACAACGTGGGTTACACCGCCCGGCATCACACCTTCTTTGAGATGCTTGGAAATTTCAGTTTTGGTGATTATTTTAAGCCCGAAGCGATCCAGCACGCCTGGACACTGCTCACCGACGGCTTCGGTTTGTCACCAGAAAAACTCTGGGTGACCGTTTTCGACGAGGACGACGAGGCTGCGGATATCTGGCTGGGAGATATCGGTATTCCCCGTGAACGTTTTGCCCGTATTGGTGCCAGCGATAATTTCTGGTCGATGGGTGACACTGGTCCATGCGGGCCTTGCAGTGAGATTTTCTATGATCACGGGCCCGAAGTCGCAGGCGGACCTCCAGGAACCCCCGAGGCCGACGGCGACCGATACGTAGAGATCTGGAACCTGGTATTCATGCAATTCAACCGGGATGCGAGCGGCATTGACACTCCCTTGCCGCGGCCTTCGGTAGATACCGGCATGGGGCTGGAGCGCTTGGCAGCGGTTCTACAAGGGGTACACAGCAACTACGAGACCGATCTTTTCGTCGCTTTGATCAAAGCATCTGCCGAGGTAACTGGTTGTACTGACATAGGTAACAGCTCATTGCGGGTGATCGCTGATCACATCCGCTCCAGTGCGTTTTTGATAACTGATGGCGTGATTCCATCAAACGAAGGGCGCGGCTACGTATTGCGCAGAATCATTCGCCGGGCTATTCGTCATGGTTATCAGGCTGGGGCATCGGCGCCTTTTATGCATAAATTAGTGGCACCGTTGGTAGTGCAAATGGGCGACGCCTGCCCAGAACTGGCAGATGCACAGGGTCGTGTCGAGGAGGCTTTAGCACAAGAGGGAGAGCGCTTTGCTCAGACTCTGGGACAGGGTATGCGCATTCTTGAGCACGAGCTTGCGGATCTTCCCGGCACCATAATACCTGGGGAGCTAACTTTCCGGCTGTACGATACTTTCGGTTTTCCTGCAGACTTGACTGCCGATTATGCTCGCGAGCGTGGGCTTACGGTCGATATGAGTGGGTTTGAACAGGCTATGGCCGGTCAGCGAGAGCGCGCACGGGCCGCCAGTCATTTTCGCGTGGACGGTACAGCCAGCGTCAGTGTTGAAGAGCGCACAATTTTTACCGGCTACGATGAGTTAAATGGAGAGACAACGGTATTGTCTGTTGTAAAAGACGATACAGAAACCGATAACTTGCCCGAGGGTTCTGAAGGCTTAGTAGTGCTCCAGAGCACGCCTTTTTATGCTGAAAGCGGTGGTCAGGTTGGCGATAGTGGCGTGTTGACGTGGCCGGGTGGCAGTTTTGAAGTCACTGGCGCACGTTATCTCGCCCACAAGGTCATTGCACACGCCGGACGGGTAGTCAGCGGCGCTCTTAAACCCGGCATAAAAGTCAGTGCTGCGGTGGCGCAACAGGGTCGGGTAGCAACGGCCGCTAACCATTCGGCCACCCACTTGTTGCATGCCGCTTTGCGCCAGATACTTGGAAAGCATGTTGAGCAAAAGGGTTCACTGGTTGAGCCAGAGCGTTTGCGATTTGATTTTTCTCATGGTGAGCCGATGTCGGACACTCAACTGGATAAGGTCGAGCGCATTGTGAATGCGCAGGTTCGTGCCAATGACCACGTCAGTACCCGGCTGATGGCTTTGGATGATGCGCGGGAAGAGGGTGCTGCTGCACTTTTTGGAGAGCGTTACGAGGAGCAGGTTCGGGTGGTTGCTATGGGAGATTTCTCGCTGGAACTGTGTGGCGGTACCCATGTTCAGCGCACCGGAGATATTGGAACTTTCCGAATACTGTCTGAGAGTGGTATCGCGGCCGGGGTGCGTCGCCTTGAGGCCCTAACCGGAGAAGCGGCACTGCAATACAGTAGCGGCGAGACCGCAACTTTGTCGCGATTGGCGGCCTTGCTCAAGACCGGCCGGGCAGACCTGGAAGAGCGAGCGGTTGGGATTTCCTCGCGGGTGCGTGAGCTCGAACGAAAGGTCGAACAGTTGCAGGGGCAACTTGCGACAGGGGGCGCCCGAGATGACCTGGCCAGCGAAGTACAGCAGGTTAATGGTATCAAGGTATTGGTAAAGCGCTACGATGGTGTCGATATCAAGGGATTACGTACCATGATGGATCGACTGCGTGATCGGCTTGGTTCAGCCGTCGTGGTTATCGGTGGGACTCATGACGCCAAGGCGGTACTTATGGTGGGGGTGAGCAAAGACCTGACGGATCGCTGTCACGCCGGCGATCTGGTCGCTGAACTGGCTTCTCGGGTGGGTGGCAAGGGCGGAGGGCGCCCTGACTCCGCACAGGGCGGCGGCGCCGATATCTCGGGTCTGGATGAGGCTCTGGCGATGGTATCGTCGTGGATTGCCTCGCGCTGAGCACAACCGCTTTCCCCACCAAGCCTTTACCACGCCGCCCAAAAGGGGTTTAATGCGCGCCCCTATCGATAGTTAAAGTAATGATATGTTTTTGGCTGTAGAAAAATATGGAGGCACTTCAGTCGGCTCGGTCGAGCGAATTAATGCTGTGGCTGACCGGATTGCGACAGCCAGACAACGAGGCGAGAGCCTGGTGGTGGTGGTTTCGGCCATGGCGGGTGAAACTAACCGTCTGTTGGACCTGGCAACAAAGGTCGATCCCGATGCGCTCGCTCGCGAGATGGATGTTCTCGTCTCAACCGGTGAGCAGGTCACCATCGCACTATTATCAATGGCATTACATAAACGGGGCATTGATGCGCGCTCGTATACTGGTGGGCAGGTTCGTATCCTGACAGACAGTATCCATGGCAAGGCGCGGATTCGCGATATCGATGCGGCCAGGGTTCGTACGGATCTCGAACTGAATCGGGTAGTGGTCGTCGCCGGGTTCCAGGGTGTCGACGATGATGGCAATATCACTACCTTGGGGCGCGGTGGATCCGATACCACGGCGGTGGCGATGGCCGCTGCGCTCGAAGCCGACGAATGCCGCATCTTTACCGATGTGGACGGTGTCTACACCGCTGATCCGCGCATCGTACCGGAGGCACGGCGTTTGGACCAGATCACTGTTGAAGAGATGCTGGAGCTGGCGAGCCAGGGAGCCAAGGTGTTGCAAACACGCTCCGTGGAATTCGCGGGAAAATATCATGTGCCGTTACGGGTGCTATCCTCATTTGAGGATGGCCCAGGCACCCTGATCACACACGAGGCAAGCGATATGGAACAGCCGTTAATCTCAGGAATCGCCTACAACCGGGATGAGGCTAAGGTAACAATACGGGGCGTGCCGGACCAGCCAGGCGCCGCGTCACGTATTTTTGGCCCGATCTCAAAGGCGCACCTGAATATCGATATGATCATCCAGAATGTCGCCCAGGACGGCACTACGGACGTTACCTTTACCGTGAACCGGGATGAGTACCCAGAGGCAATGTCACTACTGAATAAAACAGCCAAGGAGTTGAATGCCCGTGACGTGGTTGGTGACGACACCCTGGCCAAGATTGCCATCGTTGGAGTCGGCATGCGCTCGCATTCCGGTGTGGCGGCGATGATGTTCGAGACCTTAGCGGCAGAGGGTATAAATATTGAACTTATCTCGACCTCGGAGATTAAGATTTCTGTGGGTGTAAACGATAAATACCTGGAACTTGCCGTTCGAGCATTGCACAAGGCATTTGGCCTGGATGGCGAAGGCACCGAAGAGCAACTGGCCGAGGCTAAAGACAGCTGAAACGCAGTCGAAAGCCCTCGGGGCGTGGTGTAAAATTACCGCAGGGCGCACCTGGGCTTATCGGTAGGCCAAGGAAGTGACCGTGATCCTCTTTGGAGGGTGATACCAGGCAACGGAGGGTGGCCAAGATGCTGATTTTGACACGGCGGGTAGGCGAGACCCTGAACATCGGCGATGACATTCAGGTAACAGTCCTGGGTGTGCGGGGGAGTCAGGTTCGGATTGGTATAAAGGCGCCCAAGGATGTGGCTGTACACCGCGAAGAGATCTTTGAGCGGATTGAGGATGCCCAGGAGAAACCCCATCTTCCAGATAAAAGTGATAGCGGGAGAGACTGACACTGAGATCGAAAGTTAACGGAGAGGTGGCCGAGCGGCTGAAGGCGCTCCCCTGCTAAGGGAGTATGGGGTTAATAGCTCCATCGAGGGTTCGAATCCCTCCCTCTCCGCCATTTTCATCTGACAATTGCCCGGATACCATCTTCGCGTCTTGCGAAAGGTTGACTCCCCGGGTTGTGATCTTGAGATTTGGGCTTCGATTCCGAAGTACTCTGTTTCGACCCGCAACGCCGTCGCCAGGTGAAGGCGCAAAGCATCGCTTTTCACATGGTAGAATCCGCAACCTTCTCAGTACGCGCCCGTAGCTCAGTTGGATAGAGTGCGTGGCTACGAACCACGAGGTCGGGAGTTCGAATCTCTCCGGGCGCGCCATAAAAACAACAGCTTAAGCGTCTTTGCTAAGAACAGAGTGGCTACAGGCCTACCTATGTGGCCAAGCAAAACACCACTTAGAGCGCTGGTGTTGAGATTGCAACTCTGTGGGACGCGGTCGGTAGTTGAGTTCTGATCGAAGTTTAAGTTTCTTGGTAACGGCCTAATGGTAACTGGACTGGCTCTGCCATGACACGCAGATGGTTACAGCACCACTCCCGATATTGATCCTTAGTCTGGATATATTTTCGCAGGTTGTGGTCGCCGAATGGCGCCCTGTGGAAGGTTAGTAAGTCGCTTCATTTCGGGTGCCTCCACCAGATGGGGGTTATCAAGGTAATCGAGCATCATTTGAGTCTGGTCAATGCCCCAGAAGCGCTCTTCGTTGATTAGGGTTGTGGGAACTCCGTAAATACCCGCGGCAATCGCGCTGTCGGTATTGCGCCGCAATATGTCCTTTGCACCAGTGTTTAATATCACTAGTTCAGGATCATTAATACCCAGGCTTGAAGCGAGATCTAAAAAGCCTTCCGTCGTGTGGGCAGGCTTTCCTTTGGCCCAGATGTAGTGAAAAATGACCTTAACAATTTCTGGCTCGCAATCCAGTGCAACGGCGAGACGCAAGAACGGCAACGGGTTAAACGGGTGTGCCGGCGGCATCTTGAAGGGGATGTTTGAATTTGTCGCATACCAGCGACAATAGCGATAGGTATCAACACGTTTTGGAGAAATTTCTGCGGGGCCTTTTTGGCCCCAATGTGCCAATAGTCCGGCAAATAAAACAGGAGTGAGATTCAGTTCAAGCGAATCCGGCAGACGATGTAGAGTCCTGAATTGAAGATAGGAAAATGGTGATACAAAATCAAAAAACCACCGAGCGTTTTGGTGCATTGTGCTGGCCTGGTCTACCGATTTGGATGTAACAACAGCATAGCGTGTGTAGAAAGAAATTACACCCGACCAAGACATCCAATGACTGCGCCGTTTTGTTAATCAGCTGAGGCCGGTCTTAGGGTATCAAATCTCAGATTGTGGGTACCAAGCTGTGTCAATCAGGTAGCGTCAGTTGGGGGGCAGTGAGGGAGGATCAATCTGACGATGTCGCGTAGTGAAAAACGCAGATTTTGCGGGGGCCGTTAGGTCGCGGCAAAGCCGGGGACTTCGAAGATTGCATTGCATTGGCCTGTCCCGGAACTGGCAAAATAGTCGGTCACGATTGTTACTGGCCCCTGATAGCGATCCCAACCCAAAGCCCCAAGCAACATGGCGGTATCATGCATCCCACCCTCGCCCTTACAGGCATCGGCGTATGTGGGCAGCATTGCGGTAAAAAGATCAAAACGTCCGGATTCCCACAACTCGAGTACTTTGAGATCAACCTGGCGATAGAACTCGTCACTGATTTCAAACATCGAATCTTCGGGACTGCCATTATCCTGAAAACGATGGGATAACGAACCGCTGGCCAAAATAGCCACCCGGTTATCGCTCTGCTCAATCGCGTCAACGACTGCCTCACCAAATCGGCGGCTGTCTTCCAGACTATGCCAGTCGCACCATGCAGCTACCGAGACTACTTTGAAATGCTGGTCTTCATTCATGTAACGATTTGGCACCAAAGTGCCGTATTCCAGGCCTAGGCTGTCGACCTTGTGCGCGCGGGCGTTCAACCCTCTGGTTTTGGCAGCTCGAGCAATTAATTCGCCGAGTTCCGGGTTACCAGGACAGTCGTAGCTCATGTCCTGGATAAAATGAGGCAGCTCGTTGCTGGTGTACATTCCAGAAAATCTTGGTGCACAATTGATGTGGTAACCGGAGTTGACCAGCCAGTGGACATCGAACACGATTAAGGTATCCGCGCCGCGCTCGCGGGCTAGACTGCTAATCTCACGGTGGCCATCGATTGCGCTTTGCCGGCATCCCTGGTGCCGGCCGGGCATTTCCGACAGATACATCGATGGCACGTGAGTGACCTTTGCGGCTAGAACAAGCTCACCCATATCGACGCCTCCTGTCAGTCTGCCAGACCCAACCGTGGGACGCTATGATTAGTGGTCGCGACGCAGATATTCTTAGTCTCCATATAAAAATCAAAACTGTAGTCACCGCCGTCCCGACCTATGCCGCTGGATTTCATCCCACCAAACGGGGTCGGCAGATGCCGGATATTTTCCGAATTGACCCAGATCATGCCGCAGTCCATCTGTCCAGCGACACGATGTGCCCGGCCCACATCACCGGTCCATAAATAACCGGCGAGGCCGTAGTCGACTGCATTGGCTTGGCGTACTGCTTGCGATTCATTGTCAAAAGGCAGCACTGAAAGCACCGGCCCAAAGATCTCCTCCTGGGCGACTCGCATCTCAGGACTGACCCCGGTGAGTAGCGTTGGTTGGAAATAACAGCCACCGTCTCGGTCGATCGCCTTACCGCCGACTCGAATCACTGCCCCCTCGGCTGCGCCGATTTTCATGTAGTCATAGACTTTAGAGTGATGGTCGGGGTGGATGAGTGGGCCGAGCTCGGTATTTGGATCAAGTGGGTGACCCACCTTGATGTTCTTAACTCTGTGGGCCAGGGCATCAACAAAACGATCATGAATGCTTGATTGCACCAGCAGGCGGCTGGATGAGGTACAGCGTTCCCCATTAAGGCTGTAAATCATAAAGACAACAGCATCAAGCGCTCTTTCGAAGTCGGCATCCTCAAATACAATCACTGGGTTTTTTCCACCGAGTTCAAAATGCACCCGCTTCAGTGTTGGAGCACCTTGTGCCATTATGTGCCGACCGGTTTCGGAGCCGCCAATAAATGCAACTGCGGCTATATCGCGATGCTCGGTCAGGGCACGTCCGGCAACCTCACCGATGCCATTGACTAAATTCAATACACCTTCGGGTAATCCTGCCTCGTAGGCAATTTCTGCCAGCAGCATCGCCGTTAACGGGCTCCATTCGGCCGGTTTGTGAACCACTGTGCAGCCTGCTGCCAAAGCGGGTGCAATTTTCCAGGTCGAGAGCATGAATGGGGTATTCCAGGGGGTAATAACACCTACCGGGCCCACTGGCTCTCGAACGGTGTAGTTCAACTGGTTTACGGCCGGCAGATGCAAGCCATCGCGCGCCGAAGGTGCACGATCTGCGAAGAACCTGAAATTCTCAGCGCCGCGCACTGCCGCCTTACTCATGAAGCGAATAGCCTGCCCAGTATCCACGCTCTCTACCAGTGAAATTTCCTCCGCTCTTGCCTCGACGGCATCAGCAATACGGTGTAATAGTTGTCGACGAGCGACTCCAGACACGGTTCGCCAATCGGAAAATGCGGCTGATGCAGCTTCAACAGCGAGATTTACCTCTGATTTACCTCCCATCGAGACAGTATTCAGAATACTGCCGTCAATTGGAGTCGTATTTTTTATGACTTCGGTACCGTGACCAGCAATACCGTTTCCGCCAATCAGATGACCCAAAGGTTCTGCCTTGAACCGCCCGAGATATTGTTCGGCTTTACGTTGATTCGCTGCGTAACGATCACTCATGAGCCACTCCCGCGCCGTTGTTTCACATAATCGTGCAGGTTGTTCAGTTTGTAACTGGTCTCGGGAACAATCTCTTGAACTTCCAATGAAATGCCCAGTGGATGCTCTGACATATCGGCTGCAAGAAAATCACATAAAGTTTCAAACACGGCACTGGCAGCCCGCTGGCGAGTTTCAATGTCTCTTCCCGACCCGATTCGCAATATGAGGTGAATAAATGCATTGTCGGCATGACCATCGGCAATCATGTAATTTTCGCGAGGAATACGGCGTGTTCTGATGCCACCTTCAGGAAAGATTCCAGTATTCAGCGCAGACTGATGGATGGCTCCGCTGAGGCCGTCAAGGTCAACCCGGTTAGACAGGTTGGATGAGTGCTCGATAAGAACGTGAGGCATGGGGTCAACCTGTTCGACGACCAATATGGTTGCCAGAGTTAAAAAATTCTAGGTGCATGTTAATATTTAACATGTTAATTAACTAAACGAAACCCCTAAAGCGGCCAAATCTTAGCCGTCCGATCCATGGAGATCCCCGAATGTCTGTAAGCGTTCAACAGCTTAAAGGCTCTATTCCGCCCCTGATTACGCCTTTCCGTAACAGTGATGTCGACTTGGAGAGTTACGCGCGACTGGTTAACTTCCAGGTAGAGCAAGGTTCGCACGGTATTTTAGTAAATGGAACGACTTCTGAGCCCTCCACACTAACACTTGAAGAGCGAAATAGGTTGATTGATGTGGCGATGGAAACCGTCGCCGGGCGGGTTCCCGTAGTAGCGGCGACCGGCTCCCAATCTCTGGCCGAAACAAAGTTTTTGACAAGTCATGCGGCAGCAGCCGGGGTAGATGCTTTATTAATTGTGACCCCTTACTATATTAAGCCGCCTCAGCGAGGTCTGATTGAATACTACCTCGAGGTGACAGCACCACACGACCTGCCGTGGATGATCTATCACATCCCCGGCCGGACAGCAGTTGCTGTGACACTGGATACTGTCGTCGAACTTCGAGACCGGTGTCCCAAGTTTGCGGGTATGAAACATGCCGTGAATGACCTTGGTTTTGTCTCAGAGTGCCTTGCCCGTGTTGGGCACGACTTTAAAATATTCGTCGGTCTTGAGGAACTCAGTTTTCCCATGATGGCGGTTGGTGCCTGTGGGCTGATGAACGCGGTCGGCAACTTGCAACCGAAGCCGCTTTCCGAACTTTGCGAAGCAGTCTGGCGAAATGACCTGGCTGATGGGTTTGATATTCACCAACAGTTGCTTGAGATCAACAAGGCGGTTTTCTTCGATACCAATCCGATCCCAATCAAGTACATGATGAAGCGCCTCGGAATTATCTTGGAAAACGAACATCGACTGCCGATGATGTCAGCCTCAGCCGAACTCGAAGCCCGACTCGACCAGGTGCTTGTAAAAGCCGGCCTGCTGAATTAAGGATTACGATTATGAAACTGGCTTCTTTCTCGGTTGGCGATAGATGTTCATACGGCCTCGTAACGGATGACGGTGTGATTGATATCGGCCGACAGCCAAAGGCGCCCAGTGATCTGCGCTCTGCACTAGGCGAATTAACCACTCAGCAAATAGTTGCACTGGCCGAAGGCCGGCAACCCGATTACGAACTTGGCAACATTGTCTATTCGCCGCCGATCATTGATCCGAAAAAGATACTTTGTATCGGAGTGAACTACGTTAATCGAAACGAGGAGTATGACGAAACCTCACTGCCAAAGTATCCCAGTGTATTTATTCGAACCGCTGGCTCCTTAGTTGGACATTTGCAGACGATTGTCCGACCAATGGAATCTAAACAGTTGGACTATGAAGGTGAGATTGCGATCATCATTGGTAAGGCGGGTAGGCGTATCCCACGAAAAATCGCAGAAAATCATATCGCCGGCCTGACTGTGCTGCAGGAGGGCAGTGTTCGAGATTGGATGCGACACGGTAAATTCAATGTTACCCAAGGGAAGAATTTCGAGCGCTCTGGTGCGATTGGACCCTGGCTGGTCACCGCAGATGAATTTCACGGATATGACGACCTGACTGTTTCGACCCGTGTGAATGGAGACACTCGCCAATCTGATACGACAGCCAATCTGTTGTTTTCTTTTGCCTATTTGATCAGTTATCTCTCTACTTTTATGCATCTTGAGCCGGGCGATATTATTTCGACCGGCACACCAACCGGTGCCGGCGCGCGCTTTGATCCACCTCGGTTTCTTGAACCTGGCGATGAGGTCGAAGTTGAAGTGCCTGGTGTTGGTCTGTTAAAGAATACGGTGATCGATGAAGAGGCCTAAACTGCCAACAGCCAAAAAACAGAAGATTCCCGGAGCCTCTCATGGGCTTAACGATTTCTCCCACACGTTACCAATTAGGCTGTTACGTGCGCGCCAGGCTGCTATTGCCCAGTTTAAGCCGATCTATCGGCAATACGATGTCACGGAGCAGCAATGGCGTGTTCTGCGTATGGTGACGTCATCCGGTTTTTTAACCGCCGGGGAACTGTCACAGGCTGTGTTTATCAGCATGCCAAGTCTGTCACGAATCATGTCTTCGTTGGAAAAACGTAAACTGGTTCGTCGTAAGACAGACCAGAAAGACCTCAGAAAAATGACAGTATCAGCGACCTCTGCTGGGCGAGCAATGGTCGCCGATGCCGCTTTATGGTCTGACGCTCGTTATGATGATATTGCCCGGTGGTTTGGCAAGAAACGGCTTGGGGAACTTCAACTTCTGCTGGATGATCTGATTCAGGTTTTGAATACCCACAAGTAAACTGACTTTTGGGAGTGCCTTGGTGGTGCAACACTGCGGCCGATACGTTCTGGGTATGTATTTGGGATCAGGGGGAGGGCTCCCTGACTGACTGCCCGTCAAAAACCTTCTTGAACTATCCGATCCTTCCGTGATGGTGCTTTTGCTTAAAAATCGCCCAGCTCATCCACACTCGATCGGTAATTGTCACTCTTGTTCGTACGGCATTTGGGGACAGATCTCAATCGTTGGGCTATTACGGTACTCGCTGCTAAGCGAGCCGGTTGAGTCTGAATGTTGTGGATCACCTGTTGCGACAAAGGTTGCAAAGTTGGAGTAAAATATTTAACATGTTAACTAGTTTGGCAAGGAAAACTTTGGGAACATCTATGGGCGCTCGAAACGGTGCGGATTACCTCGAAGGCATAAAGCAGCGTGACGCCGAGATCTGGCTTGGCGACGAACGTATTGCGGACGTCACTGTTCATCCTGCGCTACGAGGCTGCGCCCAGTCGATCGCACAGCTTTATGACATGCAGCACGATGTCAAACTATGTGATGAAATGACCTATACATCGCCAACGACTGGTGACCCGGTTGGCTTATCTTTTCTTACCCCACGGACCGTAGACGACCTGCAGCGACGTTCCCAGATGATGTTCCATTGGTCTCGTTTTAGCGGTGGTATGTTAGGGCGTTCATCGGACTACATTAACGTTGAGATCATGGCAGCAGCCGCCGCTGCGGACTACTACAGCCAGAATGACCCTCGGTTTGGCGAAAACGCTCAGAACTACTATGAGTACGCCCGTGAAAACGATCTGTGTATGACACATACACTGGTTAACCCCCAGTCTAATCGGTCACTGACGGCCAGCGGTCATCCCAGTGCTGACGTGGCTTTGCGTATTGTTGATGAAAATGCAGACGGCATTGTGGTTCGTGGCGCACGCATTCTTGCTACGCTTGGACCCTTGGCAGATGAAATCATGGTTTTTCCGTCAACGGTTCTTAAGGCGGCTGCCGACACTGCGAGTTTTGCCTTTGCTTTTACGATCCCGTGTGCCACACCTGGCCTGAAGATGATCTGTCGCGAAGCGCTCGCCTATGGTGAATCGCGTGTTGATTACCCCCTCAGCTCACGTTTTGAGGAAATGGATACGATTGTGGTATTTGATGATGTTCTGGTGCCTTGGGATCGTGTTTTCCTAAAATCGGATCCAGACTTATGCAGTCGTCATTTCCCCGAGACAGGCTGTCTTGCCCATATGGCTCAGCAGGTAACCATCAAAAACATCTGCAAGTCTGAATTTCTGCTCGGAATCATTTGTTCGGTAACCGAAGCGCTTGGCTCTACAGAGTTTCAACATGTACAAGAGAAGGTCGCTGAGTGCATCATAAATCTGGAAACAATGAAAGCCTGTCTTCGTGCTTCTGAGGCTGATGCCAAGATCGATAAGTGGGGTGTCATGCGACCTGCGGCTGCGCCGCTCGACGCAGCTCGCAACTCCTTTCCGCGGATGTATCCGCGGATGGTCGAGATTCTGCAGTTGCTTAGTGCCTCCAGCCTTATGATGATTCCACCTAATTCAGCATTCGCCAGTCCAGTTGCGCAAGATATTGACCGCTATCTGGCTTCACCCAAGCGAGATGCACGCGACCGGATCAAGCTCTTCAGGCTTGCTTGGGATGTCGCCTGTAGTGGTTTCGCTGGACGCCAGGTTTTATACGAACGTTTCTTTTTTGGTGATCCGGTTCGAATGATGTCGATGCTGTACCGTACTTATGATAAGCAGCCGCTGATAAATCGAGTGAACGAGTTCCTCGATCGAGAGGATTGAGTTAATGTTTAGTGGTTTTCAATGCAGATGATCAGCCGGCATGAGGCGTTTCTCGAGCGGCTTTTAATTGAGCACAGAACAGTGCGCCGGAAAAGACAGTTTGTCTGTAAGTCCATGATTCGGTCACTTATCTGATGACAGAATATCGCGTCTCCCAAGTTGATTTTCGCGAAGCCCTGAGCTGTACGGCGGCGACAGTCTCAGTGGTCACAACTGACGGGCCTCATGGCCGCGCCGGTCTTACCGTCAGCAGTATGTGTTCAGTGTCTGATGACCCTCCATCGGTATTGGTTTGCATTAATCAGGGAAGTGGGGTTTGCGACCTCATCCGTAAAAATGGCGTGATTTGTATCAATGTCCTGAGGGTAAGGCACTCAAATATTGCGGATGCCTTTAGTGGGCGTGTGGCAGATCCAAATCGAAATCCATTCGACTACGCTGATTGGGAAACCCTGGTTACTGGAGCTCCAGCGATGTCGCAAGCATTAGTTAGTTTGGACTGCAGAATTAAGCAAGAGTTACTATATGGAACTCACTATGTATTCGTGGCAGAGGTCGAAGGCCTGCTTGTAAATACCCCGGGCAAGCCGCTAGTCTACAACGCGCGTGCGTATCAGCCGCTTGGGGATTCGGAATCCTTATCACTCGAGGAGGTCGAATATTCCAGGGAACGTTATACGTAGTGGTTGTCTGGCGTATCTATAAAAAACATCTATAAAAAGCATCTAGAAAAAGTAAACGAGCATGAAGGAGTCCGCCTGTTTGGTTTAATGTCACATGGCCCCGGTGTTATTCAAATTAACGTCCGCGCAATCAACTGTGTTGAGGGCATGAAAGGCTTAAAGTTCGGGTTGGTGGTGGGGTTGCAGGCAACGCAGCCAAATCTCTGGGTGTGACCGCGATGCTGGCGTCGGCTACCAAGAACTATCCCCAAGTCATTGGTAGTGTCTCCGAGAACTGTGTTACCAGGAGTTCGGGCTCTGGTTAACCCGCGCTTTCCAGTCTAAATCCCAGGGTATGACCACTCTTTTTGTTTAATCAGATGTTTTGGATTCTAGATTTAAAGCAATAGACTGGTTCGTTTTTTATTTATCCATTGAAAGTTGGTCTTCGACGGTTTGGAAGGGTTGTGATTCCATTGGTCGGCCCATCGGGACCGCCCATTGATGGCACAATATCGTCAACCGTTTATGTGGGTCGATATTTGTGTATATTTTGGCTGTTTGGATGTTTTACGCCCGGCTAAATATTAAGAGATATCACCTTGAATAATGATTCCAACGAAGAGACGCTTGCGCAGGCCTGCAGCGAAGCTATGCAGCAGAAGGATAATTGCTCGCATGCGTTTGACATTGCTGTCGTTGACGCCGGCCCCGGATGCGTGCAACTGTCAATGATCGTCCGTGAGGATATGATCAACGGCCATGGCACTTGCCACGGCGGCATCATTTTTACACTGGCAGACACAGCCTTTGCTCATGCCTGTAACAGCCGAAACCATATCAGTGTGGCAGTCAGTTGTCAGATCGAATTTCTCGTACCTGTTTCATTGGGCGAGACGCTTACGGCAACGGCTGTCGAGCAGCATCTGAAAGGGCGTAACGGTGTCTACGACGTAACCGTGGATTTATCTGACGGCACTCGTGCGGCTTTGTTTCGTGGTAAATCAAGGGCTGTTGGAGGCACTTTGATAGATAGCCTGACGATTGAAAAATCGTGAGCGAAGGTCCAATCTATGACCAACCTGTTCATCCATTGATTACTTAAAGTGTGTGGGTATGGATTTCAGTGTATTCAATACCCGCTGACTTAACCGTTAGACACCGGAACTCGATACCATGACCGTAAAGCGAGCCCTGGAAACCGAACTGGAACCCATTGAAAAAGCCAGTATCGACGAACTGAGGAACCTTCAGCTATCGAGACTGAAATGGTCGCTCAATCATGCGTATGAAAATTCACCACTGTACCGGGAGAAGTTCGACTTAGCCGGCATACGCCCAGAGGATCTGCAATCTCTGGATGACCTAGCCCGATTCCCGTTGGTTGCCAAAGACGACCTGCGGCGGTTCTACCCATTCGGTGCCCTTGCGACGCCAATGACAGATGTAGTGCGGATCCACGCATCAAGTGGCACAACCGGTAAGCCGACTGTGGTCGGGTATACCCAGAGTGATATTGATGTCTGGTCGACGGTAATGGCTCGGTCAATAAGGGCTGCCGGGGGGTGTCGGGACGATCTGATTCATGTCAGTTACGGCTATGGCCTATTTACAGGTGGCTTGGGCGCACACTTTGGTGTTGAAAAACTGGGCGCCACTGTGATTCCAATGTCCGGGGGGCAGACCGAAAAGCAGGTTCAACTGATCAACGATTTTAAACCAAGCATCATCATGGTCACTCCAACCTATTGCCTGAATATTGCCGATGCATTTGAGGCCGCCGGCCTGGATCCGCGACAGTCCTCGCTCAAAGTCGGTATTTTTGGGGCAGAGCCCTGGACCGAGTCTATGAGAGAGAATATTGAGGCTCGATTCGATATCGATGCGGTCGATATTTATGGCTTGTCAGAGGTTATTGGGCCCGGAGTTGCCCAGGAGTGCATAGAGACCAAGGACGGTCTGACCCTCTGGGAAGATCATTTTTATCCGGAAATCATTGATTCCGAAACTGGCGAAGTCTTGCCCGATGGAAAAGCTGGCGAGCTTGTCCTGACTTCCCTGACTAAGCAGGCATCGCCGGTTATACGCTACCGCACCCGTGACCTGACCCGACTGCTGCCGGGCACGGCACGGCCTATGCGCCGTATGGCCAAGGTTACAGGTCGAAACGACGATATGATGATTGTGCGTGGCGTCAACGTGTTTCCCTCGCAGATAGAGGAGAAGGTTCTGGCACAAGCTCTACTCAGCCCGCATTACCAGATTGAGTTGACCAGGACCGGTAACCTCGATGATCTCACCGTCCATGTCGAACTCAAACCCAACGGGGAATCTGACCGTTCCTCTGCTGATGTTAGCGCAGCGTTAGCTCATGATATTAAGACCCATATTGGTGTAACGGCTGAGATCATTGTGCATGGCGAAGGTGGGGTGCCTCGATCCCAGGGTAAAGCGCAGAGGGTAATTGACAGCCGTTGACTCAGGAGATCGAATGAACCTTGAACTTTCGATCGAACGCCTACTAGCGGATTTTCGAACTCGCAGGCCGGTTCGAGCCAAATCCCTGCTGATAACGATTTTCGGAGACACGCTTGAGCCCCGGGGCGGTGGTGTGTGGCTGGCCAGCCTGATTCAGTTGGCAAAACCAATCGGGCTAAGTGAACGCCTGGTTCGCACTTCCGTGTATCGATTGACTCAGGAAAAGTGGTTGGCCAGAACCTCTCTCGGTCGCCAAAGCTACTATCAACTGACTGAAGCAGGTCACCGGCAGTTCGCAAACGCCGAGCACCGCATCTATGGTGGCAGCAACCGCCGCTGGGATGGCCAGTGGCGAGTGGTTATTGTGCCGCCAAGGTCCATTAGCGCTTCGGCACGCAATCAGATTCGAAAAGAACTCAAGTGGCAGGGTTTTGGCACCCTCACCGCGGATGTCCTGATCCACCCAACTGCTGAGCTAGATCCTGTGAAGGCTATGCTTGCGCACCGGAACCTCACCGACAAAGTCAAGGTCATTTGCGGAAACTTTGTTGGCGACAGTGAATCTCCAAGCACACTCCTTAATCGCTGCTTCGATCTGGACAATATTCAGCGGGAGTACGATCGTTTTAACCAACGTCTTGAAGATTTATGGCGAGCAACCAGGCGCGAACGAAAAACGCTTGACGGCGAGGCGGCCTTTATCGGCCGAACGTTATTGATCCATGAGTACAGGCGTATCCTGCTGCACGACCCCGATGTACCCGAAGCCCTGCTGCCGGCAGACTGGCCCGGCACCCAGGCGCGAAAACGCTGCGCCCGGATCTATCTGTCGTTATGTAAGGCAGCAGATCGTTGGGCCGTGGCGCGCTGCGAAGACACCGGCAGCTCTCTTGGACAGCCAGGCAAAGGTTACCTGAAACGGTTTAATCGCTAACGGTCACAATGCATCGAAGTCAAGCACGATGTGCTCACTGGCAGGTCTCGACTGGCAGGTGAGTATGTAGCCGCCTTTGCGTTCATGTTCCTCGAGCGCAAAATCCAAATAGGTGTCTACCTGCCCGTGGAGCAGTTTGGCCCGACAGGTAGCGCATACTCCACTTTCACAGGCGTAAGGTACTTCTGGACGGACTCGTCTGATCGCTTCCAGAATCGTATCCTCGTCGGACTCCATTGTCAGCTCGGTCGATTTCCCCTCCAGGACTACAGTGACGGTACTGAGACCGCTCGGTCGTGTTCGGGCTCGGGCCCGTTGGGAGTTTCGAGCCAACGCCTGTCCTGGCGCGGTAAAGAGTTCGAAGTGAATTTTGGACTTATCGACTTTTTTCGCCAGCAGCGCGTCCTGCACACCGTCGATCATATCTTTGGGCCCACATATGAAAAATTCGTCGTAGTGTTGTGGGATCAAAATGCTACCCAGCAGTAGATCAACTTTAGGGCGGTCGATTCTGCCATCTAGCAGGGGGATATTCCGGCTTTCGCGCGACAGTGCGTGGACGATGGACAGCCGATCCAGGTAACTGTTTTTCAGCGCTTCCAGTTCTTCTCTGAAAATAATACTGCGTGTCTCACGATTTCCATAAACAAGGGTGAAGGTGCTGTGCGGCTCAACCGCCAGAGTTGTTTTGATGATAGAGATCACCGGGGTGATCCCGCTACCAGCCGCAAAGGCTGCATATCGCTTTCGATTATCCTGGTTAAGGGGTACGTTGAAGTGACCGATTGGCGAGCCCACATCGATCACATCACCAACGGCAAGTGTCTGGTGAATGAATCCTGAAAAGAGTCCTTGGGGAATTGACTTAACTGCAATACGAAGATCATTTTCAAACACCGACGTGCAGATGGAATACGAACGCCGGACTTCCTCTTGGTTAAATTGGCGTCGTAGGGTCAGGTGTTGTCCCTGCGTAAAGTCAAATTCATCGATCAGCTCATCGGGTATCCCAAAAGATACTGAAACCGTATCGTCGGTCTCCGGATGCAGGTCGGTAACGGGCAGTGGGTGAAAGCGCATGCTGGTTAATGGGGCTTGAAATAGTCAAATGGTTCAAGACAGTCACTGCAGCGCCACAGAGCCTTGCACGGGGTCGAACCGAAGCGGGACAGCACCTGGGTATTATGTGATTGGCAATAGGGGCAAACCACGTCGGCGTCATCAGGCGAAGGGTGAGAAGCACAACAGGCCGGCGGTGAAATGCCCGCCTCAAGCAGGTGTAGCCTGCCTCTGTCCGTGATCCAATCGGTAGTCCAGGCTGGTTGTAACCGGTTTTTGATTGAGACGTTTTGGATCCCGGCGCGCCCAATCACATCTCGAATGTCAGCTTCGATAACCGAAGTGGCGGGACAACCCGAATAGGTAGGGGTGATGGTGATGACCACGTGGAGATCCTGGCCCGTACCATGTACTTCGACATCACGGATGATGCCAAGGTCGCTGATGCTAAGGGTTGGTATCTCGGGATCGGTTACTGAGTCCAGCAACTCAAGAACTTGGGCTTGAGTGGTTATGGGTATCAAGGCTGGGCTCACCACGATGCTCCCGGGTAGGCGCGCTGCAGAAACTGCATTTCAGCCAGAATGTAACCTAGATATTCACTGTGCAGTCCTTGCCGCCCGCCCGAGTGCGCGCTGAGAATTTCGGGCATTTGTAACGTTGCCTCAGCAAGAACCCCACTCACCTGGCGTTCCCATTCGAGCTTTAGCAAGTGGATATCTGGCACAATGCTGAGACTTTCAAGATCAAGGTAAAATTGGTCAGTCTCGAAGAACTCCGGTACGCAGGGTGCGCAGTCATCCAGTGCCTGCTGCATGCGGGCATGGCTTTCCTCGGTGCCGTCACCCAGACGGATAACCCAGTTGCGACTATGGCGCAAATGATAGCGAACTTCCTTGACTACCTTGCCCGCAATACCTGCAATCTCCGCGTCACGCCCACAAGCCAGTCCCTCTAAAAGGAGTAGGTGATAGCTGTCGAAAAAAAACTGTCGAACCATGGTTCGAGCGAAATCGCCGTTGGGTAACTCCACCAGGTGCAGGTTGCGCCAGTCTCGAACATCACGCAGATAGGCCAGATCATCTTCAGACCGTCCCTGACCTTCAGCTTCACCTGCGGCCGTCAGCCACAGGCGGGCATGGCCGATCAGATCCAGTGCTACATTCGTTAGTGCAATATCTTCTTCCAAAGCCGGAGCATCTGCAGACCACGCGGACAGTCGGTGGCCGAGGATCAGGGCGTTATCGCCCAACCGTAAAAGCAATTCAAAACGAGCCTGGTCGAGATTCAAGATTTTATTCAAAGGTTCTCAACACCGTCTGGAACGGGGTAGAAGGTTGGATGCCGGTAGACCTTGTCGTTCGCTGATTCAAAAAATGGACCCTGATCCTCTGGCGATGACGCTGTGATTTGGGCAGAAGGCACAACCCAGATGCTCACCCCTTCTTGTCGTCGAGTGTAAAGATCCCGGGCGTTTCCGAGTGCCATCGGGGCATCAGCCGCATAGAGGCTACCGATGTGTTGGTGGGTGAGGCCCTGCTTGCTCCGTACGAATACCTCCCACAGTGGCCATTGGTCTGGTTCCGTTTTCATAGTTGTCTGATCTCCCGCGATTTAGAGTTGGCGGATTGGATTAGGCGGTCTGGTGGCTGCCAGAGTGTTTACGGGCATAGGTTTGCGCAGCCTGGCGCACCCACTGGCCGTTTTCATGGGCGTTGATTCGGGTTTTCATCCTCTTATCGCCACACAATCCCGGACCATTCACGGCTGCCCAGAACTCGTCCCAGTCTATGGCGCCAAAATCGTAGTGGCCGCGAGCTTCATTCCACTTAAGCTTGGGATCGGGAATGGTCAATTTCAGGTGGCCCGCCTGGGGGACTGTAATGTCGATGAAACGTTGACGCAGTTCATCGTTACTCTGGCGTTTGATTTTCCAGGCCATGGATTGACTACTATGGGACGACTCGCTGTCATGCGGACCAAACATCATCAACGACGGCCACCACCAACGATTTAAGGCATCCTGGGCCATGGCTATCTGACTAGCGGTTCCCTTTGCCAGAGTGACCATCATTCCGTAGCCTTGCCGTTGGTGAAAACTCTCCTCCTTGCATATTCGGACCATGGCACGTGCATACGGGCCATAGGAGGTGCGGCACAGACTGATCTGGTTGACAATTGCCGCGCCATCTACCAGCCAGCCGATAGCTCCGATATCTGCCCAGGTCAGTGTGGGGTAGTTGAAGATGTTCGAGTATTTCATCTGCCCTTCGTGAAGTCTGTTAAGCAGTTCTTTGCGCGTAATTCCCAGCGTCTCGGCAGCACTGTAAAGGTACATTCCATGACCACATTCATCCTGTACCTTGGCCAGTAGACCAATTTTTCGCTCAAGCGTTGGAGCCCGAGTAATCCAGTTTCCTTCAGGCTGCATACCAATGATTTCAGAATGGGCGTGCTGAGCTATCTGACGGATCAACGTCTTGCGATAACCTTCGGGCATCCAGTCTTTGGGTTCGATCTTGATTTCTTCGGCGATTTTCGCCAGAAACTGCTGCTCCAGCTCTTTGTCATCAACTTTCGATTGGGAATTCAATAACTCGTGACCGACCATGAACGCCACCCTCGCGATTCGGTTTAATATAATCTGTTACAGAATAATATATTAAAACAGATAATCTGTGTCACTTTAGATAGGAAAGGTTTCCTCCTTAATCGATCTCGTTTGTCTGGCGGCAGGGGTTTTTAAGTTCCAGAGCGGCCAAGACAATGATCACTCTTGGGGGGTGAAGCTGCGATGTCCAGCGGAAATCCTCATATTTACCTGGCTGAACGAAACTGCCTGTGGCAGCGAAAGGCGGGTTTTTGTTTGGTTGCCCCGACACTGCCTTAAGATTACGATAGGTTTGAAATTACCACTTTTAATGGTCCAATCAAATGGAACAAAATGTTTTGAAAGAAGAGTTCATTGATGGGTGTCTGGAATTAACCCTGAACCGACCTGAAAGGCTGAATGCTTTTACACCGGAATTGCACAAAGCGTTGCGATCCGCACTGCAAAAGGCGGCAGATACCCATGCTTGCCGGGTTGTATTGTTAACGGGTGCTGGCCGTGGTTTTTGCGCTGGCCAAGATCTTGGTGCTCCTGATTCCGCACCGGGCGAAAAACCACGAGACCTGGGCGCGTCGATTGACCAATTTTATAACCCTCTGATCCGTTTAATCCGTTCATTGGAAAAACCGGTTATTTGCGCCGTCAATGGCGTTGCTGCCGGTGCCGGTGCGAATATTGCCTTTGCTTGTGATCTGGTTATTGCCGCTCGAGGGGCAAGTTTTATTCAAGCCTTTTGTAAGATTGGATTAATTCCAGATTGTGGCGGAACCTGGACCGTGACCCATCTGATTGGGGAAGCACGGGCAAAAGCCATCATGCTCACCGGCATGCCAATCTCTGCCGAGCAGGCGGCAAATTGGGGTTTGATTTGGCAGGTATTTGATGACGAGAGCCTTTTAACAGAAGCGCGCGAACTTGCCCAGCGGTTTGCAACCGGCCCGACAGCGAGCCTCGCTATGACAAAAAGGGCCATTCATGCCGCATCAACTAATGAGCTTGATCAGCAACTCGACCTAGAGCGAGATCTGCAACGAGAGGCGGGGCGAGGGAAGGATTACACCGAAGGCGTTGCGGCATTTTTGGAAAAACGTGCGCCCAACTTCAAGGGCAGGTAGTTGACTGGGCCAAAGGAGCGAAATTGAGGTTTCAGTTGCCGAAGGCCTGGAGTTGAGTGGATGATCCTTGCAGGGATGGCCTATTTAATGACTGGAGTTCTTATGGCAAGCTTTAGATCAAGTTGATTGGAACAAGACTTTTCGTCGTTACCTTGCACTAAGTAGTACAGCTAATCGCAAATTTGTCGGAAGGTGGCCAACTTGACTCCAGATCCTAGCGCGGCTGTTAGAAATAATACCAGACCCGCGCGTCACTGGACTTGCCTGCCGGTACGTTTAAAGTCCAAAGGCAGGTTGTCCGATTGGCATCGCCGGTTTATGGTGGGTGCAGTATCCAGAACTTCACTTGCGAGTTAAGACCAGGACAAAACCCTAAATGGACCGTCATTATGCTTTTGCGATTGTAGCGCCAATTTTCTGGAGCCTTGCAGGGGTGATCGTCAAGTCCCTTGAGCAGGCAACAGAATGGCAGATTAATTTCTACCGCTGTGGGTCATTGGCTATTTTCGTGGCATTGGTTACTCTGTTGCGTTATCGCCACTCGACCCTCGTTGTTATTCGCTCTGGGAGCCTGAAGGCATTACTTGCTGGGGCTCTGCTCAGTGGGGCGATGATCTGTAACATCGTTGCTCTCAAATACACCACGGTAGCAGTAGCGGTGTTGGTGATGGCTGCTGCGCCGATATTTGCGGCGCTATTGGGACGCGTGTTTCTGAGTGAGACGGTTGGAATCCGTGGGTGGATCAGTGTTGTATTAGCTATTGTCGGTCTCGCGATTATGGTGGGTGGGAGACTCCAGTTAGGCGACACCTTTGGAGTGGCAGTCGCTATTCTTGGTATTATGTTTTTTGGTGCTTATACCGTTAGCCTGAGGGTAGGTAAGATGCTTGATATGACACCGGCAGTCTTCTATGGGGGTGTGATCGGTGCGTTGGTCGGAATGTCAATGAGCTTTGTGACTGGAGTGGGGCTGGCAATACCCCTGGTCGAGGCATTTTGGTGCACCTTACTCGGCATCGTTCAATTAGGGATTGGCAGCGTACTATTTGCGTTGGCCGCGCAAACGGTCCCTGCGGTTCAATTGACGATTTTCGCGCTGGGCGAGCCGTTATTGGCCCCATTATGGGCGTGGGTGGGTATTGGCGAAGTCCCGTCCTGGGCAACGATGATCGGTGGCGGCGTACTTTTCAGTGCGCTCGGGTTTCAGGTCTCAGCAAAACACTCCTAATCCGCGGGTCTTGGCAAAAGCAGAGCGAACCGCTGGGTCCAATAGAGAAAACAGGCGGTGCCAATTCCCGAGGCGCCAAATAGCATGCACATCACCAGAATCTGGTAACGGGCAGCAATCAATGGTGATATACCTGAAAGAATCTGACCGGTCATCATACCAGGCAAAGACACCAGTCCAACCGCTAAGAGGGAGTTGACCAATGGATTCATTGCGGCCTGGAAAGCATGTTGGCGAGCTTCGCCGGACTCATGCCCCGTGTTTAGCTCAGCATGATAGCGTTCGGCTGCAATGCTTACTGAGTTCATGGTGTTGGCAAAAATCATACCCGCCAGGGGAATAAGGTAACGAGGTTCGTACCAGGGGCTGATGTTGATTACGACGCCGGTAGCAAGGATAAGGACCGGGAAACCGCCAACGGTAATTGCCGCAACTGATACCCAGTAAAGGCCTGGCCGCTGATTTCCCAACGGTCGCAATGCAATCCAACTGGCGACGGTAACCATGATAAGGAGTACCGCTGAGATGACAACTGGACTATCGGAGCGAAAAAGAAAAACCAGTACATAACCAATCACAAGCAACTGAGACAACATTCGGATAACACCATAGATTGTTGCCCCGGCCGATAAGGACCAACGCCATTGGATCAGTACAACAACCAGTACCGGAATGAAGATCAGCAGCAGTCGTGCCAGTGGGATCGATTCTACCGAAGGGCCCATAGATAAAGAGGCGAGCTCCCGCTGACCAGGTACTTGAAGATCGGAGTCAACGGCCTAAGTTCAAGCGGCCATAGTGTCAAATCGATTGACTCGACGCTCAGATTTTCTTCTTGGGAACAGTGCGAAGATTCAGGTCCTCGATAAGAACCGTGCAATATTGTGCTACTTCACGCTTGGTACCTTGGCGATAGCCCGTGACCGAAGATACTGAGTTAGCCACTACGTATCGGTAGCAGGTGCCGTTGGAGCCGCCACTGGGTAGTTCGGCCTTTTCTATTTCTACTACGTTGTAGGATAGATGTGGGAAATCTTCAAAGTTCAGGACTGGTTCGGGTTTTTTTGATGAGGCCCTGGAGTGAGCCATAGGGGGGGACTCCGTTTATAGCAGTTGACTGCCCCGCGATCAGTTGACTCGAGGACTGCGAGTCAACGCAGTTCACGACCAACCTGGGCAATATTCGAATGGCCTTCGATTATAGCATATCAATCACTGGCTTTAGAGTTATCCAGCCTTTGCTCTTTATGTGAGCGGACCAAGTTCTGCCTAACCGCAGGGGGCATAGCCAGTTGTGCCTTGCTCAAGTTATCACTCAGCGGAAAAAATGGCTCAAATTCGAGAACTGACAGAGGCACTCAGGTTTCAGTTTCGATTTTAGGAGATAGCGCCAAAACTGGGCAACCAATGCATAGCCGAGCCGGTTATTATTCTAGTGAATGATAGGTTTGCCGGGTTTAGCGATTTATTTTGTGAATTGCCCGTCCGGCCGTAGCCAGCGCCGCTTCATGGGTTGCTTCGGCGAGGGTCGGATGGGCATGAACGGTCCGCGCAAGATCTTCTGCACTGGCTTCCATCGCCATAGCAAACCCCGCTTCGCAGATGAGTTCTGATACTTGTGGGCCAATCATGTGGGCGCCCAGGACGCGATCGGTGTCAGCGTGAGCCAGGATTTTGACAAACCCATCGGTCATCCCAGCAGCCTTAGCCCGGCCGGTTGCCGCAAAAGGGAAGACCCCGGCCCGATATTCGATAGCGTCGGTTTTGAGCTGCGTCTCGGTAGCGCCAACCCAGGCAATCTCTGGATCTGTGTAGATAACCCAGGGAATGGTCGCAAAATCAACGTGGCCTGCGCCCAAAGCAATATGCTCAGCGACCGCGACACCTTCTTCAGATGCCTTATGCGCCAGCATGGGCCCACGGACCAGGTCGCCAACGGCCCAGACGCCGTCTATCGCAGTAGCGCAGTTCTGATCTACTTCAACAAAACCGCGTTGGTTAATTTGAAGGCCACAAGCTGGATCCAGCAGGCCAGCACTGCAGGGGCGTCGGCCAACGGCAACGATCAGGCGCTCCACCGCAACCGACCGGTCATCTGTACCATGGCGATAATTGATAGTGCAGTTCTGGGAGGTGCAGTCCACCTGAGTTACCTGGCAACCTAATCGTATGTCCAGCCCTTGCCGGGAAAATTGTTTTTGAGCCTCGCGTGCGATCATAGGATCGGCGCTGGGTAAAAATTTGTCGAGCGCTTCCAGTATGACAACCTTCGACCCGAGGCGCCGCCAGACACTGCCCAACTCCAGGCCAATGACACCAGCGCCGATAATGCCCAGTGTCGATGGGGCCGTATCGAAATCCAGCGCTCCGGATGAGTCAAAAATGGTTTCGCCATTGGGTTCGATACCTGGTAGCACCGTTGGCTCGGAGCCACTGGCAAGGATGACATGCTGAGCGCTGATCACCTGGTCCTTGCCCTGGCTGTCTGACGCCCTGACGCGGACCTTGCCCGGTGCAATCAGGCAACCATGGCCATTGATCGAGGTCACCTTGTTGGCTTTGAATAACGCTCCAATGCCACCAGTCAATTCGCTGACAATGCGGCGTTTACGTTGCTGCATCTGCTCAATATTGATCTCGACAGGCCCTGTCTGAATACCGTGTTCGGCCGAGTGTTCTTTGAGTTGCTCGAAACGTTCGGAACTGTCCAGCAGTGCTTTAGATGGAATGCAACCGACATTAAGGCAGGTGCCACCTGGAGAGGGCTTGTTGTCATTGTCGGTCCAGCGGTCAATACAGGCAGTCTTAAGCCCGAGTTGAGCACAGCGTATGGCCGCGACATAACCGCCCGGTCCAGCGCCGATAACAATGACATCAAAGTCGGATGAACTCATCAGTGATTCGTACGATCAGGCAATAGGAGCATGCATTGCCGCCCCGAAAATTTGAGACACTAGACCTCCAGTAGCAGTCGGGCTGGATCTTCCAATGCTGCCTTGATCGCAATTAAGAACGACACAGCGTCGGAACCATCAATAATACGGTGATCGTAGGATAGTGCGAGGTACATCATTGGTCGGATGACTACAGCTCCATCAAGCGCCATGGGCCGTTCCTGAATTTTGTGCATGCCCAGAATCGCACTTTGTGGTGGGTTCAGGATCGGGGTGGACAGCATCGATCCAAAAACCCCCCCGTTGGTGATCGTAAAGGTGCCCCCGGTCAAGTCTTCCAGGCGCAAGGTACCATCTTGGGCCTGTTGCCCGAATTCGACGATCTTGGATTCAATATCTGCAAGCCCTCTCTGGTCCGCATCGCGCAGGACCGGAACGACAAGCCCTCGTGGAGAGGACACCGCGATACCGATGTCGTAAAAATCATGGTAAATGATGTCGTCACCATCCACCGCGGCGTTAAGGATCGGGAAACGCTTGAGCGCTTCAACACAAGCTTTGACAAAGAATGACATGAAGCCCAGACGTACCCCATGTATCTTTTCGAAGGTCTCACGGTAGCGAGCACGCAATGCCTTTACCTCGTGCAGATCAACCTCGTTAAAAGTAGTTAGGATCGCGGCATTGTGTTGAGCCTGAACCAGTCGTGAGGCGATAGTGCGGCGTAGACGGCTCATCGGTTCGCGACGGCTTTCGCGTGGCCCGGTCGGTGTTTTTGAATCCGTATCGACTTGTTGAGGGGCGCTGAGGTCTTCTTTTAGTATGCGCCCACCCCGACCGCTACCGGATATCTGATCCAGGTCTATATTTTCAACAGCTGCCTGGTGGCGTGCTGCCGGCCCTATGGGCGCTGTACGCTCAGCTGCTGTGGTTGCTGTTGTCTGCTTTGCTTGAGATGGGGGCGGTGAGGCGGTGTCATTTGCGGGCTGTTTTCCGTTAGAGGGGTCCGCGACAGGACTGCCTGTGTCATGAGTCGTTCCATGCTCAGCCGCTTCTTCAAACAGGGCAATTACGTCATTCGCCAACACTGTTTCGCCTTCGGCGTGTAATATTTTGATAATAACCCCGTCACGCGGAGCGGGCACCTCAAGTACGACCTTCTCGGTTTCGATGTCCACCAGGTTGTCATCGCGACGAACCGGATCACCGATCTTGGCATGCCAGTGGAGCATAGTGGCGTCTGCCACCGACTCGGGCAACATGGGGACTCTGATTTCAACTGGCATTTGATTGTGCCTCTTCAGATTGCTCAACTTTGAAAAGTAGCCCAGCCCCCAGAGCCTCGCTCACCAACTGTTTTTGTTCTGTAAGGTATTGCTGATAGGAGCCGGCAGCCGGTGCCGCTGAAGCTTGGCGGCTGACATATTCGAGAGACTGATCACTCGCCACCGCTCGACCGAGGTGATTCTGAATGCGATGCCAGGAGCCCTGGTTGCGTGGTTCCTCCTGACACCATACCACCTTGCGCCGGTTGGGGTAGTGATTCAGTATGGTTTCAAGATGATCCTGTGGAAACGGGTACAACTGCTCGATCCGTATGATCGCGGTATCGGTCTGCTGCCGATGGGTCCGTTCCTCAAGCAGATCAAAGTAGACTTTCCCTGAACACAGAATGATCCGCTTGACTGCTGTGGGATCCAGGGCGTCGACCTCATCAAGCACTGGGTGAAAAGCGCCTTGGGTCAGATCAGAAGCCGGCGAGATGGAGGCGCGGTGGCGCAGCAGACTCTTGGGCGTCATAACAATCAGCGGTCGGCGCAGTAGTCGGATCATTTGCCGCCGGAGCATGTGAAAAAACTGAGCTGGGGTAGTCGGCATACAAACCTGCATGTTGTTATCGCCACAAAGTTGCAGAAAACGCTCGAGGCGCGCAGAGGAATGTTCGGGGCCCTGGCCTTCCATGCCATGTGGCAGAAAAAGCGTGAGCCCGCACAATCGTTGCCATTTAGCTTCACCGCTACTGATGAACTGGTCAATGACAACCTGCGCACCATTGGCGAAATCGCCGAACTGCGCTTCCCAGATCGTGAGTGTGCGAGGCTCTGTAGTCGCATAGCCGTACTCAAAACCCAGAACTGCTTCTTCAGATAAGAGTGAATCGATTACCAAAAATTGCGATGGATCATCACCAATAGTGCGCAGCGGTACATAGGGGTTTCGGCGAGCCTGGTTCTTAAGTACCGCGTGGCGATGCGAAAAGGTTCCCCGCCCCGAGTCTTGCCCTGAGATACGCACAGCGTAACCATCCTGGATCAGGGATCCATAGGCCATGGTCTCGGCAAAACCCCAATCCATTGGTATTTCACCCGTCGCCATCTGAGTGCGGCTATCCAGTATACGGCGTACCCGCGGGTGAGGATCAAAGTCTTCAGGCAGGGTCACCAGTTGGTCATTGAGGTCAATTACCCGCTTGGCGCTGATAGCGGTATCCACCGGATCAGTCCAGCGCGCGGTGATATAAGGTGACCAGTCGACGAGATACAGCGACTTATCTGGGTTGGTGGCTGGAGGGTGGACCACCTGCCCCTGGTCAAGTGCATCCCGGTAGCGCTCAACCATAGCATCACTGTCTATGGTGGTGATCACGCCTTCGTCAGCAAGTCGCCTCGCATACCGTTGGCGTGTGGTAGGCAGGTTACGGATGACGCGGTACATGTTCGGCTGGGTAATTGCCGGTTCGTCTGCTTCATTGTGACCCAGTCGGCGGTAACAGAGCATATCGACTACGACGTCTTTGTTGAAAGTCATGCGAAAGTCGTGAGCCAACCGGCTGGCAAATATTATGGCGTCAGGGTCATCGCCATTAACGTGAAAAATTGGTGCCTGTACCATTTTAGCCACCTCAGTACAGTAAGGCGTCGAGCGGGCGTCGAGCGGGTTTCGAGTGGTGAAGCCGATCTGATTATTGATGACGATATGGACAGTGCCCCCGGTTGAGAAGCCGCGCGTGTTAGACATGTTGAGGGATTCCATCACCACACCCTGGCCGGCAAAGGCCGCGTCTCCATGGATAAGCACGGGGAGCACAGTGTTTTTTTCGTCGTCTTTACGTCTATCCTGGCGGGCCCGTACCGAGCCCTCAACTACTGGGTTAATAATCTCCAGATGAGAAGGGTTAAACGCCAAGGCCATATGCAGTACGCCGCCAGGTGTTTCAATATCGGCAGAAAATCCCTGGTGGTACTTCACATCACCGGTATTCCTCTGACCAGCGTTGCTGGTGGTTTTACCTTCGAATTCACCGAACAGTTCTTCGGGCGATTTCCCCAGTATATTGACCAGTACATTGAGCCGGCCCCGATGAGCCATCCCGACGACGATCTCTTTGATGCCAGCTCCACCGGCCCGCTGGATCAGATCGCCGAGCATTGGCACCAGAGCCTCCCCACCTTCAAGTGAGAAACGTTTTTGCCCAACGTAACGGGTGTGCAGGTAACGCTCTAGTCCTTCGGCCGCAGTCAAGCGCTGCAACAGGTGTCGGCGAAAGTCGGCGTCCGTGGATGCCCGCACGGGTTCGCATTCCAACCGCTCCTGTAACCAGCGCTTTTGTGCTGTATCGGTGATGTACATGTACTCGATGCCCAGTGGCCCGCAATAGGTGGCATCGCACAATTCAAGGATCCGGCTGAGCGGCATCTGTACTGGCCCAAATGCAAGCGAGCCGGTATCGAAAGAGGTTGAGAGATCGGCTTTTTCCAAGCCCTGTGCTTTTAAGTCGAAATCCTCTGGCACTTCAGGTCGAGCCAGGCCCAACGGATCGGTAGTCGCAATACTATGTCCGCGGGTGCGGTAAGCGTTAATGAGGCGCAGCACTGCTGCCTGTTTGCGGCCATATTCCGCTTGATCCGTTGCCTGAAGATCTGTGGTTGTTGCAGCAGAGTTGGTAGTCGGCTCATTCGCCAGATTGTGAAAAACCTGTTGCCAGCTGGGGTCCACACTGTCCGGGTTGTTCCGGTAGCGGCTATGAAGGTCTTCGAGGTAGGCGCGATTCCCCCCGGAAAGAAAATCTGCGTTGGTGACCGATCCCCGGCCAGTCTTTGTGCTCATCCGCCAGGCGTTACTTGCTCGCAGCTCAAAATGGGTGTTGCGGGTCTGTCGTCAGAGTAAAAAAGGATCAAGAAAAATTATACGCTATATCCGTTCGGTGTGAAATGAAATTATGGTCTGGTAACTCAGCGGGTCCCAGTATGACCGAAGCCACCCGTTGACCGCTCGCTCTTGTCAAAGGCTTCTACTACCTCAAAGGCTGCCTGCACCACAGGTACGATCATCATCTGGGCAATACGGTCACCGGGATTAATCTGGAAGGCTTCACCACCGCGGTTCCAGCAGGAAATCTTGACTTCTCCTTGGTAGTCGCTATCGATTAGTCCCACCAGGTTACCCAGAACAATGCCATGTTTATGGCCCAACCCCGAGCGGGGCAGCAGCACCGCAGCATGAGATGGATCACCGATATGAATCGCTATGCCGCTAGGAATCAGTTCGCACTGGCCTGGTTGGATTGTCAGCGGGGCGTCAAGGCAGGCGACGAGGTCAATACCGGCCGAACCTTGTGTGGCATATGCCGGAAAGGCAAATTCATCACCCAGGCGCTTGTCGATGACTTTAAGCTGGATTTTTTGCATGATATCGTCGTGCGATCTCTTCGACCAATCGCCTGGCAAGCTCAGTCTTGCTATCGTGTCCAAGCTCGACTCGATCGTGCTGGCTGATCAGTGTCAGAGTGTTATGGTCGCTGCCGAATGGGTCGTCATTGCCACCCACCTGATTTACTGCGATCAGGTCGAGACCCTTGTTTTTTAACTTCTGACGGGCATAAACAAGGGGCTGGTCAGTCTCAGCCGCAAAACCGACGGTAAATGGTGGATCTGATTGTTGTGCCACCGTCGACAGGATATCGGGGTTGCGCACAAATTCAACCACAAGCGTTTGCGCATCTTTTTTCATTTTTGTGGGCGCGACCTGTGCAGGTCGGTAGTCAACAACAGCCGCGACTCCAATAAAGATATCGAACCCGGATACATCCGATTCGACCGCGCCAAGCATCTCTTTTGCCGTTGTGACGTTCTTCAATTCAATCCCAGTCGGTGGCGTTATCGTAACGGGGCCGCTGATCAGAGACACGCTTGCGCCGGCACGTTTTGCCGCGCTTGCGACCGCGTAACCCATTTTTCCGGAGCTGTGATTGGATAAACCACGAACGGGATCAAGCGCCTCCCAAGTGGGGCCGGCCGTAACCATGACCCGAAGGTTCTCCAGAGGCCCCGGGTTCGGGGAATTGCTCAAGCATTCCAAAAGCTCGTCCGGCTCGAGCATCCGTCCGGGACCTGTATCCCCACATGCCTGCGGTCCTTCGGCAGGGCCCAGTAGTGTAATACCATCTGCCAGAAGGGTTGCCAGATTGCGCTGGGTGGTTGGTTTGTGCCACATGGCCTGGTTCATTGCCGGTGCCAGGATTACCGGCGCCGATGTTGCCAGGCAAACGGTGCTAAGCAGATCCGAAGCCAGACCGGCAGCGAGGCGCGCAATAAAGTCAGCGCTTGCGGGAGCGACCACAATAGTGTCTGCCCAGCGCCCAAGCTCAATGTGACCCATGCCAGACTCAGCTTCTGGATCCAGCAGGGTGTCGCGAACCGGTCGGCCGCTGAGTGCTTGCAAGGTGAGCGGAGCAATAAAGGCTTTTGCGGCCTGGGTCATAATGACCTGCACCTGGGCCCCCTGCCCACATAGTCGGCGAACAAGCTCGGCAGATTTATAGGCGGCAATACCGCCAGTAATGCCTACAATGAAGTGCTGATCAGCGAGACGGGACATGGTTTGAGAGTCTAACGGTTGCTGGCGTGCCGGGGAAATCACAGGATGTTCATCGGCTTCTAGCACCGAAAGTGGAAAGATTGCTCCGCTCCCCTAGGAAAAAGGATCAAAATCTGGTATAAAACGCGGCCTTTACAGGATACAGCGCGGGTATTTCAGCCATGGCTAGAGTTTGCCAGGTAACCGGTAAGCGGGTGATGACAGGAAACAACGTATCACACGCGCATAACAAGACCAAACGGGTTTTCAAGCCCAACATCCATGATCGACGTTTTTGGGTTCCAAGCGAGAATCGCTGGGTTCGCCTACGCGTATCTCATCAGGGTTTGCGGATTATAGATAAAAAAGGTATCGATACCGTGCTCGAAGAGCTTCGTGGTCGAGGCGAGAAAGTTTAATAAGCCAGGGGGAATCGGATAATGAGAGACAAGATCAAACTGGTATCGTCTGCAGGAACAGGCCATTACTACACGACGACCAAGAATAAGCGCAACCAGCCTGAGAAGATGGAAATTCGTAAATACGATCCAGTGGTGCGTAAGCATGTAGCCTACAAGGAAGCCAAGATTAAATAAGTCTGGAAGCTTGTCGGGCTAAACGCCCGAAATACATGCACAGAACCCTCGCGACGCGAGGGTTTTTTTTGGCTGACGTCAGCGGGCGCGGTAGGTAATTCTCCCTTTGCTTAGATCGTAAGGGGTCAATTGCACTGTAACTTTGTCACCGCGCAGGATACGGATATAGTGTTTACGCATTTTGCCCGAGATGTGGGCGATAACCACATGCCCATTTTCGAGTTCGACGCGGAACTGGGTATTAGGTAGGTTCTCCAGAACCGTGCCTTCCATTTCAATATGTTCTTCTTTTGCCACGCGATAAAGTGGGCCTCCGCCCGCATTTTTCTCAAGAGCGCGGAGTATACCCAAGTTCCGGACTTGCCTACAGATTGTCAGAATCTGGTGATATGTGCTTAATAACTTTGACCCACCAACCTGGCGCATTCCCCATATGATTTAAGGACGCTGATCCTGTCGCACGTTAGGGTTTCACCAGGATATGCTTAAGGCATAATTAATGGGTCTTTTCCCGACCCTAGCTCGAAAGGGCTCTTTCTAGGACAGTAACATGGTTGAACTATTCTTCTGGCCAACACCCAACGGGATGAAAGTCTTGATGTTCCTCGAAGAAGCCGGCTTGGATTACCGAATTACCTCGGTAAATATTAATGAGGGCGAGCAGTTTAGTCATGAGTTTCTACAAATTGCACCTAACGGGCGGATACCGGCCATTATCGATCATGCCCCGACCAAATCGCCCGAGACGATCTCAGTCTTTGAATCTGGAGCGATCCTCATCTATCTCGCAGAGAAGGTCGGACGGTTCCTGCCCGATTCTCTTGTTGAGCGGACAGACGTACTGCAATGGTTGATGTGGCAGATGGGTGGTCTGGGCCCAATGCTAGGTCAGAATCATCACTTCACCCGCTATGCTCCAGAAGAGGTGCCCTATGCGATCCGGCGGTACCATCAGGAGACGTCCCGATTGTACGCGGTATTAGACGGGCGCCTTGCCAAGAGCGAGTTTATCTGTGATGATTATTCCATTGCCGATATGGCCTGCTATCCGTGGATTTTGCGTTACGAGTGGCATAAAACCGATATCGATCAATTCCCCAATGTTAAGCGATGGTTTGAGTCGATCCGCCAACGACCTGCTGTGGTCGCGGCTTATCGGGAGGCTCAGAAAATCAATAAAGGTAAGGCCGTGACTCCAGCAGCTCGGCAGATCCTGTTTGGCCAGGATGCAACAACCATGCGTAAGCCGATGGGTACTATGCCCGGATCGGGAAACTAAAGTTTCACACGAGCGCTTTAGTCCGCATGCGGGTCTTAAGCATTGAGATTTTCAATCAGCGCCAAAGTCTGCATGAGGTACCTGGCCAACTGTCAGTTTTGGGTCTTTGGGAAAACAAGTTTGACACAAAGGCCGGGGTCGTTGCCAGCGAGTGAGACCTGGGCGCCATGGTGCCGCGTCACAGCACTTACCAGGCTTAGCCCTAGTCCGTTGCCGGCACTCGAGCGACTGGCATCCCCACGATAAAAGCGCCGGAACACCTTGTCCTGGTCTGCCTTTGCAATACCCGGGCCATTATCACATACCGACAGGACAGGTTGATCCCGGTGATGAGATATGGTGATCTCGATAATGCCCCCGACAGGCGTGTATTTAACAGCATTATCGAGCAGGTTTGCGAGCGCCTGGAATAGCATGTCCCGGTCCGCTTGCACTATCGATTGCGCATCCACCAGTAGTTTAAGCTTTTGATATTTTTCCTCCGCCAGCGGCTCGTACAGCTCGACCACATCTGTAGCCAACTGGCTAAGCGCCAGTGGTTGCATGTTGGTACTGATCGATTCGGACTCAATGCGTGCAATACGAAGCAGGGCATTAAACATGTCCAGCAGGCGATCGGCCTCATCAATTGCCTGTTCGAGTGCCCGCGCTTGCGCCGATTTCAGCCCGTCTGAATCACCCAGGGATTCAAGGCGTTGACGCAATCGTGAAAGAGGGGTTTTGAGGTCATGCGCAATATTGTCACTGACTTGGCGAATGCTTTCCAAGAGTTCTTGGATCTGGTCCAGCATGTGATTGAGATTGTTCGATAACTGGTCGAACTCGTCGCCGCGTGAACCGACCGGCACGCGCCGATCCAGATCTCCAGCCATAATGCGCTGACTGGTATCGTTAATGATGTCAATTCGTGTCAGCATTCGCCGACTGATGAAAAAGCCTCCGGCCAGGCCAAGCACCAAGGTTAGAGCCACGCCCCAGCCCAGTGCCGAAATGACTCGTAGGCGCGCGGCATTGAGTTCCTGGATATCTTGTCCGACCAGTAATCGAAACCCGCCAGCCAGCTGAAACTGTCGTGCCCGGGCTGGATGCAGACTTGGCTGGTCGAGATCGCCGGCCTTGAGGTTGAAATTCAGCCAGCCATCTTGGACCGGCACCTTTGGCCAGCGATTGATATTTCCGACAATAACTCGACCGAGTGGGTCGGTGAGGAGATAGATAGATGTGCCTGTAGGCTGTTGCCGGTCGACCCGGTTAGAGATCAGGTGTCGCAACCCAGGCAGACCACGATGCTCATAACGCTCAGATAGAGTATTAATCTCGGCACGGATAGCGGTATCCGATTGGTCTGCCATGTAACGCACGCTAGACCAGTAGATAAAACTGAATAGTACGAGTACCGATGCGGTGAAAAGAGCCACGTACAGTAGCGCAATTCGAAAGGTGGAACTTCTGAGAAAGCTAGTCAGATTCACGCAGTATGTACCCGGCACCACGGACGGTGTGCAGCAGCTGCGTTGAGAATCCTCGATCAATTTTGGATCGTAGTCGACTGATATGGACGTCAATGACATTCGTCTGGGGATCAAAATGATAGTCCCAGACGTTTTCAAGCAACATGGTTCGGGTAACAACCTGACTGCTGTGGCGCATCAGGTATTCCAGCAGTCGAAACTCCCTAGGCTGAAGCTTGATGGCTTTTTCGTCACGACGTACCTGTCGGGTCAGTACATCCATCTCCAGATCGCCTACCTTGAATTGCGTGGTCATTGCACTGTGCTGGGCGCGTCGGCCTAGAGCTTCGACTCGCGCGAGCAATTCTTCAAAAGCAAAAGGTTTTGGCAGGTAATCATCGCCGCCAGCCCGAAGCCCAGTGACCCGATCTTCAAGATCACCCAGTGCACTCAAGATCAGCACCGGCGTGTTGTTGTCCAGATCCCGTAGGTTTGCAATCACTGATAGCCCATCCATTGCTGGAAGCATGCGGTCGATGACGAGCAGATCATAAGACTCGTTAGTCGCCAAAGCCAGGCCATCTGGGCCGTTGTCTGCGGTATCTGTCACATGACCGGCCTCGCGCAAGCCGCGCGAAACATAGCGGATTGCTTCCGGGTCGTCCTCTATCAGCAGGATACGCACGATAATAACTTCAGGGCCTGGGCTGTCGGTCCAGAAATTCTAACCGAGTAGTGCTGGCCGAGGGGCGCCCCTCGGCCAGTGACTTAAAAGAGCAGATCAACCTACTTTAACGGCGACATAACGTTGGTCACCATTTCGTTCTACCAGTAGCAGAATCGTTTTGTTTTGTTTGTCGGTGCGAGCGAGATCAACTTGATTCAGGACATCTTCGGGTGTGCCCACTGAGTTTTCACCTACCTTCAGAATAATATCTCCTGGTCGAAGGCCCTTATGGGCCGCGGGACTTCGCGGCGCTACGTCCTGGATAAGAACCCCGCTACGGTTTTCTCCAAGCCGTTGCCGATTCGCCTCGTCGAGCATCGACAGCCTCAGACCCAGTTTACGGGTGGGTTCTTGCTCTTGTTGATTGTAGGCCTGGCGGGAACCTCTAAGTGGCTCCAGGGTTGCGGTGACTATCATTTCTTGGCCAGATCGCCAAACCCCGAGTGAAATAGACTGGCCCGCGGGGGTTCTCGCTACCAGACGCGGTAAGTGGCGCATACGTTTTACCGGCTCGTTATCGAGACTCACGATAACGTCGCCGGTGCGAAGGTCACTGCGGGCGGCTGGGCTGTCGGGACTGATGCGCGATACCAGTGCCCCACGCGGTTCGTCAAGACCAAGGCTGTCGGCGATTTCAGGTCCGACTGCCTGTATTTCGACACCGAGCCATGCCCGTGTAACCTGGCCATGATCACGCAATTGGCTGACAACGTTTTCTACCAGGCTTGCAGGAATCGCAAAGCCGATTCCAACACTGCCACCGTTGGGCGAAAAAATCGCCGTGTTGACGCCAATAACTTCCCCTGCATTATTAAATAGTGGCCCTCCCGAATTACCTCGATTGATCGAGGCGTCGATCTGAATGTAATCGACATACGGACCGTTGTTGATATCGCGACCTCGCGCGGAAACAATCCCAGATGTTGTGGTGCCCCCCAGACCAAATGGGTTGCCAATTGCGATCACCCAGTCACCGACACGGGCGAGGTCAGAATTGCCAAATAAAACAAAGGGCAATGGTTCGTTGGCATGGATTTCTAGCAAGGCGAGGTCGGTGCGTTTGTCACTTCCTCGAACCGTCGCGGGAAAGACGCGGCCGTCTTCCAGTGTAACCTCAATCTGGTCAGCGTTTCCGATGACGTGATGATTAGTCACTACAAGGCCTGCAGCATCGATAATGAACCCAGACCCCAGTGAGCGGGCCTCCATGGGTCCACGCGGCCCCTTTGGGACCGACTCGCCAAAAAACCGCTCCATGAATTCACGCATCTGCGGTTGTCCACGAAAACCAAATTCCTGATCATGTCGTCGTGAAAATGAGTTATCGAAATTGTCCGGACGTGCCGAAGTACGCTGCGTGGTGCGGATTGAAATATTTACGACGGCAGGTCGCACAGACTCGACCAGGTCTGCAAAACCAGAGCCGGGCCCGCCAGAGACAGTCATTACTGTGTCGGTGCTTTGCGGCAGTGCTGTGGCGGTTCGGCTTGCGTACAATACAGCGCTGACGGTGGCTATAGTGGCGAGGGCCACGACTGTGATCTGGGGTGCGAGTTGTCGCAGGATTCGTTGTTGTGGCATGGGGTTATCTCCCTGGATGTGGTTGCTAAGTTCCAGGGCACTTTAGAGGGGGTCCCATTACCGCGACCTAAACAAAGTATTACCGTTTGGTAATGCAATGCCACGCTTTGGAGGTCATTCAGGAAAGCAGGTATTTCAAGACCCGCTCATAGATCTGTGAAAGGCGTTCCAAGTCTTCGATACCCACAGCTTCATCGACTTGGTGGATGGTACGGTTAATAGGTCCCAATTCTATAACCTGCGCTCCGGTGGGTGCGATGAACCGTCCGTCTGAGGTGCCACCATCAGTGGAAAGCACTGACTGAATGTTGACTACTTCGGCGATGGCATTTCGAGTCGCGTCTACTAATTCCCCCGGCAGGGTCTGATAGGGCAGGCCCAGGGGCTCCCAGTCGATGTTGAAATGCTTAGCATGTGTTGCGCAGATTGAGTCGATGGTTTCACGAATCGACTGGGCACTGGTGTCGGGACAATACCGTAGATTGAATCGGGCTTGGGCCTCGCCGGGAATGACGTTACTGACTCCAGTGCCTCCGGCGAGGTTGGAAACCTGAAAGGTGGTCGCTGGGAAGAATTCGTTACCCTCGTCCCAGCGATGTCCCGCGAGTTGGTTAATGATGCCGGCTAGCCGGTGCAGAGGATTGTCGGCCAGATGCGGATAAGCCACGTGACCCTGGATGCCGCGCACCGTCAAAGTGCCCCCCAGAGATCCCCGACGCCCGTTCTTGATGGTATCGCCAAGATGCTGCGAACTCGTCGGTTCACCGACCAGGCACCAGTCGATTAGTTCACCTCGGGCGCTCAGGGTCTCAACAACACGTACGGTACCATCCACCGCTGGACCTTCCTCGTCACTGGTTAGAAGTAGCGCGATTGAGCCACTGTGATCCGGATTTAGCTCGGTGAATCGCTGGCAGGCAGTGACCATAGCGGCCAGGCTGCCTTTCATGTCGGCAGCACCACGGCCATGGAGTGTGTCGCCAACGACTTTGCCCTCGAAAGGCGGGTAACGCCAACTTTCTTCGGGACCCGTGGGTACCACGTCGGTATGTCCAGCAAAAACGAATAGCGGCGATTCTGAGCCACGTCGTAGCCACAGATTGCGTACCGATCCGAAGTTCATGACTTCCGGCTCGAAGCCACAAGGTGCAAGTGCACCCGCAATAAGATCCTGGCAGTTCCCATCAGCTGGCGTCACTGAGGGTCGGCGGATCAGAGTCTGGGCGAGTTTAAGGGTGGCGGGCATCTGGAATCCTGACAAGTTTACGGCAAGGTTGGGGCATACGATTAAGACATATTTTACATTCCTACTTTAGGCATCAGCAGTATCACGGGGCCGTAGGTGACCCAGCCAGCGCTTCTCCCAGAGTCGAAATCCAGTGCTGATAAAAAATACCAGTACCATGTAAAAGACCATGGCCGTGACAAAGCCTTCATAGGCCAGGTAGTAGCGACCATTTAGCCAACGTCCCACCCCGAGAATGTCCTGCAGAGTAATAGTGCTGAGCACTACCGAACTGTGCAGCATGAAGATCACCTCATTGGAATAGGCAGGCAGGGCTCGACGGAACGCGCTGGGCAATACAATTCGCCAGATCATGCGGGTCTGTGACATACCGCAGGCTCGAGCGGCTTCGATTTCTCCCTTGGGCGTATTTTCAATGGCACCGCGTAGGAATTCCGTAGTGTATCCGGCGGTATTAAGGCTGAAAGTGATTAATGCACACCACCAGGCGTTGGATAGGATCGGCCCCCACAGAAAGCTCTCACGAACAAAATCAAACTGGGCAAGGCCGTAATAGACCAGATAGGTCTGAACCAGCAGCGGTGTACCCCGAAAGAAGTAGGTAAATCCAAAGATAGGACCATTCAGCCAGGGATGGCGGTAGGCCCGTGCAATCGCCAACGGTACCGCCATAGCGCCGCCAATCAGTAGCGCGAGGAAAGTGATTTCAATTGTCAGCAGTGCGCCGTAAAAAAACTTTTCGATATGATCGAATACCAACATAAAATCCAGCGGCGAACGGTGCTCGCTGACATAAACGAGATACTCAAAGAAGGTGCGCTTTTGTTCTGCCATGACTTTTAAGCGCGGTCCACGCCCACGTTGTAGCGGCGATCCAGCCAGCGCAGGCCCACGTCCGAGCAGGCGGTCAGGATAAGATAAATAATCAGCACGGCGAACATGAAGTTAAAGGGCTCCCGAACCGAGCGTCCAGCAGTCGACGCATTCCAGACAAGGTCATGCAGGCCAATGACCGAGACCAAGGCTGTCGCTTTGATCAACACCAGCCAGTTGTTGGTAAAGGAAGGCAGGGCATGGCGCACCATTTGCGGCCAGGTGATCCGCCGGAAAATAGTCAAGGCTGTCATGCCGCAGGAGATACCAGCTTCGATCTGGCCACGAGGTATTGCAAGAATTGCGCCGCGGAAAGTCTCAGTCATGTAGGCGCCGAAGACAAAACCAATGGACCAGACTCCGGCGATAAACTGGTTGATTTCGACGTAGTCCCACAAACCGGTGGAGCTGCCCAGGTCGTTGACAATCTGTTGCCCGCCGTAAAACAACAGCATCATCAGCACTAAATCTGGAACCCCACGCACCAGGGTGGTGTAGGCGTTAGCAACGCCTCGCGAGGCCGGGTTAGTCGCGAGCTTGGCTGTAGCCCCAATGAGGCCAAGCAGCACAGAGAGCGCCAGAGAAGCCAGCGCCAACTGTACTGTGACGATGGTGCCATCGAGCAGCAGGCCGCGGTATTCCCAGACGGAATCCATTAGTGAGCTCAAAAATGAACGGGCCCGTCGGGGCCCGTTCAGTTCAGATCAAAATCGACTTGATCCGTTTAATTGCCGTAAATGTCAACCGCAAAGTACTGGTCGTTCATCGCTTTATAGGAGCCATCGGCACGGATATCCAAAATGGTCTGGCTGAGCGCATCGCGCAACGCCGAGTCTTCTTTTCGTACGGCAAAGCCCGCGCCTACACCCTGACACTCGACATCGTCGATTGCATCACCTAAGAAGTCAAAGTCTTTGCCAGCATCAAGCGCCAGAAAGCCTTCATAGGCTTGAAGCGAATCAGATAACTGGGCATCGAGTCGGCCAGCTGCGAGATCTTGCCAGACTTCCTCCTGCGTTCCATAAAGTACCAGTTCGGCGCCGGGGTAGAGTTTTTCCGCAGAGCACTGGTGAGTGGTGGCTCGTTGCACTCCAACACGCTTGCCACTCAGGCCAGACGCCGTGCCATCAAACCCGGCATTCTTCTTTGCAACAAGTTTCGCAGGGGTGTTGTAGTACTTAATACTGAAATCAATCTTCTTCTTACGTTCTTCGGTAATCGACATCGACGCTATTATGGTGTCAAACTTTTTTGCAAGCAGTGCTGGAATCATGCCATCCCATTCCTGTTCAACGAGTACACACTCGCGATTTAACCGTTTGCAGACCTCCATTGCCATGTCGATATCAAAGCCTTTCAGGGTGCCGTCGGCCTCTTTCCACGAGAACGGGGGATACGCGCCTTCTACGCCAACCCGTAGTGGGTCGCCTGCAGTCGCAGTGCCGGTTGCCAGGGCGAGTAGCCCTGCCAGACCCAGCATGGTCAGTTTCTTTTTCATCATCTCTTTTCTCCCTTCGGTTGTTGAAAATTCCAGCGTGGTTAATGGTACACCGGACCACCGTTTCCTGTCTGTTCCTGACTAGTGCAGTGCGTTTGACAGAAATTGGCGAAAACGGGCCGATTCGGGGTTGCTGAACATCTCAGCAGGGGCGCCTTCAGATTCAATCGCCCCTTCATGCAGAAAAATGACCTTGTTCGATACATCCCGGGCAAAGCCGATCTCATGAGTCACTACAATCATGGTGCGCCCCTCATCGGCCAGTGCCCGCATAACCTTGAGTACTTCACCAACTAGTTCAGGGTCCAGCGCTGAGGTGGGCTCATCAAAGAGCATTACGTCGGGCTCCATGGCGAGCGCCCGGGCAATGGCGGCCCGCTGCTGTTGCCCGCCAGAGATATGCGCCGGGTAGTAGTCCTGACGGTCATGCATCCCGACTTTATCGAGCGTTGCGCGAGCACGATCCAGGGCATCAGCCTTAGACATTCTTAGAACTTGAACCAAGGCTTCGGAGACATTCTCGAGCACAGTCATGTGCTGCCACAGGTTGAAGCTCTGGAATACCATTCCGAGACGGGAGCGAAGTCGGATGACCTGAGACATGTCTTGGGGTACGGGCTGACCTGACTTGTCAGTTGTCATGTCGATAGTCTCGCCGTGTACGGTGACTGTGCCACTGTCTGGTGTTTCAAGCAGATTAATGCAGCGCAGAAGGGTGCTCTTGCCAGAGCCGGATGCCCCGAGCAGGGAGATGACATCACCAACAGCGGCATCCAGATGTACGCCTTTGAGTACTTCCAGGTTACCAAAGCGTTTATGCATGTTCTCAACCTTCAAGGCCAGCACAGCTTCTGAGGTTTGAGTCATGTGCTCTGCAAGCCCCACTCAGGTTGGGCGAATCCCGCGTAAGCGTTCGCTGCGGCGCCGCAGCAACTCGACCGTAGTCAGCAGGCAGATCGATAGAATAACCAGGATTGTTGCTACGGAGAGAATAGTCGGGCTGATTTCCTGGCGGATCCCTGACCACATCTGCCGTGGCAGTGTGATCTGATCGGGTCCACCGATGAAGAGCACGATGACGACTTCATCGAAAGAGGTGATAAAGGCGAAAAGCGCTCCAGAGATCACCCCTGGCAATATCAAGGGCATTTGTACCTTGAAGAAATTGCGAACCGGTCCTCCACCCAAGCTGGCTGCTGCCTTGGTCAGGCTGGCATCAAAGCCTACCAGTGTCGCGGTCACGGTAATTACCACAAAGGGAAGGCCCAGGATGGTGTGCGCGAGAATCAGTCCGGTGTATGTGGATACCAGATTGAATTTGGCAAAGAAAAAGAACATCCCTGACGCGGTGATGATCAGCGGTACGATGAGCGGTGAGATCATGATGGCCATAATCAGTTTGCGAAACGGCATGATTGGCCGGCTAAGCCCAAGGGCTGCGAATATACCCAGCGTGGTCGCCAGCGCCGTCGCGATAACACCGATAAACAGGCTATTCTTGGCACCTATTTTCCAGTTGTCACTGCAGACCGTGGTGATACCTGGATCCGAACAATCGCCCATCATCATCCGATACCAGCGCAGGGAAAAAGCCTCAGGGTCGAAACGAAGCATCTCGGGCGTAAATTGAAGGAAAGGCGAGGCGCTGAAAGAGATTGGGATCACGGCAACCAGCGGCATCACCAGGAAGAAAAGCACAAAGGCGCAGATGACAAGATAAATGTAGTGCCACAAACGCTGGGCAGGGGTCGCATAGGCAGGAAGCGCCATCGCCTTAGCCCAGTTTCATGTTGTCGATGCCGACAATCTTGTCGTAGACCCAATACAGCACCATGATCCCGGCCAGAAGGATCGTGCCCATAGCTGCAGCAAGCCCCCAGTTCAAGGATTTTTGCATATGGTATGCCACCATGTTGCCAATGAGTCGACCATCCTTGCCGCCAACCAGTTCGGGAGTGATGTAGTACCCGATAGCCACAATAAATACGAGTATTACCCCAGCGCCAATGCCGGGAAGAGTCTGCGGCATATAGACCCGCAAAAAGGCCAGCGATGGCGGGGCACCCAGGTTCTGGGCGGCTTTCATGTAACTCGGCGGGATAGTTTTCATGACACTGTATATCGGCAGAATCATGAACGGTAGCAGAATCTGGATCATCACGATCACGGTGCCGGTAAAGTTGTACATCATCGGTAGGCGGTTTTCATCGGGAAGGCCCAGCATCACCAGGGTGTCGTTGACTACCCCCTCCTGTTGCAGCATGACCATCCACGCGACAATGCGCACCAGCAGTGAAGTCCAGAACGGCATCAGCACGCAGATCATTAGGATGTTGGAATATTTCAATGGTAGCGTTGCCAGCAGGTGGGATACCGGGTAGGCCAGCATCAGGCAGCCGACAGTGACGATCAGGCTGACCAGAAAAGTTCGCCACCAGAGCATCGTATAGACGCGACGCTCTTTAGGTTGCATTACGATATTGGAATCCTTATCCCATTTGCGATCTACCGCATTGAGGTAATAACCAGTTGTCTGCGGGTGTTGCATGGGAACCAGAGCTTGCCAGAAAGCGACGTCGCCCCAACGCTTGTCTGCCTTGATCATTGCCTCCCGGTACGGTGGCTGATCGAGGTTTTTCAGTTTGCGGCTGGATTTTTTTATCAGGCTTTTAAAGCCTGGCCGCTCATAGTTCATCCGGGTGCTGGATTTACCTACAAGAAATTTATTTGCTGAAGACAGATCTTTGTAAAGCGCCTTAAATAACGCTTCTCCCGGTTCACTGACACCATCCCACTGGAGCAGTGTCTTATAAAGGTTGGAGCAGGTTGCGTTTGTCAGCGGCGTCAGGTAAGCACAGATATCGAAATGGGCGCGCCTCGCATGATTCTTTTTTTCTCTTGCGGTACCTTCGAAATCTTCTCCAGCGAGGGCAATTTCATATATAGGTATCCAGGTATCGACCGATTGCCAGCGAGAATCGATCCGAATAATAGGATCACGGTAAGGACCCTTTTTCGGAATCTGAATTTTCCAGCTTGGATTCTCGGGGTCAACTTCATTCGCAAAATTGTCGGCGATAAGGTATTTATTGAGGCTCGAAAGGTCCAGGTACATTGCCTCAAACAAGGTTTCATCTGGCAATTGCTTGCGGTCCCACCGCTCAAGCATCGCGAAGGTTAAAGGCAACTGATGGTTGATAATCGTATCGTCGGTACTGCGTGTAAGCAGATTACCAATGGGCAGGAGAAAAAGGCCCAGTAGGAAAATGAGTGGAGGCGCTACCAAGGCGATTGCTCGCCACTTGCTGCGGCGCATCGAGCGCTGCAAGCTGGTTTTAAGAGGTATACCGTCGGCTGTCAGCAGAGGCTGGGCCGACGCCGGGTGACTATTTGACATTGACATGGACCGGCGAGTAAGGCCCGACAATCACAGCCGGGGAGTGACAGAAAAGGGGTCAGCCGACTGACCGACCCCTTTCTGTATTAACAACTAACTATCCGGAGTGGACCCTTACTGACCCATCCAAGCAGTGAAGCGCTCGGAGATAGAATCTCCGTTATCTGCCCACCAGCTTGGGTTGGCAAACAGGTGCATCTGGCTTAAAGCTGCGGGGGCATTAGGCATCAGCGGCATGATGTTCACGCCGGTGTTGAACCAAGGCTCACCAGCTTGGATGAGATCGATGCCTGAGGCGCGCATCGGCGCATAGGTGATCCACTTAGCTTGGCCCGCCTGCTGCTCTGGGGCACTCGCATGAATCAGGAACTTGAGTGCTTCGTCAGCGTTCGGTGTGCCTTTGAGCATGGCCAGCCATTCCTCTTCAAGAACCTGTCCATCCCAGTTGATTACAAAGGGCGCACCCTCTGAAAGCATGGCTGCACCGATACGACCGTTGTAGGCCAGCGCCATGGAGACTTCGCCACTGGTAACAAGTTCAAGCGGTTTGGCGCCTGAAGACCAGAATACGGCGTGATCCTTGATAGTGTCGAGTTTGGCAAAAGCCCGATCCATGCCTTCAGCCGTGTCTAATACAGAATAGACATCGCCGGGTGCCACGCCGTCGGCCATCAGTGCCATTTCAACCAGCGCGTTGCCCCAAGTATGAATTCCGCGTTTACCGGGGAAGTTCGCGACATCAAAAAAGTCGGCAATAGTCTTGGGATTGCCAGCGGCGTTACCATCAAAGGCGCCTTCCTGATAGAAGGGGACATAAGACCAGAAGATCTGCGGCACTACGCAGTCATTCGGTACCTCGACCATGATGTCATCATCCATCGAACTGCCGTCGGGCGCTTTGGTGAAGACATCACGGGGCAGTTCCTCAAAGAGGCCTTCATCACAGCCGACGCGAGCTTCATGTGGCAGGACATCAACGATGTCCCACGTAACATTGCCCGATTCGACCTGGGTGCGTACTTCGCCAAGGCCGCCGTTATAGTTTACAAAGTTGGCGGTGCCCTCGGACCAGGTATCTGCGTAGGCCTTCTGTTGGCTCATGGTATAAGCGCCGCCCCATGAGGCGACTGTGACATCGGCGTGCGCAGGTGCGGCCAGGGCCGCCCCAATCACCGCCGAAGCCAGGGTGGTTGCTAAGAGATGCTTACTCATTCTCATTCCTCCGCTATCGGTTGGTTGTCGTCATCAAAATGACGTTAAAAAACATGTCGTCTCGGCCAACTCAGTTAGTTGCCTCGACGACATCAAGTGCCCGGCAGTCTTCCATAGACCAGCCGAACTTGACTATGTCTCCCTCGTTTAGCGCCGCATGGTGCGACGCATTGGGGATTTTAACAATAAAATCACTATGTCCGCAGACCGAAGCACGGGTACGGATATGATCACCCAGGTAGATCAATTCCTCTACTTTGGCCTCGAACAAGTTGGGAAATTTTCCAGGTTCGGGATTTACTTCAACTCGCTCCGGCCGCAGTGAAAGTGTGGCCCGATCGCCTACAGCGTCAACATTGACTTTGAACGCCTTAATGTACTCGCCGTTGTCGAGCTCGACCTGGCAGTGATCTCCCTCGATGCTGCGTACATACCCGATCAGTCGGTTATTCTCGCCAATAAATTGTGCGACAAATGCGTTTTCAGGCCGTTCATACAGGTCGCTGGGTGTCGCCAGTTGCTGGATGACGCCATCATCGAAGACGGCGATACGGTTCGACATAGTCAGCGCCTCCGACTGGTCGTGGGTTACGTAGACGACTGTTACACCGAGGTTTTCATGAATATGTTTAATTTCGTACTGCATCTGCTCGCGCAGCTGCTTGTCGAGCGCGCCCAGTGGTTCGTCCATAAGCACAAGGTCAGGATCAAACACCAGAGCCCGGGCAACGGCTACCCGCTGCTGTTGACCCCCGGAGAGTTGGGCCGGGCGACGGTTGCCAAATGCGCCGAGTTGTACCATGTCGAGAGCGCGCTTGGTCCGTGACTCAATCTCCGACTTGTTGAGTTTGCGGACCTCAAGCGGAAAGGCGAGGTTCTCATTGACCGTCATATGGGGAAAGAGAGCATAGTTCTGAAAAACCATGCCGATTCCGCGTTTATGGGGTGGTACTGCGTTGATCGGCTGGTTACCCAGATAAATCTCACCATGAGTGGCCGGTTCAAAGCCCGCCAACATCATCAGGCAGGTTGTTTTGCCAGAGCCAGAGGGCCCGAGCATAGTTATGAATTCCCCCTGTTTGATGTCCAGATTCAGGTTTTTAACGACAAGGGTTTCGCCGTCATAACTTTTCTGCACTTTTATAAAGCGGACAAAGAAATCCTGATCACTCATTTGCGAGATTTTTCCTTCCTAACTATAGTCACGACAGATTACGACAGTCTGGTATTATGTTTCGAGTAACCATTGTAGACATCCCAGTTTAGTAGGGTTTGCGGAGATTCTCAAGGTTTTGTCCACTTTGATTGTGTGGTTTTATGCAGGTTAGCACTAAATCAAGTGGATAGTTTTATAAAAGGTTCTGAATAGGACTATCAGCCGCTCAGTTTTCGCGCTGTTACCAATAATCGAATTACGGAGCTAGATCGGTGCGGCAATTTGATAACTAGGATATGGGGTCGGCCAAGATCATGTTGACACAAGACAACCCCGTGATGCTGCTAAAAACGGATGCGCGTGATCAGGAATGGATCAGTGCTTTTACTGCTGCGATGCCAGAGCTTGAGGTGCGTGTGTGGCCGCAGGTGGGGGATCTTAAGGAAATAAATTGCGCTTTACTGTGGGGTCCACCAGCAGAACTTTTTAACGGCCTGGAGAACCTCGAGGTGATTTTCTCGATCGGAGCGGGTGTCGATTCATTGCTCGCCTGTTCAGCGTTGCCGGCCAAGGTACCGATTGTGCGCATGGTCGAGCCAGAACTCACGGCAGGCATGGTGGAGTTCTGTCTATTTCAGGTTTTAAGGTTTCACCGCCTGATGCACTGTTATGAGCGCCAGAGGGCTCAATGCGTCTGGAAAGAGTTGCCTCAGTTACCGGCGCGAGATACAACGGTGGGGGTCATGGGAATGGGAGTGCTTGGCCTGGCTTTAGCGAAACAGCTCCAATCGCTTAACTACAATGTGATTGGTTACCGTAGGCAATCAAAACCTAACGACGCGATAGAGATGTTTTATGGTGAGGGGCAGGTAGAGGCATTTCTGCGCCAGACAATGATACTCGTGATGTTGCTTCCAGCGACTGAGCAGACCCGGCAGATTATTAACCGGGAGACGCTTGCAATGTTGCCGCCCAAGGCGTGCCTGGTTAACGCTGGTCGTGGCGAATCAGTCAACGAGCAGGACCTTCTTTCGGCACTCGACAGCGGTCAACTGCAGGCCGCAGCGCTGGATGTGTTTAGTCAAGAGCCGCTGCCAGCCGAGCATCCCTTCTGGTCGCATCCCGGTATTTTTCTAACCCCACATATCGCCAGTATTACTCACCCACCAACAGCCTGTCGCTATGTCGCCGATGCGCTTCGGGCTTACCGTGCGGGAGAGGCCTGGCCTAATCTTGTCGAAACAGGATCAGGATATTAAAGGCTATTCAGGTAGCCGCTGCGAGTACGTTCTGGCCTGGGTACAAAAGATGGAAGTGATAACACCTTGTTAAAATAGTTGCCGATAAGACGGGGTCACGCGCCTGATACCTGTTTGGCTGTTTTTGACTCAGGTTCGGCAGCGATTTTTCGTTGGGTCATTACAGGGATCTGCTGTTGCAGGATGATTCGCCATTGTTGGTTATCTTCCTTGACCCAGTACTGCTCCACGATATCTGTTTTTCCTGACCCCTTGAATTTTGTTGCCCGGGTGACCAGTTGCGTCTTGGGCCCGGGGTAGACAAAGATTTCGGTGAATTCAAAGTCACTAGGCTTGGGGAGTGCCTCTTGCAGATCATGGCGAGGGGTTTGGGTGATATCCACAGCAATAGCCGTCACGGAAGGCTGGACCTGCTGTTGTGAATCTATTTGAGAACCGCCGTGAATGATGGCGAGAAGGTTTGTACGGAGGCGTTGCAGTTCTACTGGGGAAATCCAGTCCGGCGTGTCGTCGATAATGATCGGTAACTGGTCGGCGGTTCCAAGCAAGCGGTAAAGATTCCCAAAATCAGCATTACTTAATGTAATGCAGCCTTCGCTGGCACGGGGCCCGCGGTTAATCCAGCCAGGCTCAGTCCCGTGGAGCCAAATCCCGTAACCTGTTCTGCGCATTTGTTGATCGAGAGGGTTGGGATAATTGGTGGTCAGTGCGCCAGATCCGTAGCGGGCCTCGAGTTGACTTCCGGGAATATAGCCATTGATCCGGTAGACGCCTACCGGGGTCTTTAGATCCCCCTCACGTTCTTTGCCGTAACCTTGCCGGCCAACTGTGACGTAAAAATCAGCCAATCGTTGTAACTCACCATGGATCTGTCGAAAAACATGGAGTCGCGCTGCGGGAAGATCAACGTAAAGGACTGCTGCGTTTTCCGAAGAGACTTTGACCAGCTTCGCCGGAACCCGGTTGGTCTTGGTCTCACGAATCCCAATGGCATGTTGCCATCGAAGACGCAGTTGCTCGCGAAGCTCTTGAGCATGAGTCTCTGATGAACGATTACTCAGTTCAGGCAGTGAGCGTGCTCGCCCGGCAAGGGCAAACAGCAGATCAGAACGCAACAGGTGTCCAACGCGACTATCGGGGTAATCCTGAGTTAGAGCGTTTAATGCCTTAAGTCCGACAGACCATTGTCCGGCGACAATATTCGCCGTGGCGCGAAGCAGGCGGGATTCATACTCATCAGAGGTTACCCCGGCCAGTGCCATGGTGGGTGGTATCGTGATAACAAGCGCAAGCAGCAGGCGACGGGAAAAGCGCTTCATGAGGGTCCTTCGCGTCGGGTTTCGGGGATCCGGCAGGGCGCAAGTGTACCCGTTGGTTCCCAGCTTTCCAAACAAGGGCCAGTTCCCCTGCTAACTAAGGGGTTGCGATCGGTAATCGTGCGCTGGAAAGCTCCCCCAGCGTAGTCAAGGGCTCTTTCTTATTCGCTTGCGAATCTTCTGGGTTCATCGCATGACGATAGGCGCGGGCGGCCTGTTCGGCGTAGACCTGGGAAAGATTATCAAACAGAACACGATAAGAGGGGTCAGTATATAAACCAGCGCGCAACAATGCTGCGGCTTGTTCCAGCTTGCCCTGAAGGCTATAAAGTCTTGCAAGATTATTGTAGGGTTCTGGACGCCCTGGATAACGGGTGATTAGCTCGCGGTAAGCCTGTTCGGCCTCTTGATGTCGTCCGCTAGAGGCAAGTACATCAGCGCGCGCAAACAGTAGTTCGGTCGGGCTATCTGTCGTCTTCGTAATAGTGGTGGTGATCAGAGCCAGCGCTTCATCATAGCGCTGGGAGTTGAGTAAGGCTTGTATTTGCTCAAATTCTGAAGCGGGTACTGCTGTTCCCGGCAGGGTGCCACCTGCAGCGATAGCAATCAAGGCGGGAAGCCAGCGCCTCGTTTGTTGCCGAAGATTCTGTAGAGAACCTGGTGTCCGCGCTCTAACGGGTCGCTTCAAGGCGAATCGCATCCCACCGGGCCTGCCAGTCCGGGGTAATAGCTCCTGGAGTCGTCAGCTGGTCTTGTTTAATCCACCCCGCAACTGAGTTCAGTACCCGTAGACGGCTCCAGTCACCCTTGCGACTGATAACTTCGACTGCAGTCCCCTTGTCGAGTAATCCCAGTACGTCTGAGTCCGGTCCGGTTGATGGTAGGGAGCGAATTCGCACCCGGTCGTCGTTAATGTGAGCCTGCCCGCCGCTTTCTTTGACGAATTTGCCATAGACCCACACGTCCAGCCCCATAGGGCTCTTTATCATCATCCAACCGTTCTTGCTGCCTATCACTTTGACTGTTATGCCTTTGTCCAAAAGACTGACTATGGGAGCACCCGCATCCGGCCGCCCAACAACCGGGGCATTGTCAGTAGTGACCCAGGCAGTTTTGAATGGTGCAACCACGACTTCAGTAGGCGTCGATACGGCAGTAGACCGGCCAGTTTGGCCTGGGTTTGCCAGGGCATCAAAGGCATCCAACCAGTCTTGGGTAACTGGTTTTTGCACCACAAGGCCGGATTGCTGTACCCAGTTCTGTAACAGGTACCCCACGCTAATTTGTTTCCAGTCGCCAGATTGGGCATGCACCGTAACCGTCGTACCTTTTTCGAGATGCAGAACTACTGATGAGTCGGCGCCGGTTGTAGGATGCGTGCGTACCCGGACACGGTTTGCAGTAATGCGACCACCGGGCTGACCCGCGACATATTTTCCAAAAACCCAGACCTTGGTTGGCGAAGGCAGTTCCAGTCGAGCCCAAGAACCGTTGTGCTGGATGATCTTGATCGGGCTTCCTTGTCTTAGTTTGCGGGTAGCAGGGGCTGACAGATTTGGCTGGGCACGGACGGTGAGGTGACTGCTTTGAACATGTGCTGCTGTGAAGTTGGTATTGACGATTTTGTTCGAAGCAGTAGGCGCTGTTGTCTTCGCAGGGGACAAAGACTCCTGTTGTGCAGTTTCGGAACGAGTGTCGACAGAAGCTTTTGGTTTTGCTGGGGTGGCGGGCTGATCGTTTTTCACAGCGGGGTTGTTCTTGTCGATAATACCCAGTACGCGTCTGGCGTCGGCGTGCTGCTGTTCGGCAGATCTGCTCAGCCAGTCACGTGCCTTACTGATATCGCGCTCAGCGCCTTTGCCAAGGTAATACGCCAACCCGAGGTTGTATTGCGAGGTGATATCTCCCAGTTCCGCTGCACGTTCCCACCAGTCGACTGCCTGGGAGAAATTCTGCTTAACCCCTCGACCTTCCCAGTAGGCGACTCCAAGATTAAACATCGCTGTTGGATGTCCGGAATCTGCGGCTTTGCGAAACCAGGCGATCGCCTGGTCCAGATCCCGGCTGGCGCCTTTACCTTCATAGAAAGCGACACCCATGGAGTATTGAGCTTCCCGGTTGCCCTGTCGGGCGTGCGGCTCCCACAACGATACTGCCTTGGCATAGTCACCTGAGTTGTATGCGGCCACTGCCCGTTTCAGGTCTTCATTTTGAGCCTGCACCATAGAGCTGGCCGCAAGTAGAAGGGCCAAAAAGGCGATTAATTTGATGTATCGGAAAAATCTCATTTGCCTGTAACTGCTTTCAATATCTTATACCTGCGTGGCGTGAATGATCTCCTGTGACCCATGCCAGATCATAGTAACGGCCACATAGAGTATTACCACAAGCCCAATGTACGCAATCCAGCGGTGGCGCTCAAGTAGGCGAGCCACCACGGTCGCGGCAAAAGCCATCAGGCCAACCGATAGCGTAAGGCCAATGACTAATATCAATGTATGATCGCGAGCGATCCCGGCAACTGCCAGGACATTGTCCAAAGACATAGAGACATCTGCCAGGATGATCTGGCAAACCGCATGTTTCATCGATTTGGGATCTGGTCTGGCGGCGGATTCTGTATCGGATTCAGACTGTTCAGCCATCCGAAGTTCTCGCCACAGTTTCCAGCAAACCCACAGCAATAACAGTCCACCTGCCAGCACCAAACCAATAATTTGCAACAGTTGTACGGTAACCAGAGCGAAGCCGATTCTGAGGATGGCTGCGGCTGCGATGCCAATCAGGATCACCCGAGGCCGTAGTTGCGCTGGAACGGTGGCAGCGACCAGGCCGATAACAATTGCATTGTCGCCGGCCAGGACTAAATCAACCAGGATAACCTGTAACAATGGCCACAACTGCTCTACTGTCATGAGATCTAAGGGGTGTTGGTTAAAAAAGCGCATCTGCTTATGCGCTGGGATGGTATGGAGCTATTATACGTTTGTCCGGGTAGCTGTAGGATGAACTATGGGCTTGCCGATATGGATTAACCATCAGAAATAAGGAAATAGCACAGTAGCAATGAAAAAACCTCAGACTGCAAATTTCGACTGGGCTGATCCGTTAGCCCTGGAAGATGCGCTCAGCGACGAAGAACGTCTGGTGCAAGATTCCATTCGACGGTTCTGTCAGGATGACTTGCAACCCCGGGTGCTCCTGGCGCATCGTGAGGAGCGGATTGATCGGGACATCTTTCCACGAATGGGAGAATTGGGCCTTTTGGGAACAACCATTGACGGCTATGGTTGCGCCGGCCTGAGTTACGTTTGTTATGGCCTAGCCGCCCGTGAAGTTGAGCGAGTTGATTCCGGATATCGTTCCATGATGAGCGTGCAATCCAGCCTGGTCATGCATCCAATTTATGCCTACGGCTCACAGGCCCAGCGTGAAAAGTACCTGCCAAAACTGGCCTCAGGAGAATGGGTGGGTTGCTTCGGACTTACTGAGCCTGACCATGGTTCTGATCCGGGAGGTATGAAGACCCGGGCGCGAACGGTAGACGGGGGTTTTCGCCTTAGCGGCGCCAAGATGTGGATTACCAATTCGCCGATTGCCGATGTATTTGTTATCTGGGCCAAGGATGATGACGGAGTTATACGAGGCTTTGTGCTCGACCGTGATATGCCCGGCCTGAGTACACCCAAGATTGAGGGTAAATTCTCACTTCGTACCTCGGTAACCGGGGAAATCGTTATGGAAGATATATTTGTTCCCGCTGGAAACGTGCTCGATGGAGTCAGCGGACTTGCAGGGCCTTTTGGGTGCCTCAACCGAGCCCGTTATGGTATTGCCTGGGGGTCTATGGGTGCCGCGGAGTTCTGTTGGCATGCTGCGCGCAATTACACCCTTGAGCGAGAACAGTTTGGTCGACCGTTGGCCGCCAACCAGTTGGTACAGAAAAAACTCGCCGACATGCAAACAGAAATCACTCTGGGCACACATGCCTGCTTACGGTTGGGACGCCTTTTCGATGAGGGACGTGTCGCACCCGAGGCGATATCACTGTTGAAGCGTAATAACTGCGGCAAGGCGCTGGAGATTGCCCGAACAGCAAGGGATATGCACGGAGGCAACGGAGTTGCCGACGAATATCATGTTATCCGCCACATGATGAATCTCGAGGCGGTGAATACCTATGAGGGCACACATGACGTTCATGCGCTGATCCTGGGCCGTGCCCAGACCGGGATCCAGGCCTTCACGGGCTGAAACGTGGGCGTCCTGTCCCATATCAGGGTGCTTGACCTTAGCCGGGTACTGGCTGGCCCGTGGTGTACTCAGATGCTGGCCGATCTCGGCGCTGACGTTATCAAGATTGAGCGTCCCGAGCAAGGCGATGATACCCGCGGCTGGGGTCCGCCATTTATCAGCCGCACGCCTGGCGAGGATCAAGGGGAATCGACATATTTCCTGGGCGCCAATCGGGGCAAGCGTTCGGTAACTCTGAATATCGCTGATATTCAAGGTCAGAGAATTATTCGGGAACTGATATCCGGTTGTGACGTACTAATCGAGAACTTCAAGGTGGGTACACTAGCGCGGTATGGCCTGGATTACGAATCGCTCAGGCCTTTGAACTCCCGATTGGTGTACTGCTCAATTACCGGATTCGGCCAGGATGGCCCTTATGCGGATAAGGCCGGCTATGATTTTATGATCCAGGGATTGGGAGGATTGATGAGTATTACCGGAGAGGCAGAAAATACTCCCGGCGCTGGTCCGCAAAAAGTGGGGGTGGCTATGGCGGATATGGTGACCGGTCTGTATGCGACCTCTGCGATTCAGGCCGCACTGATTGGGCGCGAACGTACCGGGGAAGGACAGTATATCGACATGGCTTTGTTTGACTGCCAGGTTGCGGTACTCGCCAATCAGGCAATGGCTTATCTTGTGGGCAACGATGTACCCATCCGCATGGGGAATGCGCACCCCAATATCGTGCCGTACCAGGTTTTTGCCACACGCGATAGTCACGTTATCCTGGCGGTTGGTAATGATATCCAGTTCGCACGGTTTTGTGTTTTAGCCAGTTGCGCAGAGCTCGCGGACGATGAACGTTTTGCACGCAACCAGGATCGAGTTCGCAACCGGGTTGAGCTGGTCGCAAAACTGACTCAGATCATGGCTGGCAAAAGCACAGCACAATGGCTCGAACAACTTGAATCTGAAGGAATACCGTGTGGACGGATCAACCGGATAGATGAGGCCTTAAATGATCCCCAGGTTGCTCATCGGAAAATGCGGGTCAGCGCACAGCACGCGTCTTTAGGCGAAATGGAATTGCTCAGCAGCCCGATGAAACTGAGTGATACGCCACCACAAGTTAGCCGTGCCCCTCCTCTGCTCGGAGAACATACCGAGGAGGTGCTCTCGCAACTTTTAAACTACTCCCAAGAGCAAATCCAGCAGCTACGTTTTGATCAGGTGATCTGAGCTTATCGTTCGGCCTAGCTGTTGACCCTGTCGAGTAGCCGGAACTGCACCGGGATCGTGGTGGTCGCTGGCGAGGGCGTACCGTTCCTGACAGCTGGAGCAAACTGCCACTGTCGTACTGCTTCTAAAGCCGCCTGATCCAGGAGTCTTGATCCGCTCGGCTTGCTGATCGATATACCAGATACCTCGCCTGATGCAGAAACACTTACGGCAAGGGATACCTCGCCCTCTATCCCCCGCCGGATCGCCAGACGTGGGTACACCGGTTTGGGGTTGCCTGCCACTGGGCGCGGGTCAGATTCGCGTAACGCGTTTCCGGTATCCAGGGCCGCAGCCGAGGGTTGAGTGCTCGGGGCCGTTTTTTCGACCTGAATCCCAAGTGCGGCGGCTTCCTTTTCGCCCACTTCAAGACGGGTTGCGAGTTCGATGTTCTCGTCTATCAGTCGATCACGCGATTGGCTTAGTTGAGTGATCGTGGGGTTGAGTACGACTTTTTGGTTTCTATCGTCATTGTCGTTCTGCCGTAGGGCTGCAATTTGTCCCTCCAAAGATGCATTGGCGTTTGTTAATTCGACTTTCTCGGCAACCAGTCGGTCGCGCTGTTTCTGAATTTCGATAAAGTGATCCTCAAGAGCAATCTTTTCCTTGGCCAGCCGATCTTTTTCCTGGCGCTCTATCGCAAGGTCTGCCGCAAGGCTTTTCGCGGCTTGGGCAATCCCAGAATTTTTTTCGGCCAGGATGTCGCGGTTTGTAGTCAGTTTGACGATCGTCGTATTTAAAGTTATTTCCTCATCCCGGAGCTCGCTATCAGTTCGTTGCAAAGAGGCGACCTGGCTTTTTAGATCTGCCTGTTCGCCTAGTAGTGAGGTGTTCTTGGCCTTTAGTTGGTCATGTTGCTCACCGGCTCTGGTTAAATTATCCTGGATGGTGGTTTTTTCTTCTGCGAGCTGATCTTTTTCCTGTTTGGTCAGGACAAGGTTGGTTGCAATCCTGTGATTGTCCTGTATCAGGGTCGCTTTTTCTTCGACGAGGTGTTCGTAGCTCTCGGCCATTGTCGCAACCTGTTGCTGCAACTGTGTTTTGTCAGATTCCAGATCAGACTGATTTTTCTCAAGAGCAACTACGGCGGCCTTGAACACTTCATTTTCAGATTGCACTTGAGTCAGGTCATTCTGGTTCTGCACCAGCCGTGTTTGCAATGACTCAGTGAGCGTCTTAAGTTGATCGTTCTCTTTTTTCAAAAGATCGATCTGGTTTGAAAGGGCAGGAGAGTCAGGCGCGGCCACAGATGGCAAAGGAGTGTCACCCAGGTCCTTAGCTTCATCAATAAGTACAGCTTCAAATTGCGTACGAAATGGCATTGCCGGATCAAGCGACGGAACTGGAGCTACAGTGCTCCAAAGGGCAACTAAGCCGGCGTGTAGCGTGGTTGACGCCAGTACGGCAGGGAGTAGTGCTCGAACCGTCACTGGTTGACCAGGTTTGTACCTGTGCGGGGGTCAATTGGCCGCTTATCGATTTTAGAAATTAGTTCTCGTCTCATGGCGAATCCTCTGCTTTGGAACGACATTTCGCGTCGCCCACTGCAGTGGTTTCGCACCTCAGACTTTTCCCGATCCGAGATAAACGACGCTGGTGCGGGCAGGTCTCCTGGCTTGCGGATCGATGCAGAGAGTCGGCCTTCCCGGCGTTTTGCCAGTGGCACATTTGACATTCTGCTGGCCGTCTACAGTTGCGGGTACAGCCTGGGGTTGCACATGGTACTGCGCCCCCTAGTTCCCTTTTAACCCTGATTGGGACCGACACCATAGTGGATGGTCGCTTAATCCCCTTATTTTTTCAAGCACGGATACGTCTCACTGGCGTCAGGGCTCAGGCAAAACTAATTTTTATGACTCACTATAATCACGCCATAGCACCACGCCAACAAGCGACTCCTCGCTATGCCGAAAACTGCCACACCCTTTGTTTTGAAAATTTCAATGTTGGGTTTAATCGCCCTTGCAGCTTTCGTTCTCGCCTTGACTATGGGCAGTGTTTCCATCGAATGGGCTGAAGTGCTCGCTGGCGTTCGTGGCGAGCATCTATCGGTAGATTACGCTGTCGTAGTACAACTGCGTTTGCCACGTGCATTGAATGCGTTTGTCGTAGGTGGGCTTTTGGGTCTTGCCGGGACACTGATGCAGGTGCTGTTGCGCAATCCGCTTGCGGATCCCTATGTGCTAGGCGTTTCCGGAGGCGCCGCCGTCGCAGCCTTGTTGGCGATGATGCTCGGCTGGCATCAGGGCTGGGTTTCATTGGCAGCCGCGGGCGGTGCGCTTGGCTCTATGGCGCTGGTTTTTACGCTCTCCCGTGGACAGGGCGATTGGTCGACCACCCGCTTACTGTTGACCGGGGTTGTGTTGGCCGCAGGGTGGGGGGCCGCCGTGAGTTTTATTCTCGTCGTCAGCCCGGACACCCATCTTCGTGGGATGCTGTTTTGGCTCATGGGGGATGTACATGAATCGTATCCCGGTGGGCTTCGAAGTGGAATACTGGCCGGCGCCCTGATTATTGCGCTCATTTGCGCCCGAAGTCTCAATGTGTTGACCTTAGGCGAGTTACGCGCACAGTCATTAGGGGTTGATACTGGACTCGTTCGACTGGGTTTGTTTCTGGTGGCTGGTATCCTGACTGCATCGGCTGTGACCCTTGCGGGTGCGATTGGTTTTGTTGGGTTGGTCGTGCCCCACCTGGTGCGAATATGGGGTGGGTCTGATCACCGTTTCGTGATACCAGCTTCGGTACTGGGAGGCGGTAGCCTGCTGGTGCTGGCGGAAATGGTTTCCAGAACCCTGCTTGCTCCAATCCAGTTACCCGTTGGCGTGATTACTGCGCTTGTGGGGGTGCCGTTGTTTCTCCTATTACTGCATCGCGGTACGGCTCCGGTGGTTCGCTGATGTCGATCGTATTGCAAAATCTCAGTATTGAGATCGGAGGTGCCCAGATCTGCCAGAGCCTCGATCTTGAATTCTCGACCGGTCAGGTCTGGTGTGTGTTGGGGTGTAATGGGGTTGGTAAAACTACTTTGCTTAAAACTCTGGCTGGACTTCGACCTCCGAACTTTGGCGACATTCAACTCAATGGGCGACCAGTTCAGAGGGTCGCGCGGCGTGAGCGGGCGAAGCAACTCAGCATATTGTTCCAGGATAGTGAAACACTGTTTCCAACTACAGTACTTGAGACGGTGTTGACCGGGCGCCACCCGTGGATCAGTCCCCTGCGAGGGGAGAGCACGCATGACCGTGACAAGGCAGTGGCTGCACTGGATCGCGTAGGCATGACGCATCTGGCGGGCCGCAGTATGGCTTCTTTATCGGGTGGTGAACGGCGCCGGGTGGACCTCGCTGCAGTCTTTGTCCAGGAGTCCAGATGTGTTCTGCTGGATGAGCCTGGCAACCATCTGGATATGCACCATCAGGTCGCGGTGCTTGGCGGGATGGTACAGCAATGGAAAAGCCAGGGTGGACTGGTAATCCTCGTGATGCATGATGTGAACCTTGCGCTGCGCTTTAGTGATCATCTGCTGTTGCTTTTTGGCGATGGTGAGGTGGAGCATGGACCAGCCCAGGCCATAGCCACTGAGGCAACATTGACCAGGCTTTATCGTCACCAGATGATGTCCCTGGATAGCCCCGAGGGGCGTTGGTACCTCCCAAGATGAAGCACTTGACACTTCTTTAGTTCGCCATTAGGGTTGCGCCGTTATCCCTGCTGGTTACTTGCTTCTACATGAGGCAGGTAAACGGGAAGCCGGTGCGCATTGTTTTTGCAATTCCGGCACTGCCCCCGCAACGGTAGGTGAGGACAGGATGCAGCACGAAGCCACTGCGGCGCAAGCCATGGGAAGGCGCTCCATCTCGCACCCAGGTGCCCTCACGAGTCCGGAGACCGATCAGTAGTGGACCCAATGAAACCGCGTGGGGTGGTGACGGGTTGTGGTTATCCGCAACATGACTGTTCCGTTCCTCGCATTAAGTGCACGGGTGGCGCGCAAGGAGTGGTCAGTGAAAAACTTTTCGATTAGTGGGATCCTCGCTGTTGTTGTAATTCCTTTTTTAACAGTTCTGTCCGTCCAGGCTGCTGACCCAGTCATCGTGACCGCAACACGGACAGCGCAGACGGCTGACGAGGTGCTGGCTCCAGTTACCGTGATCTCGCGTGAGGATATCGAGACCAGTGCGGCTCGAGACCTTGGAGAGTTGCTGTCGTCCCAGGTTGGCCTGGAGGTTACCCGTAACGGCGGCTATGGAAAAAATACCAGCGTTTTTATGCGCGGTACCAATGCTGGTCATGTGTTGACACTCGTTGATGGCATCAAACTGTTTTCCGCCACTGTAGGTGCGACTGCTTTTCAGTTTCTGCCCCTTGATCAGATTGAGCGCATTGAGATTGTCCGCGGGCCCAGATCAAGTCTTTACGGTTCCGAGGCGCTAGGCGGCGTGATCCAGATTTTCACTCGCAAAGGGGGCGACAGCCGCGAGGTGCATGCCGAAGCGGGGTATGGCACCTACGACACAGCGATCGTCGGGGCTGGTATCGCCGGCCCGGCTGGTGATAGTCGCTTCAGTGTTCAGGTCGATGTGATCGACACCGATGGGATCGACAGCACTGTGGGTGCTCAGAGCGATAAAGATGGATATGACAATACCTCGCTCAGCGCCCGATGGAGTGGTTCTACATCTGACGGGGCGGGCGAACTGGATCTCTCACTTTTGTACGCATCCGGAAATACCGGTTTCGATAATCCCTGGGCAGGTCCGCTGGTGGTTAATGACTCGAGCTACGCACAGCAGGTATTGAATCTGAAGTGGCGCACCGATGGAAACGGTGGATGGAGTAATACGATACAGGTCGGGCAGAGTCGTGATGATTCCAAGACTTTTGCAGATAACATCTCAGATGGAGAATTTAACACCACCCACAATCAGGCCAGTTGGCAACTGGATTGGCCTGTCGCCGAGGTTCATTTACTGACAGGTGGAATTGATTACGCGGATGACTCGGTTGATGGATCGGTCAGTTACGATGTGAGTTCACGGTCCAACCTTGGCCTGTTCGGGCAATGGCAAGGGGGTTCTGGCAATCAGAGTGCGGTGGCCGGTTTGCGGTTTGATGATAACGGGCAGTTTGGCAACCATTTTACCGGCAATCTGGATTATGGGCTGTCAGCCGAAAGTGGGCTGCGCTTTAACGCGGGTTTAGGGACTGCGTTCAAGGCCCCCAGTTTCAACGACCTCTATTACCCGGGTTTTGGCAACCCGACCCTTGAGGTGGAATCATCTACCTCTTATGAAGTAGGCGTGAGTGGTGACGCAGGATCAGGCTCATGGGCGCTTCGTTTGTTTAATACCGATATTGAAGATCTAGTGGCTTATGATGCGCTCACCTATGCCCCAGTGAACCTGGATCACGCGGTAATTGATGGCTTGGAGCTGGACTGGTCTGGGAAACTGTCGGGTTGGCAGGCCGCAGCAGGTATTGCTCTAATGAACCCAAAGGATAAAGCAACTGGACTTCAGTTAGCGCGTCGCCCCAAGCAGTCTGGTCAAGTCCGGGTTGATCGACGTAGTGGCGACTGGCGGTACGGATTTAGCACCGCCTATCACGGTAAGCGCTACGATGATAAAGCGAACACTGTCGCTTTGGAGAGTTATACCCTGATTGATGGCGGAATTACCTACAGTTTGGGTAAAAGGTGGCAGTTTCGGATCGAGGCGAACAACCTACTGGACGAGTCTTACCAGACGGCTGCGGGTTTTCGCGAGCCCGGTCGGAATTTTCTCGCCAGGGTGATAATTCGTGACTAGGCCTAGCCTGACTCCCGTGCCCGATCAATTATCCGGCAAAGCTCGCGCATCCCTTTGAGGATTCTGGGGGAGTGTCGGTGCAGATGGTCCGAATTGACGATATAAAGGCGTCCATTCGCAACGGCATCGACCTGGTCCCAGTTTGCCCAGTGATCGAGCGCTTGGTGTGACCCTCCGGTGCCGTCTCCGGCAATAATGGCCGCGGGGTTACGGCTGATAACCGACTCTCGGGATACTGTGGGGGCGATGTCCGGCAGGTTCGCGAATACATTGCGCGCTCCACAATCTTCAAGCAGGCGACTAACAAGGTGATCGCCATTCAGGGTTATTAAAGGGTTATGCCAGACCTGGTAGAAGACCCTTATCAGTTTTTTGCGATGAAAGGTATTCCGGATAGACTTGGTTTCTTCAAGAAACTGACCCGCCAGGCGGTTAGCTGTTTTTTCATTGCCGGTCAGCTTACCGATTCGGACCAAGGTACTGGCAATAAGAGCCAGGGTCGCCGGCTCAGCTCGGTAGACGGTGAGCCCGAGTTGTTCGAGGCGTGTCACCAGTGCCGCGGGATTACCACTCTCCCAGGCCAGTATCAGATCGGGCTGCATCCGGAGGATTGTTTCAAAGTCGAAACGGCTATGTGAGCCGACACGTGGCACCTGTAGTGCGGCTGGCGGGTAATCGCTATGGTCTACCGTACCGACCACCCGGTCTCCCGCACCGATAAAGAAGAGAATCTCAGTCAGGTTTGGGGCCAGGCTGATGATACGCTGGGCCGGTGCATTCAGTTGAATTTGTGCCTGAGTATCATCTAACACCTGCACGGGCGCGGCATCAGCCTGGATGAACCATCCTGATAACAGGATAATCAGCAGTGCACAGATAGGCAGGTGGTCTTTCAAGCCAGGCTCAACCAGGCAAAGAGGGTGAGTGAGGCTAGATCCAGTACGCGGTGCCGGTCATTACCCGGCTTGCACCGCGCATCAGGCTTTTGATCGGCGTAGGCAGGTCGGCAGCGCCGGAGCGGTTCGCAGTTTCAGCATGTCGGCGTTCATCTTCTTTCATTTGTTGTACCACGGCTCGGCTGCAGGCGTCTTTCGGTGGGAGTCGACCGAGATGGCTGTCCAGGTGGTCCTCGACCTGCTCCTCTGTTTCTTTTAGAAAACCAAGGCTCCAGCGCTCCCCCGCCAGACTGGCTATAGCGCCGATGACGAACGCTCCGGTGTACCAAAGTGGATTCAATAGGCTTTTCCTTCCATCCAGAGCCTGCAGGCGCCTATCACACCAGATTAGGTGGTCGTTTTCCTCATCGGCTGCGTGTGCCAACGTTTGTTGTAATTGCAAATTGTGGGTGGTAGCTGCTTGGCCCTGGTACAAGGCCTGAGCACAGACTTCACCAACGTGATTCACCCGCATCAGACGGACCGATTGGGCACGCTCAGCTTCATCCAACTCTGACTCATCAAGGCCTTCGCTTGGATCTGATCGGTCGGTTCCATTGGGCTGACCAAAAATTGTGGTCAGGCCGTTTTGAGCTGCGATCAGCCAGTGGTCCGTCGCGCTGTAACTGCGTTGACCTGGCGGTTGTCGGGTTGTCATTGGAGTGATGAGCTCAATAGGTGTTATCGATATTCTAAGACGCAGGTGGGCTGTCTATCAACGATGACCTGAGTTAACCCGGTTCTTATTGGATCAGCCGGCGGCGAATCAGAATTGTTGCGACCCAAGCGGTCACGAGACCAAATAATCCCAATGTGCCCAGGTGTAGGCCAAGATTAGTGACGGGCTCGCCCACCACGATCGGCCGGATGATCTGAACCGCGTGAGTCAGGGGTAAAAACTGAACCACAGACTGCATTGGCGCCGGTAGTGTGGTGATGGGATAGAAGACCCCGCAGAGGATAAACATTGGCGTCATTGCCAGAGTCATATAAAAGTTGAAATACTCATAGCCCCGGGCAAGCGCGGTAATAATCAGTCCTGGTGCTGCAAAGCAAAAGCCGGTGAGGAATATGACTGGTAGTGCAAATAATGCAGTCCAGTCGTTCACTGCCCCGAGCAGCGCTGCCACTGCGAGGATGGCGCTGCCACTGAAGAGGCTCTTGGTAGCACACCAGAGTAATTCGCCAATGACAATATCATCTACTTCTGCCGGGGTTGCGAGAATGGCTTCGTAGGTCTGCTGTGGCACCATTCTTGTGTACACCGACCACATGGACTCCATACTCGCAACATTCATTGCCGACCAGGCGATAAAGCCGGATGCTAAGAAAGTAAAGTACGGCATGCCGGCCATCTCACCGACAAAGCGACCCAATCCGTAACCCAGGCCTAGCAGATAGATCAGGGGCTCACCAAAATGCAGCAACACGCTCGCACCCATCAATCGGCGCCACACCAATGCATTCCGTCGCCAGATGGTCAACGCCTCGATCCGCAGCATAGGCAGGCTGTTGGGCTTCACCCGCGAAGTTCTCGGCCTGTCAGGCGTAAAAATACGTCTTCAAGGCCTGATTGCCGGTGCAAACAAGCAGTATCAGGCAGCCCCTGGGCTAACTCCCGCAAGGGTTTGGCGTGGTTGGAATAGATATAGAGGCTTTCACCGGCATGCTCGGTACGGCATGAAGGTGGTAGCCGCCCCACTATTTCCTTTGAGATATCTCCCCGAATCTCTAATACATCACTCTCGCAGTACTTGCGGATCAGGCCTGTCGGGCTGTCTTGCGCCAGCAGAGTGCCGTTATCGATAATCATTAACTGGTCGCAGAGTCTTTCAGCCTCCTCCATGTAGTGCGTGGTCAGGAGAATGGTTTTGCCGTTTCGTTTCATCCGGTGCAATAAAGACCAAATCATATGTCTTGCCTGAGGATCAAGTCCGGTCGTCGGCTCATCCAGGACCAGGAACTCAGGTTCGTTTACTAACGCTCGGGCCAGGGTTAGGCGTCGTTTCAGCCCCCCCGAGAGTGTGTCAATGCGATCTGCGGCGCGTGCGGACAATTCCACCATGTCCAGTAGTTGAGGTATCCGTCGATCCATTTCAGAAGTAGGCAGTCGGAAATAGCTCCCGTACATGCGTAGGTTTTCTTCGACCGTGAAATCCGGGTCAAGGTTATCTGCTTGTGGAACAATGCCGGTCCGCTGACGGATCTGCCGGCGATTAAGTTCGATATCTTCACCGAAAATTTCTAGCGTTCCACCGCTGCGGGGTGATTGCCCTAGCAGCATTCGAAGCGTGGTTGTCTTGCCAGCCCCGTTGGGCCCCAGCAGTCCAAAGCAAATTCGGGGTGGAATATCAAGGTCAAGTCCGGCAACTGCTGGCTTGCCGTTAAAGTTTTTACTCAGATTCTGGCAATGCACCAGCAGCGGTACAGATATTGGGGCCGATTCTCCAGCCAGTGAACTTAAAGGCATCGGTGGCGCGCGATCAGAAGTCAAGTTGCGAATCACACCATTGAGGCAAATCGGCAATCGATGGAAGCTCGCCGTTGCAACCTGGTGGGGTTGGCTCATAGATGCTGTTGCCGGTACGAACCAGCAGGCTTTTTAGCCCTGCGTCAATGGCGCCTGCGATATCAGAGGATAGGCTGTCGCCAATCATCACAGTCTGGCTGCGTTCAAAACCCGTTCTGGCAAGTGCAGCATCGAAAAAAGCCCGCTGCGGTTTTCCGATCAGCGTGACAGGTTGCGAGATTACCGATTCCAATGCAGCCACTATAGGCCCAAGGCCTATGCGCGTGATGTTGCCATCTGGCCAGGTTGGATCGCGATGCAGGGCGATGGGTTCAGCGCCATCGTTGACCAGACGGCGCGCTATGTCTATTTCGCCAAAATCGGGCCACAGGCGTTGACCGATTACGACAGCATCAACAGGGGCCTCACGGCGAAGTACGCTATGACCCGCATCGGTTAGGAGTTGCTCAAGACTAGGGTCGCCGATTAGAAAGCAGCGGGCAGCGCCAAAACGGTTACTGAGATATTCACTCGCTGCTAGCGATACCGGAAAAATTTCGTTGAGATCTATCTCATAACCCAGTCCCGTCAGTTTGTCCTGGATTTGGGCCTGGGACATCCGCGAGGTGTTCGTAACCAGCAGAAACCCAAACCCGCGTTCGCGCAGATAGTCAAGCACGCCAGGTCCTTTTGCTACGGGAGCGCTACCGCCGTACAGCACCCCGTCGATGTCGATGAAAAATGATGGTTTGGGCAAAAGACTAAGAAGTTGGATTAAAGCAAAGGTGTAGTCTAACGGGGAGTCCGGATATAAGGGGATCAAAGGTTCGGGCGGTTAACGACACGAGTAATGGCTTGCAGAGTAAACGGTTGATTGGCACACTGAGTAATATTATGAATACTCAGGCAGACGACCTCAAAAAGAAATTTCTGGCATGGCAGTGCCTGGTGCGCCAACGAGCCATGCGCGTTGGCCAAGGCAAGCCTACGCCTGGGATGCGGCCCCACCTGTCGCTTCTAAACAGCGCTCATTATTCGGGCCCGGTTACGGTCTTATTGCTCCGCGCCGATGCCGCACATGATGCGGCTGAGTTCCGGCACATGGCCGTAAAAACCTACGACCCAGCTGATCGTTACAACGCCGCGGTCAAGTTCCTGTCTGCGACCTACTACCAGAAGTCCCAGGAATTTTCGGATGAAATGACTGCGCTATTCGGCGGCGGTGGATTGTTGGTGAAAGCATTGCGTGCCCATAAGTCTTGCATACTGGATTTTCAGCAGTTTGGGTCCGGCTTCAAGATGGAATGTTCGGTCAGGGAAATCGACAAAGACAGTGTTCTCTACCAAGCGACATACTGGCACAACAAGCTCTTTAATCCACGGTTACCGCCTGAAATTACAATCCTTGGCTTCAAGCCTCGATGGGATCAAGCGCAGTTCGAGGAAAGTCTGTCGCGAGCCTAGTTTGATCTGCCGCGGTTATGGACACCAACGAGGTCATGGCGAGCTTTGTCCAGGTGCTCATAGATTGTATCGATAGCTGCATCGAGATTACGGTTTGCAATCATGTTGTAAAGGTGGCGGTGATGTGCGTTGTACTGTGCGATCCTTTCGGGAACCAGGATGGACTCTTTCATTGCGGCCCACTGGGCGTGGCTTCGGGTCTCGTTGACCAGTTGGTAAAGCCATATGATGAGTCGGTTTCGCGAGCATTCAGCAAGCGCGAGGTGAAACTCGGCATCAGCTCGGGAGAAGGCCTCAGAATCGCCCGCGGCTGATTCAGCGCGGACCAGAGCTTTTCGCATATGTTCGAGGTCCATTGCTGTTGCATTTGCTACCGCAAGCCGAACCATCTGCGGCTCAATCCCTAAGCGTACGTCGATTAACTCCAAAGGACTGGTAACGTCGGCAATTTCGCTGTGTTCAGAAAACTCCCGATAGGTGACAAATGTGCCACTTCCGATCTGGCGATCAACCATGCCCAATTCCTGCAGGCGCCGCAAAGCCTCGCGCACCGTTCCTCTGGATGTGTGAAACAGTTCAGCAAGTTCGCGTTCGGCCGGTAGGCGTTCGTTGAATCCGTATTCGCCAGCGGCTATCGCACGACGTAATTTAGCTGCAATACCGGCTGAGCCGCTAATCGAAGCAGCGTCTGGTAATGGCGGCAGGTCGTCGTGTACCTCCTTGCCCAGTTGTGTCTGTTCGCTCATTGGGTTTTGCCCCTTGATAGTTGGATAGCGATATAGAACCAATTAGTTCCGAAAGGTACTTATTCGGTTAAAACTATGACAGTCCTTGGTTCGAATTGCAAACAGCAGATCGTTAGTGAAACTTGACTTTCTGACACCAATCGAATTAATGTTCGAACGATAATTTATTGGAGCCAAAAGGTTCAGTATTGGTTTAACAGGATAGAAGAAAAGGGTATAGAGCATAGTTTCGACCCGCCCAAGCAGACTGTAACAGGCGCTGACAATAGTTGCCTGCACTAAAGGTCTATAGGTAAGGAGAAATCTGTTAATGGCATTTCCACAGAGCACAAAATACGTAATTGTCGGCGCGGGTATTCATGGCTTAAGCACGGCGTATCACCTCGCGCTGGAGTTGCGACGTAAAGGAAAAGGCAGCGGTGACGACATTCTTGTTGTAGACAAGTCTTCGATCGCAGCCGGGGCCTCTGGGATTGCTTGTGGCGTGGTGCGGAACAACTATTTCCAACCCGCCATGCGCGAGTTGATGGCCCATAGCGTTAGCGTCTGGGAAAGCGATACCGAGGCATACAGTTACCACCCAGTCGGCTATATGCAGGTTAGCCCGGAAGTAATGCGCGAAGACGTCGCCAGTATTGCAGAACAACAAGAAGCGATAGGTTACGAGTCCGTTTTTGTAGATGGCGCCCGAGAGTCGACCGAATACATGAAGGGGTTGTTTGATGATTGGCAGGCCCAGGGGATTACTTCGGTGCTGCATGAGAAACCCGGCGGCTATTCCAACAATACCAAGGCCATGTATGGCTTGGCCGGGAAGGCCGAGAGCGAAGGCGTAAGAATTCTGACCGGTGTCACCGTCACAGGCTTTGAACGTAGTAGTGGTAATGGTGCAATCAGTGCTGTTATCACAGACCGCGGTCGTATTGAAACTGACTACGTGGTTATTGCCGCTGGGCCTTGGGTGAAGAGTTTTTGGAAGATGCTTGATTTGCCGCGTGAGATCAGTATCAAAGGCATCGACGGTGCAATACATGATCACATTCCAATGTGGGTTTATTGGTCGTTGCAAGAGGGTACCTTGGGGGTAGATCCGAAGATGCAGCGGACTAATGACGGTGAGATGCCGCCAGTTATCCACGTAGACTCTGACGCACCACTGATCTCTGATGTAGACGGCTCATTAATTAGCGACGAGATGTGGGGTATCTACTACAAGCCAGATTTTCACTTCAACGGAATTCAAGGTGGTGCCGCGCCATTTAAGGTGCCGACCGATCCGGATAAGGTCGCAGTCGATCCCTATGGGCCGGAGTCTCCAGATTTCGTGGTTGGGCCCGAGTTTGCTCATATGTGGTGCTCAGCGCTGGCCCATTGCCAAAAACGATTCGAGGGTCAAACACCGAAGTACAAGGATGAGCCATCGGGCGGAATTGGGGCCTTTACCCCAGACAGTTTCCCAGTCTTTGATGTGTATTTCGAGAACTGCTACGTCATTGCTGATTCCAACCATGGTTACAAAATGCTGGGGGTTGGCAAGTTGGTTGCGGAAGAAATCACCGGGGATCCCAGTGTATTGATGGCACCGTTCCGATTCTCGCGGTATGAGGAAGGGAAATTGCATCCGGTATCAAACAGTCCCTTTCCGTGGAGTTGACCCGTTAACGATCAAGCATGAATGCAGGCGAGCCTGCACCCTTAAATAGAAACCCTGAAAAGCTGAAACCAGAGGAGAGCACAAATGACCGACTTAGAAGCCCATGTAGCGCAGCCAGGACGGGACGATCTCGTCAAACAGGTCAGCGAAAAAATTAAAGAAACCGGTGTCGACTATATTTATTACCAGTTTGTTTCGGTCACTGGACGCATCGTCGGCAAGGGCATTCCGTCTGCGCATTGGGAGCGCCTCGCCGAAAAAGGGTTCCAGCTGGTTTATGGGTCAACCGCAAATCTGTTTGTGGACCGCCATGGAGACTATATTGGTTACGGCCCTGAATCCTCTGAGCTTGTCGGCATTCCGGACCCCGAAACTTTTTGTCAATTGCCCTGGGACAAGCGGGTCGGTCGTGTTTTTTGCACGCTGTTTCGCAATCGCGAGGAGCGCGAGAATCCGGGTGGCGCGTTAACTTCGGATTGCCGTGGTAATTTACGCCGTATTCACAATGCATTCCAGGATAAGCATGGATTGGATATGCGTTGTGGCACTGAGCCTGAGATGATGTGGCTGAAGCGCGGTGATGATGGTAAGCCGAACGGTGGCGTGACCAAACCCAATTGCTATCATATCGACCAGTTCGAAGAACTTCGCCCCACTTTCATGAAGGTTATAGAGTATTCGCAACAAATGGGTCTCGATATTATCCAGGGCGATCACGAAGATGCACCCGGACAACTCGAGTTGAATACCCAGTTCGATGATGTGCTGCGTAATGCGGATCGGCTGACCACGTACCGCCAGATCTGTGCACAGGTTGCTCGCGAGGATAACTTGATCGCCTGTTTCATGTCGAAACCATTTATGGGTGTATCGGCCTCGGGCTGTCACCATAATATGTCGTTGTGGCGCGGCGGCGAAGATGTGATCAATACGCTCGGACATGATCCCTTACCCGGTATGGAAGGGACTTTTAGCTACCGGGTCGGCGGTGAGAACACCTTCTTGCCCGATCCATCGATTGACGAGCGTGCCCCCGGCCCGATTGGATTGCAATCTATCGGCGGTGTTATCAAACACCTCGGTGCCCTGACTTCGATCGGCTCTTCGACAGTTAATTCCTACCGCCGTCTTTGGGATACAGGTTTCTGGGCGCCAATTTTTGCTGACTGGGGTTATCAGAACCGCACCTGTGCGTTGCGTGTGTCTGCACCAGGCCGATTCGAGTACCGTTCGGTAGATTCGATGGTGAATCCGTACTTGATGGGTTCCGCGCTGCTGAAAGCTTTCGATGACGGTATCGACAACGATCTGGATCCTGGTGAAGCGGAAGAACGCAATATCTATCAGGCGATTGACGCAGGTAAACAGGTCAAGAAATTGCCGATGTCGCTCGGCGACGCGCTCGACCGACTGGCGAATGACGACGTCATTAAATCATCGATGCCCGGTGAAATGTACAAGGTATTCGAGCATTACAAACGTGACGAGTGGGAGCGGTTTATGCATACCACGACCGAGTGGGATATGGAGACCTATCTGGACTGCTTGCCTTGACTGGCACGCCGGGCCGAGGTGGGTCGGCAAGTGCGGTCCACGGCCTGTCTAAGTTTGTTTCACTAATTCAAGTAATGGAGGACACGGCCCTATGTGCGGGATAGCTGGTTTAATACACAGGGGAAAGAGCAGTGATATCGGCAGTGAGCTTACAGCCATGCTGCAGTCCCTTAAGCATCGTGGTCCGGACTCAACGGGATTTGCACTGTACGGCAATCCTTGCGAAGGCGAACATGTTTTGCGTTTCAAGGTCGCTGAGCAGGAAGATATGCGTAAAGGCTTCCAGATTCGTGATCAGGTTAAGGAGCGTAAAGCTGAGGTAGATCGCCGACTGGACGAGTTAGGGGCGCGTAAGGTGCAAGAAGACGATGCTACTGAGTATGCTTACCGCTACTTGATCTCTTACCACGGCGACATGAAAAAGCTGGCGGATTATGTTGAGGATGTCGAAGGCGCGGAAATTCTGTCCATAGGTAATGCGTTGGAGTTGGTCAAAGACCTCGGTGATGCAACTACCGTGTCGGACCAGTACGAACTGGGTACTTTTCAAGGCACCCATGCAATTGGTCACACTCGTATGGCGACCGAGTCTGATGTAGATATTCGATCGGCCCACCCCTATTGGGCATATCCGTTCAATGACATCGCGGTAGTTCACAATGGACAGTTAACCAATTACTGGGGCTTCCGGCGAGAACTCGAACGCCGAGGCCACCGTTTTATGTCCAACTGCGATTCCGAGTTGATCGCCGTTTACATCGCTGATCGCATGAACTGCGGCGATGACCTTGAAGCAGCCATGCATCGCTCCGTGGATGAACTCGACGGCGTATTTACCTATGTGGTCGCTACCGCTGACAAGTTGGGCATGGCAAAAGATGTGATGGCTGCTAAGCCAATGGTGCTTTACGAAAGCGACGACTTCGTTGCTTTAGCCTCGGAGGAGGTCGCAATCCGTAGTGTCTTTCCACACGAAATTGATACTTATGACCCTTATGAAGGAGAGGTGATGGTATGGCAGAGCTAGATCGCACACACGAGTCCCATGAACTTGGGATGCACACAGAGCAGTTAAGTGGGCGCAACCAGCAGACATTCTTTTCAGCCGAGGAGTCGGGCAACCTGGTCTACCCCTGGGCATCTGAAGTCGATTTTTCACGAACGGCTGAAATTGATGCCGCACCGCTTGATCAACGACAGGTCAACCAGGAGATTCGTCGACTGATGTCTGAGGGCTACGGCACGATCACTGTGATCAACCCGGGAGCAAAGCATTCTCTGGGAGTCGGAATTCTCAGTCGGCTGAATCTGCATTTTGAGGGTAGCCTGGGGTATTTTGGCTGCGGACTGCTCGATGGCCCCAATGTGACGATCAGCGGCCGGGTAGGCTGGTCATGTGCTGAGAACATGATGGCGGGCCAGGTCGTGATTGAAAAGAACGGGGGATCGACATTTGGCGCAGCGATCCGCGGTGGTGACCTGATCTGTAAGGGGGACGTGGGCAGTCGGACAGGTATTGACCAAAAAGGCGGGACCATTATTGTAGGTGGCCGAACCGGTGCGTTTTCGGGCTTCATGATGCAGCGTGGTCGTATGGTCGTGCTGGGCGACGCGGGCAAGAACCTAGGCGATTCCATGTATGACGGCACTATTTATGTCGGCGGAAAGATTGCTGACCTTGGTGTTGATGCAGTTGAGGGTGAGATGACTGACCTCGACTGCCACTGGCTTTCGCGCAAACTGGGTCAGTATGGCCTTGAGGCGTCGAATGGGGTGGAAAATATGACCAAGATCGTTTCAGGAAAACAATTATGGAATTACGACAACCTTGAGCCGACTGAGAAGAAATTGGTTCTGTAATTTCCAGCACGAGGAAGGATTATGACATCTAGAAGAAATAAGGATCTCATCGGTCACAGTTTCATGTTTCCGCCGGAAGTGATGGATGATATTCACATCAAAGCGGAGCTTGGCCGTTACCGGATGCGGGGGTTTTCACTTTTCAAAAAAATTCCCAGTTGGGATGACTTAACCTTTTTGCCCGGCACTCTGACCCGTTTCGTCATCGAAGGCTATCGGGAAAAATGCCTGACTAAAACGATTATTGGACCTCGTGCTAAGCGGCCATTGGAATTGGATATACCCATCTACATCACCGGGATGAGCTTTGGTGCTTTATCCTATGAGGCTAAGACTGCACTGGCCCGCGGTGCAACCATGGCGGGTACGGCAACGTGTTCAGGAGAGGGCGGTATGATTCCTGATGAGCGACGCTATTCGGAGAAATGGTTTTACCAGTGTATTCAGTCCCGTTATGGCTTTAACCCGCACCATCTTCGTTTAGCCGATGGATGCGAATTTTTTATTGGCCAAGGTTGTAAAGTCGGCTTGGGCGGCCATCTGATGGGGCAAAAAGTCACTGATCAAGTGGCAGAGATGCGCTCGCTCCCGGCTGGAATAGACCAACGATCACCGGCTCGCCACCCAGACTGGCTGGGCCCGGACGATCTGTCACTGAAGATTCAGGAAATTCGAGAAGCAACTAACTGGGAAATTCCTATCCAGTTGAAATTAGGCGCAGCGCGAGTTTATGACGATGTGCGTATGGCGGCTAAGACCGATCCGGACTCTATCTATATGGATGGTATGGAAGGAGGAACCGGTGCGGGACCACATCTGGCAACCGAGGAAACCGGCGTGCCTGGCATAGCCGCGATCCGCCAGGCTCGGCAAGCGCTTGACGATGTCGGTAAATCAGGTGAGATCTCGCTGGTCTACGCCGGTGGGATCCGCAATGGTGGCGATGTGGCAAAGGCCTTGGCCCTTGGTGCAGATGCAATCGCGATCGGACACTCGGCCATGATGGCGCTGAACTGCAATAAAGATATTCCTGAGGCCGATTTTGAGAAAGAAATGGGTGTGGAAGCCGGTTACTGCTATCACTGCCATACCGGCCGTTGCCCGGTCGGTGTGGCCACGCAGGATCCCGAGTTGCGCAAACGACTGAATCCTGATGATGCCGCCGAGCGGGTGTACAACTTTTTGCACACCCTGACAATTGAGTGTCAGATGTTGGCACGGGCCTGCGGCAAGACCAATGTGCATTCATTAGAGCCTGAGGACCTGGCCGCACTCACAATGGAGGCTTCGGCTCTGGCGCAGGTCCCACTGGCAGGCTCACAGCACACAGTCGGGCGTCCCGATATGAGTCGGTTCTAAGGAGAGCATAATGGCATACGAAAAAGACATTGATCATTTCATCAAGGGCGACGGACTTGATTCTGAGCGCGAGCAAACCATAGGGCAGCACATCGGGTATCGCTACGACGTCAATCTGGTTCCGGATTACGATAGGCTGACGCCGTTTTTGAAGTCCTATATAGAAATAATGGGATGGAAAGATCTTAACTGGCTGGAAGATGTGCATATGGGCTACGAAGAAAGTCGCGCGGCCGTGTTTGATCGCAATATTAACGGTTGGGTGACAGTGCCTCCCGAGATGGACCTCCCAGACAATCAGCAGGATAGGGATATGATTGCCCGGGAACTTCTTATCAAGTTTCAGATGTCCTCGCGCCATCCGATGGTCGACCTGAGAAAGGCTTACGCCAAGTTCTAGTTGCCCAATACGTTTGTGCGCCAGCGGCCCATCTGACGCCACAGGCTTAGTAATGTCCTGATGACCGGTGAACCGGCTATGATGCAATAAGAGCCGCCTTTTTGACAGCCGCGCCAGTGGGTTTAAACTGACAGAAGGATGGCCGGTAGTGGGAAATATCCTTGGGGTATACAAATATCAGTTGCCCTTTCTTGACTACGCTGATATTTGCACTTATCCCATTAGGGGCTTGGTTAGCGTCGAGTTAGGTTTCAACGGTGATGCCGGTGCGGCGGGGAATCTTTTAACCTTTAGCCTCTAGTGGATGCAGAGATCATCAGACGATGACAATTGATTACCGTGATATCGATGGCAAAGCAGTCGCCGCGACTATGCTCGCAGAGGTTACTGCAGGAGTTCAGGATTTGGTCGCTGCGAACTGGCAGCCACGCCTGATCTCTATCCGTATCGGCGATGACTCAGCGGTTAATCTTTATATCCGCAACCAGCAACGAAGTGCTCAAAAGGTTGGGATCGAGTTTGAGCAGAAACGCTTTCCAGAAGGTACCTCAGCAGGCGAAGTGCATGCGGTCATTTTGAATTTAAACGCTGACCCACGGGTGACCGGGATTATCTTGCAACGGCCGATTCCCGATGGACTGCCAATCCAAGAGCTTCAATCGGCTATTCATCCGTTAAAGGATGTTGAGGGCATGCATCCCACCTCCATTGGTAACATTGTGTACCGAAATCTCGAGCTCGGCCCATGTACGGCGATGGCGGCCGTGGAGTTGCTTAGGCAGACGGGAGTATCGCTGGAGGGTTTGGAGGCAACTGTTATTGGACACTCCGAGATCGTCGGCAAGCCCATTGCCTTTTTGTTGATGGCTGAAGGGGTGACTGTAACCGTCTGCCATCACCTGACCCGCGAGGTGGCTGTTCACACTCGCCGGGCCGATGCGGTATTTGTTGCAGTCGGAAAAGCGGGGCTGGTCAAAGGCGAAATGCTCAAGCCCGGCGCTGTCGTGGTGGATATCGGTATCAACCAGATTAAGGATGCCAGCGGCAACATCCAGGTTGTTGGGGACTGCGATTACGATGCCTGTCGCCAGGTCGCGGGCTGGATAACGCCCGTACCGGGCGGGGTTGGACCAGTTACGGTAGCTGTTCTTATGCGTAATACACTTATCGCCGCCCGGCGATTAAAAAGCTCGTATACCGAGCACCTAAGTAACCATCTTTAATTAATCTTTAAAAAGGAAATTCCATGGCTAGTGTTCCCAGTGATATTGATATTGCCCGCAAGGCGAAAACCCGACCGATTGGTGAAATCGGCGACAAACTTGGCATTCCGGTTGACTCATTACTCAACTATGGTCCCACCAAGGCCAAGATCAGTAATGAGTTTATTGGATCTTTGAGTGATCGTCGTGACGGCAAACTGATACTGGTAACGGCGATATCGCCGACTCCGGCAGGCGAGGGCAAAACGACAACGACTGTGGGCCTGGGCGATGGCCTGAACCGGATTGGAAAAGATGCGTTGATCTGTTTACGGGAGCCCTCACTAGGGCCTTGTTTCGGTATGAAAGGCGGCGCGGCGGGTGGTGGCTATGCCCAAGTGGTCCCCATGGAAGATATCAACCTGCATTTTACCGGAGATTTTCATGCGATCGGTGCTGCCCACAACTTGTTGTCGGCGTTGATTGAAAATCATATCTACTGGAGTAACGAACTCGGCATTGATCAGCGACGGGTAACCTGGAGAAGAGTTGTCGACATGAATGACCGGGCGCTTCGCCAGATCACGGTCGCGTTGGGTGGCGTCGCCAATGGGTTTCCTCGGGAAGGCGGCTTTGATATTACCGTTGCTTCAGAAATCATGGCAATATTTTGCTTGGCTGAAGATTTGGCCGATCTGCAGAGGCGGTTGGCCAATATTATTGTTGGCTACACCCGCGATCGCGAGCCGGTTCATGCTCGTGACCTCAAGGCGCAAGGGCCCATGACTGCCCTGCTGCGAGATGCATTTATGCCAAACCTGGTTCAGACGTTGGAAAACAACCCCGCCATCATTCATGGAGGGCCGTTTGCCAATATTGCTCATGGGTGTAACTCAGTTCGAGCGACTAAAACAGCGCTCAAGCTTGCGAAGTATGTGGTGACCGAAGCTGGATTCGGTGCGGACCTTGGCGCAGAAAAGTTTTTTGATATCAAGTGCCGTAAAGCAGGTCTGAAGCCGGATGCTGTCGTACTGGTGGCAACTGCTCGAGCGCTTAAGATGCACGGCGGAGTCGCCAAGGCTGATCTTAGTGCTGAGAACGTCGGCGCATTGGTAGACGGCCTTGAAAACCTGGGACGTCATCTTCGTAATATTGGGCAATTCGGGGTTCCTTCAGTCGTCGCAATCAATAAGTTCACAGCGGATACTTCCGCTGAACTTGATGCTATACGAACCTACTGCAGGGAATTTGGTGTCGAGGTATTTGAGTGCAATCACTGGGCTGATGGCGGCGCTGGTACCGAGGGATTGGCTCAACATGTTGCCGATCTCGCCGATTCAAAGAGTTCACAGTTTCGTCCACTTTACCCGGATCACCTAACCTTGTGGGAAAAGGCGCGTACCGTGGCGCGAAACATTTACGGTGCGGATGACATCATCGCGGACAAAAAGGTCCGAGGGCAATTCGACGAGTTCGAGGAAAAATACGGTCATTTCCCGGTCTGCATGGCCAAAACACAATATAGTTTCTCCACAGATCCCAGCCTGCTTGGTGCTCCCACCGGCCATGTGGTTCCCATTAGAGAGTTACGCTTGTCTGCAGGGGCCGAATTTGTTGTTGCCATTTGTGGTGAAATCATGACAATGCCTGGATTGCCTCGAACACCGGCAGCTAACAGCATCTTTGTTAACGATGATGGGGAAATCGAAGGGTTATTCTAAGGCTTTGGGTCTCACTGGTTTGTTGGGGCTTAGATAAAACGCCAGCAATGCTGGCGTTTTCTTTACTGGATAGATCAACTAAATTAAAGGGAGGTTGATTCGCCCAGATCGTTTTCTGTGAGATAGGTGTTAAGGATTTTTAAGGATCGCCATGAGGTTACTGTTGATAGTCAAGCAGATGGTGCTTCAAATATTTTCAGCCATGATTGCTGTTATAAAAGTTAATGTCAGTAAAACAAAAGATTAAATTTTATGCTGTTCCCGTTAGCACATATTGCGCCAGGGTGCGGATTATTTTGCGATTGAAATCTATTGATTTTGAAGAACTCCTACCACCTGGTGGCAATTACAATACAACTGAGTACCGAAGGTTAATTCCTGCGGGTTCCGTGCCCGCAATTGAAATCGGCGGGTTTCGCCTTCATGATTCGGCCGCAATTGCTGAGTTCCTGGACGAACAATATCCGGAACCGGCAATGTGGCCACAGAACGTTCAAAAACGCGCTGTATTACGATCGATTGCTCACTTTCACGATACTCGACTCGAGCCAGCGCTACGGGTGCTATTTCCAATGGTAGGGCAAAGTCCAGAGTCACCGGAGAAAATTACATCAGCGATTAATCACATCGTAGAGTGTCTAAAAAGACTCGATTCACTGGTTGAGCCTTCTCCGTACTTGGGAGGTGATCGATTATCTTTGGCAGATTGCGTTTATCCGACCACATTATTCATGTTAGAAGATGTTGTTAACGCGCTGGAAAAAAAGATTACCTTACCCAGCAAGATATCTAATTGGCAAAAAGCACTCTATGACAATTTGATTGTTCGACGTGTGGTAGACGACAACCGAGATGCCATATCAGCCTGGGTCCAGAAAAAATTGCTGTCTATTTAATACGAATCAAAAAATGAGACATGGGAGGCGGGATCGGGTATCCATGAGCAATATATTATCGTTCAATTAGTCCGAGTCGATAATTTGTTGTAGCACTTTATAATGGAACATATTTATGGAACAAGAGGATAAGATCATGACCGCTGAAAATTTCAATGGCCCTATGATATCTCTTAGTCGGGTGTCAAAAAATTTCGGACAATTCCAGGCACTGAATAAGGTAAGCCTGGAAATTCAATCTGGTGAGCGGGTAGTTGTTTGTGGTCCATCAGGTTCTGGTAAGTCAACGATGATCCGATGTATTAATCGGCTTGAGGAGCATGACGAAGGCACCATTATTGTCGATGGTATCGAGTTGACAGAAGACGTTAGAGATATCGCCAGCATCAGGCGTAATATCGGTATGGTTTTTCAACAGTTCAACCTGTTTCCCCACTTAACCGTGCTTGATAACTTGACTCTCGCTCCACTTAAGGCCAGAAAGATGTCCCGGTCCGAGGCAGCCAAGCTGGCTAAACATTACCTTGATCTTGTACATATCCCTGAGCAGGCCGAAAAATATCCCAGTCAGTTATCAGGCGGCCAACAACAAAGAGTAGCGATCGCAAGAAGCTTGTGTATGGAGCCAAAGATCATGCTCTTCGATGAGCCAACGTCTGCACTCGACCCCGAGATGATCAAGGAGGTGCTCGACGTCATGATTGAGCTCGCCGAAGGGGGTATGACAATGATTGTGGTCACCCATGAAATGGGCTTTGCTAAACGAGCTGCAGACTCAATTGTTTTCATGGATAAGGGGGAAATCGTAGAGAGTGCGAACACCGAAGAATTTTTCGCTGCTCCAAAAAGTGACCGAACGAAACTGTTTTTATCCCAAATTCTAGAGCATTGATTTCTTGTTAAGGGTTGTTCTTGCTCTATCGTTACGACCCTCTAACTTTGGTGGCCTCAACTCCTCTACATCTGCAGCTACCCGAAATAACTGGCACCACGGCATGCAGAAATATAAGTCTATCCGGAGAGGAAAGCCCACTGACTCCCCATTTAGGCCTTTCAAGAACTAGTTTTTCATGTGTAATTGGTCCGATTGGCATCGCCATGGTTGGCTGAGTTGGTCGCTCAACTGTGCGCCTCACAATGGATAAACATGCATACAATGCTCAAGGGACGATTGTGTTCGGCAATAAACACAAAAAGCTTGAGTCGGATAACATATAAGATCAGATGATTCTTCTGCTAACACCAAGTCTGGTACCGCCCTCGCTGATCAGAATTGTTCACGACTGGATAGGATGATGGAGCAAGTTTGAGATTGTTATGGCCAAGGTAATCGCTAGACCAGGACTTCGAAAAATTCGTGACCATATGGTTAATTTTCCGAGTGACCTTCACTCGGAAAAACAGATCCTTCTGAATTCGAACGAAAGCGTGTTTGGACCGAGCGTAAATGTCGCATCTGCCATAAGATCCTCTTTAGATCGGGTAGAAAGGTATCCCGAAAATGCATCAGCCTCGCTCGCTCGAGCACTGAGTGCAAGGTTCAATCATCCTGCTGCACAAATCGTTTGTGGCCATGGCTCGGATGATCTGCTTGCTCGTCTGTCCAGAGCATATTTGGCGCCAGGTGACGAATTGGTCTATTCCAGAAATGGGTATCCGAAAATACCAAACTATGCTTATGTTAATGATGCAATACCAGTCGCAGCGCCAGATCAGAATTTTGCAGTTGATGTTGATAGCATTCTCAGCGTCGTTACGGACAGAACACGGATCGTAATGATTGCAAATCCAGATAATCCGAGCGGAATGTACCTCTCTGAAGAGAGTATTAATCGATTGCATAGTGGACTGCCAAACAACTGCCTGTTGGTTCTTGATTCTGCGTACGTGGAATATGTCGATGCGGCGGACTTCGGGCATCCGGCAGGGCTTGTCGAAAAAAGCGAAAACGTAGTGATGACCAGGACCTTTTCGAAAATATTTGGTTTGGCAGGGCTCAGGCTAGGGTGGATGTACGCGCCCGATAGTATTGCAAGTGTTGTTTCCAGTGTCGGCATTACATTTCCGGTTTCCACCACAGCGTTGGCAGCGGGTATCGTAGCCCTGCAAGACAAGACTCATACCGATAGGGTATTCAAGTTGAACCTTGAAATTCGCGATGAATTTTCAAGTAAATTGAAGTGCCTTGGCCTTGAGGTTATTCCCAGTCAGACTAATTTTGTTCTCGTAGGATTTCTTACGGGTTCAAAAACGGCGGTTGACGCTCACCGTTATCTAGAGGCCAATGGCATCATTGTGAGACGCTTAGCATCTCCTGCGTACAGCAATTACATCCGCTTCACGATTGGAAGTCGAGAGGACATGGCCATAACGGTTGACTTTTTGAAAGACTTTTTATCTCAGAGAAAAGAATGATAAAACGGCAGAATACTGCGTAGAAAAATAACTGGCAGAGCGCACGCGATACTATCGAAATTAGCCAAAAAATGTGATTCTAATTTCTATCGATTGCATCGGACGTATCTTTTTGTTACCTGGGTTAGGGACCTTCATATCTTTGATGCCAATCAGACAAGAATTCCAGAAAAGCTTTCGGGTCTGAAGTAAATATCGGGAAAAAGCCTGGCTTCAGTCCAGATAGCCAGTTGATGGGGTCTATTCAGGCGTGTCAAATAATCTAACCTTTAGAGCGCTTTGCAAAAAGAAGGTTTCGGATATCTACGGTATGATCCGATAGTTTTTCGACACTTAGGGTTCTAATCATCGACCGGGAAGCCGTAGTGGGAGTCCTTTGAAATTCTGATTAGTTTCGACTTATATCCTGTTTTGGATCAACCTTAACCTTGGTCTATACTGTACGGATTCCCTATTGCGCATAAATTGTGAACGTGTACCAAACAACTGCTAAAGGATAACGTTGTGGCTAAGTCTTTCATGCAAATGGTTGAAGAGGCGAGGGCCGAAGTTGACAGTCTCGGCCCGGATGAAGCCCGGGAACGACTGGCACAGGACCCCGATGCCCTAGTAGTAGATGTCCGGGATGCTGCGGATGTTTCATCCACCGGCTTGGCGCCAGGCGGTGTCAACATTTCTCTCGGTATGCTCCCAGTTAAAGCGGACCAGGAGTTGCCCGAAGAATGGCGCGACCCGAGGCTTCAGGATCGCTCTCGTCAGTTGATCCTTACCTGCCAGACTGGTGCAAATGCCGCCAGAGGAGCCAAGCTTCTTAAAGATATGGGCTTCACCAACGTTTCCGTGATGGACGGGGGTATGGAAGCCTGGAAAGCCGCTGGCCTGCCAACAGAATAGCATCGCACCCAGGGTGCTATAGATTTATATCGCCGAAAAGATATCTCCTGCCATAGCTTTGGTATTCTTGTTGTAGAAAAGCACCGTGTCGGCTTCGGCTGACGTTATCGCCACGGTGATCGCATGCTCGCCGACGATTGTTCCATCGCCATGAATGGTATTGGCGGGTGTATGCAGGGCATATCCGTAAGGAATCCTAAACGCGGTGAAGTTGAACTCGTCGGCTGAGAGTCTCTTGCCGATGGTCATGTAGCCACCACAATCGACAGACAGAGGCGCATGAATATGTGGGAAATTATGGGTCTCTACAAAATAACCGCCTCCTCCTGCCACCTCGGTTAAGAAATCATTTCGATAGTTTTTGGCGTAACGGTATTTTGTCAGCACCATGGAAAATTCGTCTGACAAAAGCTCGAATGCCTGGCCATTTTCAACCAGTGTGAGGCCGTAGTACGTGACATTCTCCTTAGTCGCTGTGACTACTGGGATTCGAAAACCATCTGGTACTAAAATCGCCCCGAATTCTTGGAATACATTGGCATTGCCGCCCGCTTGTATGTTGAGGCCACTTTGCCGGGCATCGCCAGGTTTGTACCACGCAGCCTTGACTGACGCCATATCCGGCCTGTCGGAGCCATTGCTCTTCGCACGAGTCTGACTGTCGGTACTGTGAACAAGTATCTCGGTTTCAGCGAGCACCAACTTCCAGCTTGTCGTTCCGTGCTCCACGAATGTCAGACCGCTATCGGTCTGCAAGACTTCGTCATCTTGATCCTGAACCGAAAATCGGGAAATAATAATACTCTCGAATATTTCACGAGATTCGTCCGTCAAATCGAAGTGAATGGGATGCCCTTGAATCTCGGTCATACTAACTTCCTGCTAAATGAGTGAGACCGATTGTATCCCATCTTTTTGGTGGTTAATAAACTCGATAGGACCATAATGTATGCGCTCATAGTTGGTCTTTTAGATATGACAGAAAGGAAGACTCTTTGATTGCTCGTGGCGAACGGATCAGATGATGCGGTCAGGGAGTGAGCAAATAAGCCATAGGAAGCGGCACAGGCGCGATGGAGTGCAACCAGAATTGCAAAACATTTGTATTGCCATTTTGCGGGCTAAGATAATACTACGCTGCAACGACAGCTCAGAACAACGCTATTCAGCGGATTTGGGTTTTTGTGGAAAAAATTCTAGCTGATAAAAGAGGCGATGAACTTAATACCGCCTAGGAGAAGCACTCGGATCGGCTTGATGAAAAAAATCCTTCCGGAAATGGATCTCGTCAGCTCTTTAATGGGTGGCAGTTATTCATAATGATCAATTTCGGGGTCGTCAACATTTGTAAGCAAACATCGGATCATCGACAAATCAGAGACCTTATTGATTATCATAGCGAGGCCTTCAATCGATAGCAGCAGATGCCAGAAAATATTGGTATCTGACGGGTTGGTAGAAAACATAGCAAAGCGAGTACGGCCTGCAACAATACAAATTAAAGAAGTTTAGAGAGGTTTTGCTGGTGGAGGGATCATCTAATACCGATCCGAGCTCGCATGTGTGGTGCTGCCCCCAAAGAGTACGTTAATTACTTTAGAAGGGTGCAAAATCCCAACAACTATATTATTGGCGTCCACAACCGATACCGCCTTTGACTCGCTGAGCACGGCCTCGGCTACGGTTTCAATAATAGCGTCTTTCGAAACCCGTAGATCTCCGATATTTTCCGAGGAGTCGACCGGATCCATCACGGATTCTATTTTGAGTACCTTTTCCCTTGGAACTTCTTCGGTAAATTTGTGGACATACTCAGTCGCCGGATTGAGTACGATGTTGGCCGGGGTGTCTAACTGCTCAATGATGCCGTCTTTCATAATCGCGATACGATCGGCAAGACGAAGCGCCTCATCAAAATCGTGCGTGACAAACAAAATCGTCTTATTCAGAACGCCCTGTAGTCTCAGAAACTCATCTTGCATCTCTTTTCGGATCAGTGGATCTAAAGCCGAGAAGGGTTCATCTAGGAACCAAATATCTGGTTCAATTGCAAGCGAGCGTGCGATCCCGACACGTTGTTGTTGTCCGCCTGATAATTGCCTCGGAAAATAATTCTCTCGTCCATCAAGACCGACAAGTTCGACCATATCCATTGCTTTTTTGATACTGTCCTGAGTGCTGCCTCCTTTTATCTGTAAGGGAAAGGCAATATTCTCAAGAACAGTTTTGTGGGGTAGTAAGGCAAAACTTTGAAAGACCATACCCATTTTGTTTCGACGAAGTTCGATGAGTTGCTTATTGTTCATCGCCAACAAATCCTGCCCGTCTATATAGATATTCCCGGCAGTAGCGTCGGTCAACTTTGAGATACAGCGAAGAAGTGTCGATTTCCCTGAGCCAGATAGGCCCATAACAACAAGCATATCTCCCTTGAAAACCTCAAAAGATGCATTATTCACGCCAACGATACAGCCGGCATCTTGGAAGGATTTTGCGTCTACATTGCCCTTTGCGTCTGCAAGCATCTTCTTTGCGTTGGTGCCAAATATTTTAAAAACCGACTCACACAGGATAACGGGTTGTTTCTTGCTAGTTGGCGCGATGCTGGAGAGCACAATTTAGTTCCCGATTAGGCTTTTAGACATGTTAAAGGTAAACGTATTAGTTTGCTAGGATACATTAAATTAAAACAAATCTCTTGCCCGGCCTTTAAAGTCAAGGGAGAGACCTAAGGGCGTTACCGCCTTTTATTCGGTTGAAAGGTTTCTACACGTCTGCGTGGCTAGTCAGTTTTTGACAGCCTCTTTATGGCTCGGTCTTTTAATGTCTACCAACGCAGTAATTTAGCCGACCTCCTGAGTACTGAAGATATCTTGGAAAATGGGGTGGGTAGTTGAATGGATTTCAATCAAACGGTATATGAGTGGCATTTTTGACCTGGTTATTGCGTTCTATTTTAGATAAAGGCTTTTTTACGGAATGAACTAATCTATTCCCAAAAGTTTTTTCCTTTCATCCGCCCAAGTTCGAATTAAGTTATCTACTGCTAAACACATAAAGGATACAAATATACCTAAGGTCAAACCGATACCCGCACCGCCTTTTTTTGATAATGCTCCCATAATTATTTGACCTAGATCTATTGTTCCAATTAATGCACCAAGTATCACCATGAATAATGCGAATATGACTGTTTGGTTTATTCCTAACATGATGTGGGGGAACGCGAGCGGTAACTCGATATTAGTCCATCTCTGCAATCGTGATACCCCTGACATCGTTCCTGCTTCATGCAATGATAATGGAACACTATTAAGACCTTCTACAGTGTATCTAGTAGCCGGAATCACTGCATAAACAATCGCAGCTATCATAACGGATGTGTCTGTGATTCCAAAAAGTAAGATTACGGGAATCAGGTAAATAAAAGATGGGAATGTTTGAAAGAAATCACAAATTGAAAGGATAGTTTTGCTAGCAATGCTATTTTGGGCACAAATAGATCCAACGACTATTCCTAAAAAAGCAGATATTAAAACAGCAAAAGTTGCCATGTAAGCGGTAATCAATGCTCTGTCCCAGTATTCGGAAAGCGCAATAAATAAGACTAGGCTCCCAACTATTGCCGCTGATCTTATACCTCCAACGATAAACCCTGCGCCCATCACAATAATAAACGTTGAAATGACAGGCATGCCTAAATAGGCATTTTTCATCGGTACTAGGACTGAAGTTATTAACCAAACATTAAATGCATTTAAATAAACGAAAAAAGTTTCCCAAATCCAATCAATACCAGCATCTATAAAAGGGGAAATAGTAAAACCTTTATTAAAAGGAACATAGTATAAGTAGTTGATGCTGTCTTTGAAGTATAGAGATCCTAGGTAAGATAAAATAATTCCTAAAAGCGTTAGAAGAATAAACGCTATGTAAGATCTATTTTTTTGATAAAAATTTAAATTAGCAAAATAATCTTTTTGTTTGTTGGCCCACGCTAAAGAATATTTATCTAGGATTACTGCTATTAATACGACACACAGTCCAATTTCTGACGCTTTCCCAATTTCCAGTGAATTTAACGCAACCTTTAAATTAAATCCTAAGCCTTTAGCGCCGATGAAGGCTGCAATGGTAGTCATTGCAAGACACTGCATTATGACCTGATTAACACCAATTAAAATATCTCTTCTTGCGGTTGGAATTAGAACTTTAAATAACAATTGAAATTTATTACAGCCGCTCATTAAACCTGAGTCAACAATATCCGGAGATATTTTTCTTAATCCAAGAATGGTTAGCCTTATCATTGGCGGAGTTGCAAAGATAATAGTAGCAATAGCTCCTGCGTGATCGCCGACCCCAAAAAGAACCATGATTGGAACTAAATAAGAAAAATGAGGCAAGGTTTGCATACAATTCAAGATTGGCTGAAGCGCTCCCTCTACAGTCTTATTTAGATACCCCCATATTCCAAACCCTAATCCGAAAATGAAACAAACAGGTGCGGATACAAGAACAAAAGAAAGGGTTTGCATAGAGGGCTGCCATTGCCCAAAAATAGAAAGATACGCAAATCCTATTCCTGCAAGCAAGGCTAAGCGAATACCTTGAAGTTGATATCCCAAAATTGAAGCGCCAGCTACTACAGCGGTCCAAGGTAGAGCAGGCCAGGAAAACCATTTATTAGCGTCGATCCACGTATCACTAAAGAGTGCCCCTAATGTTTGCGCTCCTCCAAGAAAGATTTCCCTAATAAATATGATTATGAATAAAACTGAGCTGCCTATTGCCCTGGTAATGATTCTAAAAATAGTTTTTTCTTCATAGTCTTTCCAAACTGGGTCCCATATATCAACGGTAAACCATTTGAACATCAAATTATCCAGCAAAGTGTTAATCCATAGAGGAAAGTCTTTTAATAGGGGCGGTAATCTCCAAAGATAGCTATTTTCAGAATGGGGAACTACAAAATAAGAAAATAAAAAAATTAAACCCAAAACCCCAAATTGCATCGGCCTAGAGTTTTTTAAATAACCGAGCATTTTATTCACTAACCGTAGATGGACCAAATAAAACGTTTACACTTAATCATTACAGGATTGAAAGATTCAGTTATTTCATTGTTACTAGTGTCAATTATCGTTAGTACATCGCTACTATTTTAATTGATGGGCAACTATTTCAATTGGGGGAATCTTTCTTTTATTTTTGGTATGCGATCAGTTAAGCGAGGAGCCTCAACAAGACTACGAGTAACAAGCATTCATTATTGTTTTGTTAAGTATTCCTCGTGAACTTAGAACTCATCTTGCGTTTCGTTTTTTATTAAAAAATCGAGGGCTGACAAAGGCTTGTCGAAAAACCCACCATCCAGGCCTGCCGATCGAGAACGCGCCACTTTAGGAGGTTGTTGTTTGAACTGTAGCTCATGGTTAGACAGGCGGCCGGTCAGAGTAAGTAGTTAACTTCTGTATATCAATATATTAGAGCAGAAGGTAACACATCATGAAAAAAGACGTATGAATCATTCTCCAGGTTCTAGGCCGATGCGTGTTTACGGGAATCAAGGCCGGTCAAACATGGGATGAGTTATCTCAGAGATTTTGCGTTATTGCCAAAGTGATTGCGAAGTGGAAGCAATATTGGTTATACAGTTCATCCTAGATGCTTGCTTTTGGAAAAGGTCTGGCATCTGTCCCGAAATCCGAAATCCGAAATCCGAAATCCGGTGTTCGTTGAGAGGTTGCGGTCCAGCGGGAAGTATCAAGAAGGGCATCTTGACGCGTGAGAATCGATGCTTTACCTCAAGTAAAGACTACGTATCCTGCGCCTTGGAACGTTTGAGAGTCTACTTTGCCTTGATTCTCTTTTAAAATCTGATTCCCTTATTTCCAAGAACTGTAAACAGTGTGACTTTTAATACTGGCAAAAAAAAATCCTCCCTGATTCAGGGAGGATTTTTAGTAAAACAACTTCTAAATTAATTCTTCCAAAGATCTATCTGAGCTCTGTGATTAGCAATAAATGCACTTGCAGCATCGGCATGACTCATGCCCAAGTTGTCAACATTATTGGCCATCTCACCAATTTGAGGGGCATTAAAAGCCATTTTTGTATAAAACTTATATGCATCTGGGTGAGTAAGTGGGAATTTAATATATGCGGCTTTTTTAAGCCAACCCTTTGGAGAACCACAGCCAGTAGTTTCCAGAGTTCCACCATTTTCTAATCTGCACCCTTCGAAATAAGGAGGAAAGTCAATAAATGTAAAACCTGCTGCATCAGTAAAGTTTGGAGACCAGTTAAAGATAACTGTCCCGCGACCTTCTTTTTTAGCAGCATCTAATTCAGCCCATAGAGCACTGGCGCTGCCTGCAAATTTGACTGTCCATAAATCATCTATACCTAAACCTTTAAGTCTATTAGGCATAACATCTCCATGCCATTCCTGAGGCCCTTCTAACCAACGACCTTTTCCTTCTGAATCAGCTGTTGCAAAATTCTTTGCACAATCAGGAGATTTTAGAGCTTCCCAACTTGGTAAACCAG
>JAAZZE010000200.1 GCA_014239255.1 Gammaproteobacteria bacterium
GTTTTGCCGATGATGCAAAGGAGAGTTACCAGCGCATGATCCATTTTGTGAGTCAGGCACAGGACGCTCTGGGGCAGCGACCATCGCCATCGGCAGATAGTGTTGCTGTGCTGCCATTGGCTTTGGCAACTCTGCGTCGTGAGGTCAGTCGTGTAGCGGGCACAGCCATGCTGGCCCGGTTTGACGGAACACCTGCGAGCCATGCCTTTGCCAATAATGAAAATGTTCGCGATATTGCGACCCGCGGCCCCTTGACACCCGATCATGTAATCCGTACCAAGCGAGTACCTCTAATTGTCGATGGGGAGCCAGCATCGGCAGTGGATTCTTTTGCGGAGAAGTATCAGGCCTATTTCGAAGAAAATACAGACGGTACATTGACCATACTGGATAGTGCACCACGTTGGGCTGTCTGGCCCACTAAAGGAACTGTCGCATTTGGTAAGAGAGCGACAGAGGCCAGCATCGTCAGTGATATCGTTGCCCATACCATAGGAGCGATATCAGATGCCGAACATCTTGGCGGTTGGTGCGCGCTACCAGCGGCCGATATATTTGCGGTTGAATACTGGGAGCTGGAGCAGGCCAAGCTAAGCAAAGCGCCAGCCGGATTGCCCCTGCAGGGACGGTGTGCTGTGGTCACGGGTGGCGCCAGTGGCAT
>JAAZZE010000201.1 GCA_014239255.1 Gammaproteobacteria bacterium
TAACCTTCAAAACATCCCCGTCCGCACCGCTGAGGGTCGTCGCATCCGTGAAGCCTTTGTTCCCGCCCCGGGCATGCGGCTGATCGCGGCTGATTATTCGCAGATCGAGCTTCGTATCATGGCGCATCTGTCCGCGGATGAAGGGCTGCTAGACGCTTTTGCAAAAGGCGAAGATGTCCACCGGGCGACTGCGGCCGAGGTGTTCGGTACACCCGTCGAAGATGTATCCGGTGATCAGCGCCGCAGTGCCAAGGCGATCAACTTCGGACTCATTTACGGGATGTCCGCGTTTGGTCTCGCCCGACAACTGGGGATAGAGCGTGGGCAGGCACAGGAATATATCGATCTCTATTTCGAGCGATATCCTGGTGTACGCGCCTTCATGGATGCCGTCAGAGTTAAGGTACGCGAGGAACGGTTCGTCGAAACGGTTTTCGGTCGCCGGCTCTTTTTGGCAGATATCAGTTCAAGCAATCATGCCCGCAGGCAAGGCGCTGAGCGCGCCGCCATCAACGCCCCGATGCAGGGAACTGCCGCTGATCTCATCAAACTTGCGATGCTGTCAGTGGACAATTGGCTCTGTGAGGATGGCTGCGGGGCGCGCATCATCATGCAGGTGCATGATGAGTTAGTGCTGGAAGCGCCTGAGTCGGACACCGA
>JAAZZE010000202.1 GCA_014239255.1 Gammaproteobacteria bacterium
ACAAAAAAGCCTCAAACCATTCCTGCTGTCTTTCAGGCGCCTCGGTTTCTGCAAGCGCTTTCGCGATCCGCTGGTAAGTATGATCAATGTCCTGGTCGAGGGCGCCGCCTGATTTGGTTTTCAGTCGGTACTTCTTATCCCAGATATCAACCGAAGCGCTTTGGAGGGAGATTTCTTCGACCGGGCCAGTGTCGTTCGATGAGACGGCTGTTTTCATTAGGCTTCGTGTTTGCCGATAGTCTTGCGGGCATAAGTGCCCCTCGGGTTCGAAGCGCAAATCTTTGCCCCGAACTGATTTTTACCTCAGATACGTCTACGTCTGATGCGTCAGAAAATATTCACGCCACGTGATTTTTTGGAAGGCTGGTCGAAAACACTATATGTTGTGGCGTGGCCGAAAGAATACGCCCAACATATAGGGAGGTCAAATTTTTTTGGAGACAGAGCTAAATCCAGTTGGAAAAGGTGTCCTGCCTAAACCGTGAGTTGGCGGTAGACACTCGAGACCCGGATTGGCAGCTGTCGGACATCGTCAATTAGGGTGTAGTTAACCGCTCCATACATGTGTGGGAGGTACTCGCGGGCCTGCTGATCGATGGTGATACAGAAGGGATGGATTCCTGCGTGCTTGGCTTCCGCGAGGGCCTTCCGGGTATC
>JAAZZE010000203.1 GCA_014239255.1 Gammaproteobacteria bacterium
GAATCACTAGCGGTGCGGGGGTGCGAGCATAGCGCGCCACAGTGGACCCCACACCCACCAGAAACACAGCGGTCGCGAGATAAAACAGGCCCGCAAAAATGGCGCCTAGCAACAAGGGGGCCCTGCCTGCGGAAATCGCATCAGCGGACGCTGGTCGGCTTCCCTTCGCTCAGTGCTCATAATTGTTGCCGGCTCGGCCGGCGCAGGTTCTCGCTTTAGAAAAAAATATCAGACGCAGCCCGTGGGCTTGGGCAGACCTGCATACTTACAAGCCTGTTTCGCCGGCCCATAAGGGAAGAGCTCATACAGGTACTTGCTGTTGCCCTTGTCCTTACCCAGTTTTTTCCCAATCGCTTTAGTCAGTACCCGAACCGCCGGGGCGATCTGATACTCATCGTAGTATTCCCGAAGGAAATTGATGACTTGCCAGTGGTTCTCGTTGGCCATGTACACCGCCGCGTCAGTGTCCCATTGGCTGAGGTTGGCAAGGTATCCCTCCTCATCGGTTTCGTAGGTCTTGCCGTTTAATTCAAATGCCATTTTCGGCCTCCTGTTGCTTTTATAAATAATGTCAGAGCCAGTTCTGGATTTTGTCGTTGACACATGCCAGTTCGACAAAACCGTCGTAGCTCACCGCCTCGATCCCG
>JAAZZE010000204.1 GCA_014239255.1 Gammaproteobacteria bacterium
AAGTGATACATCGCTTGTGCGCTGCTCAGTTTCGACACGGGTGGCAACACGCCAAAAGCATCGCAGGTCAGAAACACAATGTTCTCTGGATGACTACCGCACCCATCTGGGCTCGCGTTCGGAATCTGAGCGATCGGGTAAGATCCACGGGTGTTTTCTGTCAGCGAGTCGTCATCCAGATCAAGCTCACGCGTTTGATCGTTGATCACAACATTCTCAAGGATCGTTCCAAACGTCTGGGTCGTCGCGTATATCTCCGGTTCCTGTTCGGCTGACAGGTTGATCACCTTTGCGTAACAGCCCCCTTCAAAATTGAAAATACCCTGACCGCTCCAGCCGTGCTCGTCATCGCCAATCAGTGTGCGCGAGGCGTCCGCCGACAGCGTGGTTTTGCCCGTACCCGACAGGCCGAAAAATATGGTGGTGTCGCCACTGGGCCCAATGTTCGCTGAGGCATGCATCGGCAGCACATCTTTATGCGGCATCAGGTAATTCATCACACTGAAAATCGACTTCTTGGTTTCGCCCGCGTAACTGGTACCCCCGATAATCACCAAGCGGCGTGCAAAATTCAGAACGATAAACGTCTCTGAGCGGGTGGCATCGGTTTTGGGGTCCGCGGCGAAGCTTGGCGCGTTGAT
>JAAZZE010000205.1 GCA_014239255.1 Gammaproteobacteria bacterium
TCTGCGCAATTTTTGGTGCATTTTGTTTTATAGATCTAAAAGAAAGTGTAGTATAATGTATAGTGCCATTGTAGCTCAGTTGGTAGAGCAGATGCCTTGTAAGCATCCGGTCGTAGGTTCAAATCCTATCAATGGCTCCATAACACATGCGGGAATAGCTCAGTTGGTAGAGCATCGCGTTGCCAACGCGAAGGTCGCGAGTTCGAGTCTCGTTTCCCGCTCCATTTCATGAGGAAAAAAATGATAAAGAGATTATGTGCAGGAAGCCTATTGTTGGGATTAGTTTGTGGACTAAGCACACCAGCAGAGGGTGAAGACTTAAGTCTTAGTGAGACTTCTTATACGGGTGCTTCTATTCTACAGGGTGATTGGGAGGTAACATTCGATCATACTGTTGACGTAAATCCCGACGATGACAATCTTCAGTATGCTTTCTTTGAAGGTAACACACTCTACGTAGGCAACTCAGATTCATACGGAAACAGCGTAGACGGTATCGTGGAGTTCTTTTGGTTTCAATCTTCTATAGACAGGGGTACAGACTTTTACGTTGCTGTAATCAAGGCACGAGCTACTCCAGGACATGATTGCTACTGGGGTCCATGGATGTCAGGCGCTGATTGTC
>JAAZZE010000206.1 GCA_014239255.1 Gammaproteobacteria bacterium
TTCCCATAGATGGGGTCGTCAGGTGATAAGTGTTGCCTATGATCAGGCTTTCGAGTCACTGACTCGCCCTTAGGGTAGGCCGCTCATGTATATGATCTATCTGGAAGAGATTCCCAATAGAGCCGTAGATGGCATTTTCACTTACAGCACCCAGTTCAGCCGCAACCGCCAACGCAACCAGCTGAACCCGGCACCTTGCGATGGAGTGGCGTGTCCGCGTTTATATACAGTTTTTCATAGATGGCGTTTAGCGGTGCAAACAGGGTATCGACGATCGTCAGCCAGTAGTGTGATAACTGTTCTTGTATTAATAGGCAGCTGTGTCGGGTGCCGCGCCATCAATTCCAGTTTCCTGACCTGTTTGTTGACGACCGTTTGGCCGGTGCACGTTGTTTGCTATGTCTGATCTCGCACCGTTGCAGATGTTGGCTATTGGCCTGATTTTTGTATGGAGTGGCCTGGTGCGCTCAGGTATCGGCTTTGGCGGTGCGGCGGTGGCGATGCCATTGCTGTTGTTGATTGTTGATAGCCCGCTGATTGTCATGCCAGTGATTGCTGTACAGCTTTTAATTTTTGCTGGTATCACGACAGCCACACGCCTAGGGAGTGTGGACTGGGCGTACA
>JAAZZE010000207.1 GCA_014239255.1 Gammaproteobacteria bacterium
TTTCGCAGCAGTTGTGGTTCGCAGGTCGTTGAAGTCACAGGGTATAATTGAGTTTTAGTCTGGTCATAGGCGTTCATGCACGCCGGTGACCGAATTCCGCACAGGCGTACTGGTCTGCCAAGCGCACGCGACCCCGGTCAGCGGGTTCGTTAATAACAGGAGCAGTTTAATGAATCGGCTGGTATTCATCATCACGACTATTCTAATGACAGGCATGTCGGCCCAGGCTGTTGCGGGCGACCCTGCAGTTGGACAGGTCAAAGCGCAGGTCTGTGCGGCTTGCCATGGGGCTGATGGTAACAGCACCAACTCCGGTTTTCCGTCCCTCGCCGGGCAAGTGGTCGGGTACATCGGCGGGCAGCTGGCCGCGTTCAAGTCGGGCAAGAGAGCCAACGCCATCATGATGGGTCTGGCGCAGCCGCTCAGTGCGGAAGATATGGCTGATATCGATGCATGGTATTCCTCGCAGACGATTGCGCCACGCAGTATCAGCGAGGATCAGCTTGCGCTAGCCAGTGAGGGTGAGTCTCTTTACCGGGGCGGTTCGGCAGAGCTTGCGATCCCGGCGTGCATGGCGTGTCATGGTCCGGCTGGACATGGGATTCCTTCCAACTATCCC
>JAAZZE010000208.1 GCA_014239255.1 Gammaproteobacteria bacterium
TTCCATGGTGATGCCCTCCTTAGTTGGTTATGCGGCCCGTCAGGCGCGCGCGTAAACCCGCTGCTTTGCGGTGATTTATTTAATGCTAATTTTCAATCAGATTAGACAGCCCCCATAAAACTATCTCCAGCGTGCATCTGGACGAACTCAAACTCCAGATCAAGCTTGTCAGTGCCCTGTAATTGCTCGACCGCCAGGCCGATCTCAAGCAGGTCTTTGAGCATGGCAAAACTCGACTCAGAGTCGTCGCTCGTGCTGTTTTGGGTGAATTTGGTATTCATGGCGGGTGTCGCTATTGTGATGCTCAATGTTAACGTTAACGTCAACTATATCACCTTAGGGTAACTATCGCAGTCGAATTTGAATAAGCTGTTGAAAAACTGCATAAAAATCAAAAATGGCAAGGGCAAGGGCAAGTTCCAGTTAGAGTTGATGGCGATGGTTTTCTCATAACTGAGAGCGCTGGCTATCGGTGCCGTGCCAGACGGGGCGAAACGCATTGGTTTGGTCTAGCTTGCCCATGCACTTGTGCTGGTTACGATCGGCCTCAAAGTGGCTTTGGCCATTACAGGTACAGTTCAGCCTTTGGTGCTGGCAATCGTTTTGGCCGTTCAAG
>JAAZZE010000209.1 GCA_014239255.1 Gammaproteobacteria bacterium
TGCCCGACAGCAAACCCAAGGCGAGAAGCGCCGTCAGCCACCTGAACATTGCCGTTGTCGTTGAGAACCCCAGTTCTGATCGAGCCATAAACAAGCATGTCGAAGTCGCTAACTGGAATCAAAGGCATGTATTGCGGAGGTCCAGCACTCACTCGGGCTGCGAATAAACTACAGATCAACAACAACGACCACACCCCGATACCCCGACACCAACGACCGTTTTTCTGCATGAATGCTCTCCTTTTATTATCTATTTAAGCTGTAATTGGGCCATCTTTTCAAACTAAAGTCAACCGTGCTCACCACTTTTTCTATTGCGACATGCTGGCGACATTTTCAAGAGTCGTTTTCTATTACTTTACTGACGTCTACTGACTTACCCCAGTTATATCCCTAATTCTTATGAAATTTTTCCCGAGTATTTTAAGAGCAAGTAGCGTATTTATAGTAATTGTTAGCGGAACTTAACTGCGCTCCACTATTGATAGCGGCCAAGTGTTTATAGACGATGGTGGCAGGAAGGGGCGTTAATGCTGCCTAGACTCTTGCCAGTAACTACACCTATCTACCCACTTTTGTCATTCTGACGCTATTTAACCTACACCACCCCTCC
>JAAZZE010000020.1 GCA_014239255.1 Gammaproteobacteria bacterium
GCAGCGAGGGTGTTTATATGTATAACGACGCTGGGGAGAGAATCCTCGATGGATCCTCTGGGCTTTTTTGTTGCGCTGCTGGTCATAGCCGGCCTGAGATTGCGGAGGCTGTCTACAGCCAGCTTAAAGAATCCGCCTATGTGCCACCATTTCAGATGGCACAACCGTTGGCATTTGAACTGTCTCGGCGGGTCGCCAAACTGACCCCGGATGGTTTAGACCATATTTTCTTTGGCAATTCTGGATCGGAAGCAGTCGACACCGCAATGAAGATCGCCTATGCCTATCACTATGCGCGGGGCGAGGGCCAACGCCAGCGCTTTGTGTCGCGCGAACGGGCCTACCATGGGGTAAACCTGGCGGGCGTCTCTTTGAGTGGGATGATAAAGAACCGCCAGGCGTTTGGCCCCGGTGTTCCGGGGGTGGTGCATATGCGCCATACCTGGCTACCTGAGAATCGTTTTGTTAAAGGCCAGCCTGAGACTGGGGTGGATCTTGCTGAGGATCTTGAGCGCGCGGCTATGAACTACGGCCCCGATACGATTGCGGCTTGTATTGTTGAACCTGTCGCTGGCTCCACGGGTTGCTTGGTGCCGCCTCGGGGCTACCTTGAGCGCCTGCGTGAGATTTGCGATGCCCATGGTATTTTGCTGATTTTTGATGAAGTGATCTGTGGTTTTGGCCGAATGGGAACGCCTTTTGCGTCACAAGCTTTTGGCGTCACCCCCGATATCATGACCATGGCCAAAGCTTTGACCAATGCAGCCCAGCCTATGGGTGCAGTGGCCGTCAGCAATAAGGTGCACGCAGCTTTCATGGACGCATCGCCGGAAGGCGCCGTTGAGTTTTTTCATGGATACACCTATTCCGCGCATCCCGGGGCTTGTGCAGCAGGCATCGCGACAATGGATATCTTTGAAAAAGAGGGGTTGATTGCCCGAGCCGCTGATCTTTCGGGCTATTTCCTCGATCAAGTATTCGCACTTAGCGATATCTCCTTAATTACCGACATCCGCGGTTATGGGTTATTTGCTGGTATTGATCTGGCCCCTATGGAAACGCCCGGAGTGCGAGGCCTGGATTTTCAGAAAAAACTCTTTCATAACGGGTTGCATATCAAGATGACCGGGGATTCGGGGTTAATCGCTCCGCCGCTCATCAGTGAGCGGCACCATGTAGACAGCATCTGTGAGACTATCCGACAGACCTTAGCCCAGTACTAAAGGCTTAAAGCCTGGAAATTGGTTAAATGGGCTAGGTTCTTGGAAGATTACGAAACATTCATTGAATACTTGCCATGTATTGATCCGGTGGTATTAGAATGGTGTTGAGAAAACATTGAATTGAATTTATTATTTATTTTCATGCCTTTGTTGAATTGCAGTTTGATCAGGATTTTGCATAAACGTGAATGGGCCCCGGTCCTGCGCAGAGCGCGCCGGCTTTGGGGTAAATAAGCAACTGGAGGACAAAAATGAGTCTGGAGAAAAATAAGAAGGGAACTGAGGTAGACGCGGGGCGTCGATCATTCGTCAAGCGATCTGCCGCCGTATCAACGGCCGCAGCCGTAGGCCCGTGGATCATCAGTTCAAAGGCGCTTGCGTCTTCGGGTGAAGTTAACGTGCTGTTGTGGTCGGATTATTGTCCGCCCGGATTTCTTAAGTCTTTTAAAGAAGAAACCGGGATTACCGTGAATTTCACCGGCATTGGTTCAAACGAAGAAATCATCAATAAGATGAAAGCGACCAAGGGCAAGGGTTTCGATGTCTGCAGTCCAACTAACATGCGATCGTTACAGTGGGAGCCGCTGGATTTGCTCCAAGCAATTGACTACGGCCGTATTCCTAATGTTAAGAATCTGAACCCGGCAATGCTCGCAGTAGGCGATAACGAGTGGAGCTTTGGCGGGAAAGGTTCTCATTGGTTGCCTCAGATTTGGGGCACTGAGGGAATTGCATGGCGCTCCGACAAGTGGACACCGCCGCGTGACGGAGAAATGCCAAGTTATGGAGATGTCTGGCAAAGTGATGTAGAGGGTAAAACCATGATGCGCCCGCATTCGGGCATGCTCGGAGCTGGTTTGTACCTGGAAACTACAGGTGCGTTGGATCCAGGCGCTATGCGGGCGGCATATGCGGATGAGGCGACCATGCGTAAAACTTGGCAGGTAGTCACTGATTTCTGCATTAAGCATAAGAGCCAGATTAAGTTGTTCTGGAACGACGCCGATAGCCAGAAAAACGGCTTTATGAGCGGTGGCGTCGTCGTGGGGCAGACATGGGACGGCCCGCCTACTGTGCAGATGAAAGAAGGCAAGCCTGTCATTTATCGAGCACCAATCGAAGGATCGCTGGCATGGGTGGACGGTCTGTGTATTTCTTCAGCAGCAGAACACGTCGATGAGACGTATGCCTTCCTGAATTACTGCTTTGACGCAAAAGCCGCGGGGCGGTCAATTGACGGCGGCGGTATCGCTGACTGGGGACAACATGGCTACAACTCTGCTGTATTGGGCGCTGATAAGCATGCCAGCGCTGATTATGGCAAATGGTTCAACCAGATCTACCCCGGCAACTCGCTGGCTAACCTCTGGCCATGGCCGAAAGAGCCACAGTGGTACGCAGACGTACGTACTGAGTACCGTAATAAGTTCGTAAACGCCTAATCAGGCAATAAAGCCCTCGGCTTGCAGCCGAGGGCTTTATTCTGAGTCTGGGCTTGTTCGGGCGGGCCAAAACGAGCGCCAATAGAGGCAGTGGCCGGTCGGGTATCGGCTCCCTGGATTTTATTGACTCTTGCTAGGGGAAAAGGACACCGATGAGCGCAGATGTTCAGCTTGAAAATGTTTGGGTACAGTTCGGCGATTTCGTCGCGGTCCGCGATACCAGCCTGACTATCCAGGGTGGGGAGTTTTTCAGCTTTCTCGGCCCCTCAGGATGCGGCAAGACAACATTGCTGCGAGCCATATCGGGTTTTCAGGAGCCCAGCCGGGGGCGGGTTTTGATAGGCGGCCAGGATATGGCCGGCACTGGCCCCAACCAGCGACCAACAGCGTTGATTTTTCAGAACCTCGCGCTATTCCCACTAATGAGCGTATGGGAAAATATCTCTTTTGCACTTGAAGTAAAGGGGGTCGATAAATCGGCTCGGCGCAAAAAGGCTGATGAACTCTTGGAGTTAGTAGCGTTACCAGGCCAGGGCGACAAAATGGTTGATGAGCTTTCCGGCGGCCAGAAACAGCGGGTCGCCGTTGCCCGGGCTTTGTGTGCGGAGCCCGAGGTGCTGTTGCTCGACGAGCCTTTGTCGGCGCTGGATCTGAAGTTGCGCCAGCACATGCGTACCGAACTTCGTGCTATTCAGCAACGTGCGGGAATTACCTTTATTTATATCACTCACGACCAAGGTGAGGCGTTGGCTATGTCGGATCGGGTCGCGGTTATGCGCCAGGGTACGATTGATCAAGTGAGTGATGGCACTATCGTGTATGACCGGCCAGAGACGGCATTTGTGGCCTCATTTGTGGGCGAAAACAATGCTTTCCCAGGCCAGGTGATAGACGTAACTCAAGGTGTTGCCAGAGTGCAGACCAAGTCAGGTGTGTTGCATGCAGAGGTATCTGCGGTATCACCTTTAACTTCTGGCGATGCCGGAATTGTGTTTGTCCGACCAGAGTCAGTTCGTTTTGCTGATCCAAGCGTATCGCAAAATCGCCTCGAGGTTACCGTGGTCAACCAGGAGTTTGAGGGACACTTCTGGCACTTGGTGCTGCAAACAGTTGAAGGCAGCGTCATTCGTATGTCCGTGATGAATGATGGCGAGAGTGAAACCTATGAGGTGGGCTCCCGTATTGCCGTCAGTTTTACAGCCCAGGGAGCGATAGCGCTGGCCCAGGGCGAACTCGCGGCTGAGTAATACCTAGAGCAGGGCGATGACTGTCTGGTTCAGAAAGTTCCTGGCCAGAAACGGCACAATGTTGTCGTTGTATATGTTGGTCGCAGTTGCACTGTGGATCGTGCTCATGATTGTGCTGCCGCAACTATTCATGCTGGATTTCTCTTTTAGGCACAACTGGCAACAGATAGATCCCTCACGCATGGGCGGCCCAGACGATGTCTACACGCTCGTCAATTATCATTTTCTGGCTTACGGTAGCCCTAATAACCCAGATCCGTTTAATGTGGTTGATGTTACGGTATTCTTTCGTACCATTATCGCCGCGATATTCGTAACCCTATTTGATCTTGCTCTTTGTTATCCCATTGCCTATTACCTTGCGCAAGTCGCGCGCGGTGGCAAGGCGCGCCTGCTGGTGCTTTTTCTGATCATCCCCTTTTGGATAAATGAACTACTGCGTGCCTTCGCTTTTAGAATTCTGTTTGGAGAGGAAGGTACTATTAACGCAATCCTGCTGTCGATCGGCGTTTTAGATCAACCAATTGACTTTGTTCGCGAGGATGTGGCGCTGTATGCCGGCCTGGGTTACGCCTATATCCTGTTGATGATTTTTCCAATCTATAACGTTGTGGAGAGTCTGGACAAGAATCAGATAGAAGCCGCCAGGGATTTGGGAGCATCCTGGGCCAGAATTCATCGTCGAGTAGTGATCCCATTTGCCAAACCGGGAATTAGCTCCGGCTGTACGATGGTATTCATGTTGTCCGCTGGCGCGTTGGCAGCACCCCAGATCCTTGGAGGGCCCAGTAGTCTGTGGTTTACGCAGATTATCTACCAGTGGTTCAATACCGGCAGCAACTGGCCACGTGGCTCAGCCTACGCTATTGTCTTAATGCTCTCCTGTGTCTTGCTGGTGCTCGCAATCATGCGGTTATTTAAAGTCAAGATCGGAGAGATTGGCCGATGACATCGGCAGGTGTACTGCGCCTGGCAGTAGGTTTTTATATTCTGCTGTTCTTTACCTACCTGTTTGGTCCATTGATTGTCATGTCGTTTACGGCTTTCAACAGTTCAGAGTTTCCCTCGATCTCTCCGTGGAACTGCGTTACCCCAGAATGGTTCGGGGTGCTATTTAAGGATCAGCACTTAATGGGGGGGCTGCGAAGCAGTTTATTAGTTGGCATCGGTGTTGTCCTGCTTGCTGTTCCCATTGGGCTGGCGGCGTCGCTGCTTATAACGCAGTTACAAAAACGCGCACGTTCCATTGTTTATACCATCGCAATATCACCCATACTGGTGCCAGGTGTTGTTCTCGGTATCTCGACTCTGGTGTTCTGGGAGCGGATAGACCGCGTGATCCTGGGTGTAGAAGATAGCTTTTTTTACGATGGCTATTTCATGACCATCATCGGCCAGTCCACGTTTATTGCCGCTTATGCCATGTTGGTGTTTTTGGCGCGCTTACAACGCTTTGACCCAGGCCTTGAAGAAGCGGCACTTGATCTGGGAGCTAGCCATACTCAGGTTTTTCGCAAAATTCTACTGCCTTTTCTTAAGCCCGCCATCGCCTCGGCAGCAGTGCTTGCATTTTTGGCTTCGTTCGAGAACTACAACACGACCGTTTTCACAATTGTTTCAGAAAGCACTCTCACAACAGTGTTAGCCAGTAAAGTCCGCTACGGAATCAACCCATCTATCAGCGCACTGGCTGTCATCATTATTGGCCTTACCCTGGTTGGGGCAGTGATTCACGAATACCTACGGCGAAAAGAAGCCGCGAAAACCGAGGCACTTGCGGCAGAGGGTTTACCAGTCCCAACTCGTTCGCGCTCTGGTAACCGTGTGCTGCGGGTTCCTGTAGGCGCCTTGGCCAGTCTTATTTTTGTTGCAATGTTGGCAACAGCGTGGATTGCTCGTGATTATGATGTTGCGCAATGCAAGGTACAGGTGACCGAAGAGAACCGTAAGAAGTTTGATGCTCTAAAACAACAACGCCTCGCCGAGGCAAAGGCCAAGCGGGAGGCGAACCGCCAGGATGCCGATGTTGCTGTCGAGACCAACCAGGCCGGTCGTCAGTACCAGAATATTTTTGCACCCACAAACCTTGGCAGCCAGATTGATTCAACTGAGCCATCTGAATCCGATTCTGGTGCGACAAGCGCTGTCGAGACCAACCAGGCCGGTCGTCAGTACCAGAATATTTTTGCCCCTACCAATTTAGACGGACAGGTAGATTCAGAGACTAAGGATCAATGATGGAGCTTCTATTGCCAGTGATTCATGCTTGGGTTGGCCATCAACTCACAGCTAATTTGTAACGCCAGAAATCCTCAGCCAAACATATGAGCAAAATAAGAACAACCTGCATAGGCGCTTACCCTAAGCCCGAATTTGTTGAACTGCCTGATTGGTTTACGGTCGCCGAAGGCCCTGATACTGCGGACCCTACCCAGAGTTGGAGCGCTGCTATGGCAGCCATGGGGAAGGACGTCGAAGATATTCTCACCCGTGGCGTAGCCCAGGCAATAGCCGATCAGGAATCAGCCGGTATTGATATACCCACAGACGGGGAAATATCCCGAGAAAATTATATTCACTACCATTGTCGGTATTTAGATGGCATCGATTTTACCCATCTCACAGAAAAATCGTTGCGCAATGGTGCCTACGTTGCGCGTTTGCCCACCATCACCAAACAGGTAAGTGCCCGTGAACCGTTTCTGGTACATGATTGGCAGCGTGCTCAGGAACTCACAGACAGGCCAGTAAAGATGACCATGCCTGGGCCGATGACTATCGGTGATACTACCGCTGACAGCTTCTACGATGATCCCGCGCGTCGAGGCGCCGACCTCGCTGATGCCCTCAACGTTGAAGTGTTGAATCTTGCCCAAGCAGGTTGTTGTCATATCCAGATCGACGAACCCCTTTTTGCCCGTAAACCTGGCCCCGCCCTGGATTACGGGTTCGAAAATCTTGAGCGCGCGTTTTACAAGTGTCCCAAGAATGTGATTCGAACTGTGCATATGTGTTGCGGTTATCCCGATCGCCTGGATAATCCTGATTACCCCAAGGCTGACCCACACAGTTATGCCGAACTGGCTGGGGCTATTGAGGATTCCTCAATCGACTCGGTATCGCTCGAGGATGCGCATCGGCACAATGATCTGGGTTTGCTGGAAAAATTTAACAACACCTCAGTCATACTGGGTGTTGTGACTGTCGCAAAAAGCACTGTAGAGTCGGTTGAGGAAATTCGAGGTCGATTGCAGCTAGCCCTGGCGCATATCGATCCAGATCGGTTACTGGCAGCCCCAGATTGTGGACTTGGCCTGTTGGGTCGTGAGTTGGCACGGGCAAAACTGACAAACCTGTGCGAGGCCTCACGGAGCCTTGACTGATATCCTCGGGTTTGAGGTATAGGCCAAGACTCGATAATGCGAACTGCAGTTCCATCGGGACAGGCTTTGAAATTGGATACCACCACCTGGATGCTGGGCTGCCTTTTGGCTGCACTCTTTTTGGCTGGTTGTTCCGAGGATGCATCTGAATTAACTAAAGTAGTTGTTTCAGATCTAAAAGAAGTCAGTCAGCAAAGTCACAAAAGTGAGAGGTCAGATAGCCTAGCCTTTGACCTGCGGATGCAATTGCAGCTGGCTCCAGCAGGTGTATCTCGGCCCGTAACTCAGAACCAGGACCCGGATGCGTCACCCGTCTCAGATTCTCTTCTGGAAAGGGCGCAACGTATTAACTTTGGAGATCTCGACAGCATTCGCAAGAGGCGCTTTCTACGGGTTCTGGTTACTTATAGTCGGACGAATTTCTTTTTTCACCAGGGAATGCCACGCGGATTTGAGTATGACCTGATGATGGAATATGAAAAACAACTCAATCTTGGCATTGATTCGCCTGATCAAAAGGTCAAACTGGTTTTCATTCCAGTGAGGTTTGACAACTTGCTGGCTGACTTGAATGCCGGGCGGGGTGACATCGCAGCAGCGGGATTAACTGTAACGCCCGAGAGATCCGGCCGTGTGGTATTCACCGATCCTTACATCAAGAATGTGGATGAAGTCATGGTAGGGCGTGGTAATGGTGAGGTCCTCACGTCGTTGTCAGACCTCTCAGCTAAGCAAGTAGTGGTAAGGAAAGGTTCCAGTTATGTCTCCCATCTGAGATCTGTAAATAGGCTTTTAGAGAGTAAATCACTTCCCGCGGTGCAGATCATTGAGGCCGCCAAGGAGCTGGCTACCGAAGATATTCTTGAACTTGTCCATTCAGGCGCTGTCGATATGACTGTTGCTGATAAGCATATTGCCCAGGCTTGGTCAAAGTTGCTGCCAAATATAAAAGTTCACTCCGATGTAGCCATTAATATCGATGGCAAGATCGCCTGGGCGGTCCGCCCGGATAGCCCCAAGCTACTGGCCAGTCTGAATAAATTTGTTGCAGAAAATCGCAAGGGCTCACTGCTCGGAAATATTCTATTTACACGTTACTACAAGAAAAATCGCTGGATTACGAACCCGCTATCACAGGCAGATCGACAGCGGCTCAAAGAACTGCGGCGATTATTCGAACTTTACGGGGCGAAGTACCATATAGACTGGCTCAAGCTTGTTGCCCAGGGCTACCAGGAATCCAAACTGAACCAGGCCATGCGTAGTTCAGCCGGGGCTGTTGGTATCGTGCAGCTGCTGCCAAGTACTGCCGCTGATAAGAATGTAGGAATCGCCAATATCGAAACCCTTGAAAACAATATTCATGCGGGCGCCAAATACATGGCTTTTCTGCGCGACCGTTACTTTGATAAAGAGGAAATATCTGCCGCTGCAAAGATGGATTTTTCTTGGGCTTCGTATAATGCGGGACCTAATCGTATTCGCCGGTTGCGCAAACTATCTGCTGATCGTGGGTTTGATCCGAACATCTGGTTTGGCAACGTGGAGGTACTGGCAGCCGAGAAGATCGGACGTGAAACGGTTGATTATGTGCGCAATATCAACAAGTATTTCATTGCCTACAAACTGTATTTCGAGAACCAGTTCGAATCTGATCCGGCGAGTTGACTTAATTACGGGTTTTCAGCTTCCCAAGGAGGCTCCACCGGAATGAAGTCCTGATTAATGTCGACTCTGTCGTTATGTCCAAAAACACCCTCGATTCGAAAAGTGAGTCGGAAAGTGGGCTCGTGATCGTATTCATCGGGGAAATGAATCGCGGGCTCGATCTCCCAGAAAAGCCACTCTTTGCTGGTCATGCGCCGGTAGCGGGCTTTGAAGACCGCGTCGTGTATTGTGAACTGGGGTTTGTCGCGAAGGTAGATCTCAGCATCGTAGGCGATGGCTTGGGATCGGGATCGGCGTAGTTTCTCGTACAGGCTGAAATATTGGTCTAAACACCAGCCATCATCGCACTGGTCCGAATTATTTTGATACCAGCGCAATACTGAGGTCGGGCGAAAAAACAATTTTGGGCTTAGGACGCGGTCGAAACTTGCTTCACCACGGTATTCAAAATTGCTTTTAGTGAAGTAGTAAAACGAATTGCTGATTTGGGGAACCCAGGGACTTTTGGTTTGAAGAGTCTTGCTATGACGAATTCGGCCATAGGGCTGGTATTTTCCATCACGCCGTCTGATGCCGATGTCATAGCGAAGCTGTTGCCAAGGTCTATCTGCTCGTGGCTTGAATTGCAGGCTGATATTTTGTTGTTTGTCGTCTATGTCATCCACCCGGGTTTCATCTTCATCGTCACCCAGCATCAAGTGCAGTCGGTTTTCGACGCTGGGCAGGGATATCTTTGCGCGTATGCCGGGACTGACTTTGGTGCCCTCATTGCCATCATAGCGAACACGGACAAATACACGAAGGCGGGTTTTCTGGACCTCTTTGTCTGCATTTTCATTAGAGAAAAAAATGTCAATCTGGTGTGCAGTATCAGTCACCCACTCAGACCATTGTGCATGGGTTTCATCGATACGATCTACGTCGCCCGCGTCCTCTGCCAAGGCTATAGTACTCAAGCAAAAAAGAGCGAATATCGTCAAAAAGCTCATTATTTTTATAACTTAGAATATTGAAGGTTGTAGAAAAGAGGCCTTATCGTCTGATGAGTGCGGCCCACTAGTTCGCCAAAAAGGATAACAACGAGGCTCAATCGATTTCGACAAGCCACGCCCGGTCAACTTTGCAAAACCCAAGGTGACGGGATGTGGCTTCGCTATCCATCGTAGTTTCGATGGTTAGTCACCGACAGACCAAATCGTTATTGCTGTAGTTTTCTGTCACTGTCCAGGTGCTGCTGACTTTTCCATCGGCGCTTTTCCACGGCACCGGAGTATCCAGTTCAACCGACTTCAGAGTCTCACTCATCTTAACCAGCACAATGCCGGCCGCTGCGGTGGATTCGAAGGCATAGTCAATCGAAGTACGCTATTTGCGCCGCAGCTTGCTCGCGATGACGGTCAGTTCCGACCTCAATATATCAGGTGACTCGTTTAGCAGAGTACCTCGAAAGTCTGATTTAGGCGGGTTTTGCTATCAAGGTTAATGTCGACTTGCCAAGTGCCTATAAAATCGTCCATCCCGATGGCTGGGTTGAAGAAACTGAAAAGCGCGGCGCCTTTAGGCGGATGCAGTTGCAACCACACCGTAATCCGAGTGGTATCGCCGTTGTGCAATGGGTAATCAATGTGTTCGCGCGTTTTGCCTGTGGGATCTGTCCAGTCGACCTGTAGCTGATGACTGCCATCAGAAAGATCAGCCAGGTCAATCACCGCATAGATCTTGTCGTTGCAGCCAAAACGCAAAGTATCGGTTTGCACCGGCACTCCATTTTCAACTGTCGAACTTAACCACGCGCCGATAGAGGGCTCTGCCGATGCCGGCAGAGCGGTCGCCAGCCACCCAAGAATACCCGCGACCCCTAAGACGCCGCGCTTCAGTAGCCGTGTTTTGATTGACACTTTTAGGCAGCGCGCCGCAACAGGCCTTCAGTTTCACTGACGGCCTCAGCCAGCGAGTCGAAGAGTTCGTCTATTTGCGTTTCGGTAATGATCAATGGCGGGCAGATGCCGATGACATCGCCAGGCAAGGCACGAACAATAAGCCCCCGAGCCTGCGCCCGGGCGACGAGTGTTGCGCCTGCTTTGACTTCGGCTGGATACTGCTTTGCCGAGTTCTTATCCATCACCAGTTCCAATGCACCGATCAGGCCGACGCCGCGTGCTTCACCGACCAAGGTGCTACTGCCGAGTTGCGCCAGTCTTTCCTGAAACCGAGGTGCGACACTACGAACATGTCCGACTGTATCGCGTTCCTCATAGATTTTCAGTGTCTCGAGTGCTACTGCGCAAGATACCGGATGCCCGCCATAGGTGTAGCCCATACCGAGTGCACCGTGTTTGCGGCTTTGCGCCTTGAGTACTTCATACACCTTGTCAGAAATCATGAGCGCCGATATGGGTAGATAGCCTGATGAGAGTTGTTTGGCACAGGTGACCATATCCGGGCGGATATCGTAGGTCTGCGAGCCCCACATGTTGCCGGTGCGGCCAAATCCGCAGATGACTTCATCTGCCACCATCAGCACGTCATATTTGTCCAGCACCACCTGAATTTTTTCGAAGTAGGTGGCCGGTGGCAGCATGACACCGCCAGCACCCATCACCGGTTCGGCGACGAAGGCGGCGACTGTGTCTGGACCTTCATTGATGATAAGTTGTTCAAGATTGTCAGCAAGGCGACTGGCAAAAGCTTCCTCGGATTCACCAGATTGGCCGTAGCGGTAATAGCCGGCGGGGTCGGTGTGGATCATTCGTTCCAGGGGTAAATCAAAGTCGTTCTGCATCAGCGGAATGGCAGTAAGGCTGCCGCCGGCGACCGTTACACCGTGATAGCCTCGTTTTCGGGAGATGATTTTCTTTTTCTTTGGCAATCCACGGCCGTTGTTGTAGTACCAGGTGAAGCGGATCATGGCATCGATCGCCTCGGACCCGGAATTTAGAAAAAAGGCCCGGGTCATGGGCTCAGGCGCTATCTCGATCAGTTTTTCCGAAAGCGCTATCACCGGCTCGGTGGAGCGGTGGGCAAATGTGTGTGAATAGGGCAGTGCGGCAAATTGGTCTGCCGCGGCCTTTGCCAATCGTTCCTCAGAGAATCCAAGCGATACACACCACAGGCCTGCAAGCCCTTCCAGATAGCGATTATTCTGGTCATCCCAGACGTACACTCCTTCTCCGCGGGTAATGACCAGCGGGCCTTGTTCTTCGTGGGCGGCCAGGTTGGTATAAGGGTGCAGGGCGTGGGCGATGTCTTTTTTATGAATGTCGGTAATTCGGGCGTTCATTGCGGTTCTCCATTGTGGCCGTTGGCCATGGGATTCAGTCGTGGGATGGGCGGTCGCACGAGGACATTCTGCCTTGGTGATACAGGATCAACAAGACGCCGTTAATCATGCCTTAAAACGCTCGCCAGCGTGGGGCCGCAGCGTGTCCTTCATTGGCACGCGAGGTACGAAATCCTCACAATTCCCAGTTCTGCCATTGGGCATGAGGATTTTTCCGCCCCTGGTCTGGGCACGGTCAAGATCCGTTTTACTGAGTCGACCATAATCGATGAGTTTTTGCTGATCGGGCAAAACCCGGACTTACGTTCAATGTGATCAAAGCGTAATAGGGACGATCTCAAGATTGCAGATTGCCCGAAGGAAAGTGCCGAACTTGTTATGATCTTCTGGAATATCGACAATGGACAGAATCGTTAGCAACAACACGCAATGAATCTCGCTGTACGACAAATACAAAATGTAAATTATTTGTCATTATGGAGTTAACATTGTATGTCAAACTTCAAGCTAAAGAAGATAATCAATTATTGTAGATGGTGTTTGAGTTGATAAGGTCTCAAGAGACATCAAGCGATCATAGGAGTCAGAAGATGGATGCAGCGGTAAAACAGGTAGTCGGGCATTATGTAGGTGGTCGACCAGTCGCCGGAGTGAGTAATCGTTTCGGTGACATATATAACCCAGCGACGGGAAAGGTGGTTCGCACGGTCGCTCTGGCCAGCGCTGATGAAGCGCGTGCCGCAATCGCAAATGCCTCACAGGCATTCCCGGATTGGGCGCAGATGCCCCCGGCCCGGCGGGTACAGGTGCTGTACCGTTATCGTGAATTGCTGATTCAGAATATAGATGAAATGGCAGCGCTGCTGTCATCTGAGCATGGCAAGACTGTCGACGACGCCAAGGGATCAATCACCCGTGGGCTGGAAGTCGTCGAGTTTGCCTGCGGTATTCCGCAGATGCTCAAGGGAGAGTTCAGCGAGGCAGTGGCCAATGGGGTGGATTCGTGGAGTATGCGCCAGCCTTTGGGAGTCGTCGCGGGCATCACGCCGTTCAACTTCCCGGCCATGGTGCCGATGTGGATGTTTCCTGTCGCTATCGCTTGTGGCAATACTTTTATCCTCAAGCCTTCCGAGCGTGATCCTTCCTGTGCGGGCTTCATGGCCCAGCTGATGACCGAGGCAGGTTTGCCAGATGGCGTTCTCAATGTCGTGAATGGCGATAAGGAAGCCGTTGATGTACTGCTTTCCGATCCAACTGTTCAGGCAGTCAGCTTTGTGGGATCAACGACAGTAGGAGAGTACATCTACCAGACGGGTTGTGCCCATGGAAAACGGGTTCAGGCGCTTTGTGGTGCAAAGAACCACATGGTGGTGATGCCGGATGCTGATATGGGGCAGGTGGTAGACGCCGTAATGGGTGCGGCCTATGGTTCTGCCGGCGAGCGGTGCATGGCGATCTCAGTGATAGTCGCGGTTGGGGACGACACCGCAGATCGGATGATGGAGCAGTTGGTCCCGCGCATCCAAACACTCAAGATCGGCGCCTACGATCAAGAAGGAGTCGAAATGGGTCCTGTGATTACGCCTGATGCACGGGATCGAATCAAAGGGTATATCGATCGCGGTGTCGAAGAAGGGGCTGAATTGGTCGTGGATGGCCGTGAGGTTGCTGTACCGGGGTACGAGTCCGGCTGCTTTGTCGGCGCCACGATATTCGATCAGGTTACCCCACAGATGGATATTTATCGCGACGAGATTTTTGGGCCGGTGCTTTCAGTCGTACGTGTGAGTAGCTACGAAGAGGCGCTCACACTGGTTAATGATCACGAGTACGGTAACGGGACTGCCATTTTTACCCGTGACGGTGATGCCGCCCGTGATTTTGGCCATCGGGCACAAATTGGCATGGTCGGGGTTAATGTGCCCATTCCCGTGCCACTGGCTTTTCACAGTTTCGGTGGATGGAAGCGTTCATTATTTGGCGATCACTATATGCACGGCCCCGAGGGTGTGCGTTTTTATACCCGGATGAAAACGGTCACCAGCCGATGGCCATCAGGCATCAAGGAAGGAGCTGTGTTCAACTTTAAAGCCGGCGGGGAGCACTGATCCCACGCGCCAGGCGTTGGCCGAAGCCATAAAGTTAACGGCCAGCAGAGCTTGCTTGCGCTACCGCGATTGCCTCGTTGGCATGGCGGGAGTCCAGCCGCAGGGTATCAATCAGGCGTACCCCCCCGATGCGCGCTGCGATCAACGCCTGGGCTTGTTGCAAAGGGGTTTTTGGTATGGTTTCGGTCCATGCGGTTGGGTCACGGACCTCGGCATATTCGATAGCAAGGTCAGTGTTTTTCAAGATCTCCATCATGGTGCTGGCCAGTGTCTCTGGTCGGCGTTCGCCTGTTGTCCAGATTTGGTGTGCTGCCAGCAGGGCCTGGTAAATGCTGTGAGCCTGTTTTTTCTGGGGCGAACTCAAGAGAGCATTACGTGATGACAGGGCAAGCCCGGATTGGTCGCGAATCGTAGGACATACTACTATCTGCGGATAGCCCATCTGTGCAGCCAGATCAGAGACGACCAGAGTTTGCTGAAAATCCTTTTCTCCAAAGTAGGCGTTGACTGGCCCCACGATGCGAAACAGTCGATCGATAATGGTTCGTACGCCGTCGAGATGGCCGGGCCGAAAGATGCCTTCAAGTCCTCTCCCGTATCGACCAGCGCCAAGCGTTTTGATTTCCTGCGGATTGGTGATCTCGGGGAAAAATTGCCCAAGACTGCCGACAAAGGCCATGGTGCATCCTTGGTGCTCGAGCGTGGTGAGGTCAGCCTCAAGGTTTCGGGGATAAGCGTTGTAATCTTTCGAGTCCTCGAACTGCAGCGGGTTTACAAAGATGCTGACGCAACAGGTCTCATTTTCGCTGCAGGCGCGCTTGACCAAGGATAGGTGGCCTCGATGCAGCGATCCCATGGTTGGTACAAAGCCGATGGTCCGCCCATTGCTGCGTTGCTGCTGGCACCATGTTTGGGCCGCGTCTGGAGAGGGCAGGTGAAGCATCGTCGGTTAACAGTATGACATGTTGCAGTGCAGCATGTCTATGTCGTAACCAAAACCCAGCAGGTGACAATGTGGTGTAAATCCTGCATTCAGTTTTTGTTTGGCACAACCTCGTAGCCGGGGCTTTCCGGTTCGTCATCCACGAGTTCAGCAGGGAACCCTGGCGCCCGCAGTTGATCACCACAGGCTTCTTCCAAGCGTCGAACAATATTAGTTGACCACTCGCGCCCGCCGTAACGGTCTCGCCCATCCTTAAAGATCTTAAGCAGTAGAGGGGATATTTCGAGCGGCACATCGGCCCGGTCTGAAATCGCCTGGAACAATGACAGATCTTTTACAACCAGGTCCATAGTGAAGTTGACATCTCGACTCCCGTTCAGAATCACTTGGCTTTCAGTTTCATGCACAAAGGAGTTTCCTGATGAGATACGGATTGCCTCGTAAGTGGTGTTGAGATCCATCCCAGCCCGATGAGCGGTCATCAGGGCCTCGGCCAGGGCGGCGAGATTTACCGAGGCAAGATAGTTTGTGAGAACCTTCAATATCGACGCAGAGCCCAGGGGACCCGTGTGTAGGACTTGCCGACCGAGAGTCGTGAGTACGGGCAGGGCCTTGTCAAAAGTAGAGCGCTCGGTCCCAGCAAATATAGATATGTTTCCCGTAGCTGCCCGGTGACATCCACCGGAGACCGGGCAATCAATTGGTTCACCGCCCGCCGCCATGACCTGTTCACCGAGCCGGCGTACTTCGCGCTCGTCTGTAGTGCTCATTTCAGCCCAGATCGTGCCGGAACCTATTGTGCTTAGAACCCCATCTTCCCCTTCCATGACCTTGGCGCTTGCCGCTGGATTGGGTAGACACGTGATTAGAATATCGACGTTACGCGCGATTTGCGCCGGGCTTTCTCCGATAGTCGCACCTTTTCGAGCGAACGAGCGCTCCAGTTCTGAGTCCAGATCTCGTACCGTTAGGTCGAAGCCATTACGCAAGATACTTCCGGCAAGCTTGCCGCCAACGTTACCGAGTCCGATAAAGCCTATTCTCATATCCCGTCTCGTTCCTATGTCATGGGATTGCCAGGGTTTCAGTTTGCACTAGCCGACGGGCTGAAGATCAGTTCGGTAGCGCTTAGCCTTGTTTATATAGCTTTGAACGTTATCGCGAAGACGTTGAACTTCCGCATCGGTAAGTTCCCGAACCAAGCGTGCGGGCGACCCCACGATCAGTGATCGGGGTGGGAAAGTTTTACGTTCTGTAACCAATGCATTAGCTCCAACCAGACTGTCTGATCCGATCTGGGCAAAATCAAGTATCACGGCGCCGTTTCCAATCAGTGCATTGTTGGCAATGGTGCAGCCGTGGATGACGGCGCTGTGGCCGACAGATACGTCGGTTCCGATGATGACAGGTACCCCGGCATCCACATGAATTACAGTGTTGTCCTGGATATTGGTGCGAGCGCCAACCACGATTTGGTCGTTGTCGCCCCGTAGTACAGCACCGAACCAGATGCTGGATTGTGACCCCAGGTCAACCGAACCGATGACGTCGGCACTTGGTGCTACGTAGGCATCATCGGCGATTGTCGGCACGTAGGCTCCTAACTGATAGATCATTTTCTTACTTCGTTTGTATGGTTATTTCAATGCCAGAAGTGGGCTTAGGTCAGGTGGGTCATTGATTGTGAATCCTGGCTCAATAGACTGCCACCTCGCAGACGGCCGATCAGTCCAGAGAGTCGATCAAATATTTTCTTTTTGATACTGTACTCCACCTCAAAGATATCGGCGGTTTCTCGAAGAGCCATCAGGTAATCATCGCTGGTGCGAATTTCATCTACCAGCTTTAGTGTATGGGCCCGGGTGCCTAGCCAGTGTTCGCCGGTAGCGACAGCATCAAGGTCGACGACAGGTCGTTGTTGCTTGACGAAATCCTTGAACAAGGTGTGGGTTTGTTCGACTTCTTCTTTAACTTTAGCCCGAGCCCGGTCGGTCGTCTCGCCGAGCATGGTAATGGTTCGCTTAAATTCACCAGCCGATATCTGTTCATAGTCAACGTCGTGCTTTTTCAATAAGCGGTTGAAGTTGGGAATCTCGGCGACCACACCAATAGAGCCAATCACAGCAAACGGCGCAGCCAGAATCCGGTCTGCAACACAGGCCATGAGGTATCCACCGCTCGCAGCGACTTTGTCGACCGCGACGGTTACCTCGACGCCAGCCTCGCGTAACCGGCAAATCTGAGAAGCAGCCAAACCGTAGGCATGAACCATACCGCCAGCACTTTCGAGCCGGATAACAACTTGATCTCCATCGCGAGCGCCTAATAGTATTGCGGTAATTTCTTCGCGAAGAAGTCCCACTTCACTGGCACGGATATCACCGTGAAAGTTGAGGACGAACACCCGTTTTCGTGGTTCGGGGGGTTTTCGCTTTTCTGCCTTGGCCTTTGTTTTGAGTTCTTTTTTAGTAGATTTTTGCTTTTTTTTCGCCTGCTCAGGGCTTAGAGTGGCGAATTCGATGGCGTTGGCCATATCGCGGTAGCGATCATTAATCCGTTTTACATCAATCTGCTCGGGCGATGTGTGTCGATTGCGGATCGCAATACCTACCACGGCGCCAATGACGCCGATTACAGCAAGAACAATAGTCAGTGATTTAGCAAGAAAGAGACCGTAATCCGCAAGGTAGGCCATCCAAGTCTCCAGGTGAGGTTGAAGGGACGGCGAGTGTAGCACCGGCCCCGGGTGGTGGGGTTATGTTGATATGATCCCCAGTTGTTGTTGTTAAGGATATATTGCTAAGCACAGTCAAGGGAAAAGATTTATGAATGACCAGGTTATCGAGCAGTTGAATAGTCTGTCCAGATCGTTATCGATCGAGTCGATTAAAGATCGACTCAAGGAAATGATTGCCATTCCAAGCCAGAATCCAATGGCTGGTGAGCCCCGCCCTGGCCATCGCGAAAAGGAGATTGGTGAGTATTACCTGGAGCAGATGAGCCAACTTGGTATGGCCGTTTCCTCTCGTGATGCGGCGCCTGGGCGTCCCAATGTTTTTGGCATGCGTCAAGGGATTGGCGAGCGGCCATCACTGATGCTGTGTGGACATCTAGATACTGTGCCGGCCGAGGGCTATGAGCAAGCCTACAGTGCACGCGAAGCGGATGGCCGTATCTACGGGCGCGGCTCCTGTGACATGAAAGCGGGATTGGCTTGTTATCTTGAAGTGGTACGCCTGTTGCAGGAGGCAGATGTACAACTCCAGGGTACATTGATATTGTGTGGCGTGGCCGACGAAGAGTGGCAGATGATCGGTTCGCGTGAAATTGGCTGTAATGGACCGATGGCAGACCAGTGCATCATTGGTGAACCCTCAGACCTTGCTGTGTGTCCCGCACATAAAGGGCAGCATGGCCTGTTTATCCGCACCTTTGGTAAGGCAGTGCACTCCAGTATCCCCGAACAGGGAGAAAATGCGATTGAACGTATGGCCCGGGTTGTCACAGCGTTATCTGATTACAACGTAGAACTTTCATCCCGGAAGCCCCATCCTTTATGTGGTCATGGGCGTTACAGTCCAGGTGTGATCCGCGGCGGTGATCTCGTTAGCGCAGTACCAGATTTTTGTGAACTTGAAATCGATCGTCGCCTGCTTCCTGGCGATAGTGCGGAAAGTGTACGCCGTGACATCGACAATCGACTGGAATCGTTAAAGGTGGATGATCCAGGGTTTCGCTACGAGATCAGCGAGCCCTCATGGGATATCCCGGCCAATGATATTCCGCTGGACTCCCCAGTCGTGCGCTCGTTACTCGCATCGTCGCAATTACTTACTGGATCGCCGGCACAGGCGTCGGCTTTCCCCGGGGCAACTGATGCACCTAATCTGGGTAGCCCGGCTGTGGTCTGTGGCCCTGGCTCTCTAGTTCAGGCGCACTCGCTTAATGAGTACGTCGAGATTGAGCAGTTGACCCGGGCGACGCAGATGTACCTGCATGCCGTATTTGACCTGCTAGCCTAGCGCGCAAATCGTTCCGGGCGGTATGGCGTAAGATCCACGGTGGGCGGGTGTCCATCGATGATCTGCTGGACGAGTTTGCCAGTAATGCCGCCGAGTGTTATGCCGATATGGTGGTGGCCGAACGCATAGATCAGCCCCGGATGTCGTGAAGAACGGCCGATCACCGGCAGGCTATCGGGCAGAGTAGGCCGAAAACCCAACCAGGTATCCCCGCGCTGTCCAACTTGAGGTAAAACATGATGGACCCATCGCTCAATGTATGCCAGCCGGGCTGGGTTTGGTGGGGCATTCAAACCGGCAAGCTCAACGGTTCCTGCCGCCCGCAGGCCAAAGTTAAGTGGTGACAGGTAAAGACCAGCATCTGCCAGCCCAACCGGCCGGTTCAGCAATGTAGCGCTATCTGGAAACATGACGTGATAGCCTCTTTCCGTATCCAGCGGTAGCGGGTCGATGAGCTCACTGCTGATAGTTTGTGACTGCGCGCCGGCTGCCAGCACTACTTGTTGAGCTCTGATCGACCTTGAACCGCCGATGACCTTTATATCACCCGAGTCATTGCGGGCCAGGGAGGTCACTTTCTCACGCAGTACTTGGCCACCATCGGCAGCGAATTGTTCGACCATTTTCAAGATGATTTGTTGTGGGTCCAATAGTTGAAAGCCGTCATCGTAGAGAATACCTCCAGCGAATACCGAGGCTAACTGGGGCTCAAGGTCCTGAATATCATTGATATCAAGTTCTGTGATTGCGACACCCTGCTCGCGCCGTCGTTTAATATCGTCCTGGGCACCAGCCAAGCTTTTTGCGCTTGAATACAGGTAGATCGTACCGTTGCGCCGGATCAGGTTGAGCGCATCAGCACCGCGAAACAAAGTCATTGCCGCATCCTCGGCATGCGCTAGCAGAACACCCAGCGCCCTGATGATGTGGTTGACCTCAGTGCGCCGGCAGTGGCGCAAAAACGAGAGCAGCCAGGGCAGCATCGTCGGCATATAGGTTAAAGAAATGGATAGTGGCCTGGCAAACCCCCACAGCAGAGCCGGTAGTGCCATAAGTAGCTTAGGATGATTAACGGGAATACAGGCATAACTGGCAAAGGTGGCTGCATTGCCGTAACTGGCGCCACTACCCGGTTCGCTGGCATCCACCAATATGACCCGGTGACCTGCGCGTTGGAGATACAAAGCACAGCAGACGCCGACCATGCCGGCACCGATAACGACTGTCTTCGCAGCTTCCTTTGCCTGATCCATTGCGTCAGTTCCTCTAAGTCCAATTATTGTCGCGCAATCGTTTTATCGAGCACCAAAGAAGTACTGTGAGGTTTTCACCATAGCGACTTTGTAGATCCAGGTAAAACGCCAGGTACCAGCAAGTTATCCCGGGATCCTGACGTATTCGAAATCGTCCGGCTGGTTGTCGATTGAGCGGGTCGGCGGTGCGATCCATGATGCGTATTGGCCAGGTTGATGCAGCGGTTGCATTAAAGATTGCAAGAAGTCAGCATCGTCCGTGGTGGGCAGGTAGTGGTCGCGTTGCTGTTGCCACTCTTTTCGTTGCATAAGATGACCTTCTGGCGAGGCCTCGACTGAGGCAAATTCACCGATTGCCCGATTAAAAGCAACGTGCGGCAGTTTCAGCTTGAACTCTATGCCGGCCTTGGCCATCACCAGGTTCCATCTTTCGACTCCACGGGCGCATTCGCGAACATAATCGTCACGCAGACGCATGTTAAGAGCGGGTAATGCTGGCGAGTCAATGCTTTGAATACGCCCATCTATAACTTTGAGCACCGGATACAGGCCACCGACGAGCCGATGGTCATCATCGATATCGAGTTCCTTGTAGCGCCCCTTAAGGCCCGAGTCAAAAAAGTTGGCGGCGTTGGTCGATATCTCAGAGCCGAACAGATCAAGCGAAACTGAGAAGTGAAAGTTCACTTTACGCTGTATCAGGGGCAGGTCAATCGCGCCTAACTCTCTGATTTCATCTATCCGAAATGGGTCATCTATCTGGTTCTTTGCCATGATCTGGCAGGTGCGTTGGAGAACCCGGGCGATACCGCTTTGGCCCACGTACATATGATGGGCTTCCTCGGTCAGCATAAACCGGGTGGTGCGTGACAGCGGATCAAATCCGGATTGAGCCAGACTTTCGAGCTGCATTTTGCCGTCACGGTCGGTAAAAAATGTGAACATGAAGAAGGAAAGCCAATCTGGTGTTTCTTCATTGAAGGCCCCCAGCAGTCGTGGCGCATCAGGATCTCCCGATCGACGGCGCAGAAGTTCCTGCGCCTCTTCACGGCCATCGCGGCCAAAATACTTTTGCAGCAGGTACACCATAGCCCAGAGATGTCGCGCTTCCTCGACGTTAACCTGAAAGGCGTTTCGCATGTCGTATAAAGAAGGCGCGGTTTTTCCCAGAAACCTTTGCTGTTCTACCGATGCCGGCTCGGTATCACCCTGGATTACAATCAGGCGGCGCAACAGTGCACGGTACTCGCCTGGCACCTCTTGCCAAACCGGTTCTCCTTGATATTCACCGAACCCAATTGTGCGGTTTTCTACCTGTGGTGCCAGCAGGATACCCCAGCGATACTCTGGCATTTTGACATAACCGAATTGGGCCCAACCTTCACGCTCAACGCTGATTGCAGTGCGCAGATATACAGGGGATTCTTGAAATCCATCTGGCCCCATTGATTTCCACCAGTCCAGAAATTCAGGATGCCATTTCTCTAGCGCCTTTAGGACTTTGCGATCAGAGGCGAGTCCCACGTTGTTCGGGATAATGGTGTCGTAGGCGACATGGCTGGATTCACTCATCGCGATGGTCTCCATCAGGGCATTTACACGGTGTCATCAGATTAAGTCCGCGCCTTGTCGAAAAAGCCTTTTTGTCCGCTGCCGTAGCGGCGCAGAGCGCCGCTTTCCCCTGCGGCGTTGGGCCTTTGAAAAACCCAGTTCTGCCAGGCGCTTAAGCGTCCGAAGATTTTTGTTTCCATGGTTTCTGGCCCGGCGAAGCGAAGATTGGCTTCCATGGCGGTTAGGGCATCCGGTGAGAAAGCGGCGCGTTCTTCGAGAAAAATTCGGATCTCGTCTTCCCAGTCGGACTCGTCCAGAGCAAAGGTGACCAGGCCCAGTTCTTCACATTTCTTGGCGCTGATCAACTGATCCAGATAGGGTTGAATCCTCTGCAGCGCATCATCATTGCCTAAAAAGCGGGTCTGCAGACGGGACAGATCATTACTCATCGGCAGTGACTGAAAATTCGTTTCGGTAATGCAAAGGGCAGCTGGCAGCGGGTATTCGCCATCCTCATCGACCATGATATAGCTGCGATCACAGGCCAGAACGATTTCTGCCAGCAGTCCGACAAAGCAGCTACCGGGGCTCACAAGAGCCACCAGTGAGCGTCCAGTCAGGTCGAGTCGTTTCAATACGCGCTTCCAGTACAGGCGAATCTCAGAAGTCAGCCAATGATCGGAGTGCATTCTAAGAAAACGATCATGTGAGAGTACTTGTTCAGTTTGTCCAGTGCTGCGAAATACCAGAACTCCGATCTCGGGTTCATTAAATCGGAAATGAAGCAGACAATCATCGAGCTCCCGCGCGCAACGCAGCAACCAGGCCTGATCGCCTTGTGCGATCAGGTCATCAGCCGTGTCGGGTGCCGGGGTGTCTGGCCCATGCAGCATTATCGTTGCAGTGGCCGCTTTTCGGTCTACAGTTGCTGTCAAGGTGCTGTAGCGCAGACTGTCGTGTTCGATAGTCCGCTGCAATGGCAACAGCGCAATTCCGGTGGTGGCGGGTCTGGGATCGGTTTGCGTTGCCAGTTGCTGTACCACCTCGGTGACGGCGTTATCCAGGTCCGATGAGACAACCGCTTGGTCAACCAGACCCCACTCAACAGCCCGAGACCCTTTAAAACCTTCCGTCAGGGTGGCGAAAACATCTGCCCGGTCACGGCGGACCCGGCGCTTATCGGTCAGTCGGGTCAACCCCCCGGTTCCTGGCAGGACTGCGAGCAGTGGAACCTCAGGGAGCGAAACTGCCGCTGAGCCATCGTCTACCAGGATAATATAATCAGTCGCCAGTGCCAGTTCGTATCCACCACCAGCGCAAACGCCTTCGATCACGCTGATGTATTTTTGCCGGGATTCGCGGCCCGCTTCTTCTATGGCGTTTCGGGTCTCGTTGGTAAATTTACAGAAATTGATTTTGTACCCATGCTTGGCGCCTGCGAGCATGCGGATGTTGGCCCCGGCGCAAAAAACCCGTTCTTTTCCAGAGCGTAATACAACTGTATGTACCTCGGGATATTCGAAGCGCAACCGTTGCACCGCATCATGCAGTTCGATATCAACACCAAGATCGTAAGAATTTAGTTTCAGATCGTAACCGGCAAACAAGCCGGCATCCTCGGTGACGTCGAGGATTAACTGAGCAACCGTATCATCAATTTCAATGCGCCAGTGACGGTAGCGCGATGGGTCAGTTTCAAAGTTTATTTGCATTGTTATGATGTTTCCTGTTCAACGGTAATCCCGGTCTTATCCGTTACACCGGTGAAAAACAGATCCAGAACAAACGAGACTTTTTGCGCCTCGGTTGGCAATACGCGTTCACCGTGGTGGCTGACACAATGCTCGACCAAGCTAATAAAACAAAATGACGCCAGGCGTGCATCGATCGGACGTATTTCCCGGGCGCGGATACCATGCTCAATAATCGAGCGCACCTGGTCGGGCAGGGCGCTCTGGTAGCAGCGCATCAATTGTTGCCTCGCTCCCTCGCTGAGCGTGTTTATGTCTCGGCGGATCAGGCCGGCGAGGCGCCTTTGTTGGGCCGGCAAAGCCAGAAACGAGCGGGCCAGGGTCTCAAGGCGCTGACGGCAGGAACCCTCCATAACCACCGCTTTGTTGAATAGCTGATTTTTTTCTGACAGGTCAGCCTGCATCATTACAAGGTACAGCGCTTCCTTGCCAGCAAAGTGATGATATAGACCGCCTTTGGTAACCTTGGCTGCCCCAGCGATCTGGTCCATGGTTACATCTGCGTAACTTTGGGCTAGAAACTGCTCACGCGCGATCTTAAGGATTCGAGCAGCTGTACGATGCATAGTGTGTTTTTCTTTCATAAACATACCGACTGGTCGGTATTTTAATGATTCTATCGCAGTGGCGCAAACCAAAACCCATGAAGGTCTTTTGCTTGTGCTTGGGATGTCGTGAGACATCAGTGTGAGCCCAAGCACAAGCCGGGCTTTGATTTGGCCTTTTGAAAGGAATCTTTCAATGCGAGATTCGACAGGTCGTGACCCCGTTATGAGTAGGCCACTTAGTCAAATGCTATGGCCATTGAGAGTCAAAAAATGACTGCTAGAATCGATTCTTTTTCGGAAAAGTAACGTGGTATTCACGACCAGTATTACCGTGGGCTTTCGGCATGTCGATTACGCCCGCATTGTTTTTTACCCTCGGTATTTCGAGATGTTTAACGAGGTCGTCGAACGGTGGTTCGATGAGGCTCTCGGCTGCCCATTTGCGAAATTGCATGAAGAGTGGTCTGCTGGAGTCCCACTGGTAAATAGCGAGTGTCAGTTTCGACGGCCCAACCACCTTGGAGACAGCCTGGATTTTTCCCTGCAGGTCAGTAAGCTGGGGCGGGGCTCGTTCACACTGGATATTGAAGGAAGCCACAAGGGTCAAAGTTGTGTCACAGCGCGCCTCACCATGGTATGGGTTAGTCTCGGTGAGCGACTTCAGTCGAGCCCTGTGCCAATAGATATTCGCCAGCTGATGTCTGCTTATATGATTGCACCTGATGAGATCGAGCCCAGTAAATGACCGTGATGTCGCGCCATTGGGAAGAATGACTATGGACTTAAGTGCAACAGTACCGGTGGCAGTTGAACTGCCACGGCAGTACAACGCGGCGACTCATTTTATAGATCGTCATCTTGACGAGGGTCGCGCGAATAAACTGGCTTTTTTGGATGATCAGGGCGAGTACACCTATTCCGATCTTGCGCATCGGGTCAACCAGGCGGCTGGGGCGCTATTGGGGCTTGGCCTGCTGCCCGAGCAACGGGTGTTGTTATGTCTTTCCGATACGATTGATTTTCCGGTTGTGTTTTGGGGCGCTGTCAAAGCAGGGCTGATCCCAGTCCCTGTCAATACCATGCTCAGCGCAAGCGACTATGCCTATATGCTCGATGACAGTCGCTCGCGCGCATTGATTGTGAGCGACCATCTTCTTGAGCACTTTACCGCTAATCTGGCTAGCCGCGTGTTTCTGAATCATGTAGTGGTTTCCGGGGAAAGCCGTGACGACAGTCAATCATTGGACGCACTCTTGGCTGCAAAGTCCAACACTTTCACCCCATTTGATACCACCTGCGATGACAATGCCTTTTGGCTTTATACCTCCGGCTCTACTGGTGTGCCCAAGGCGGCGGTACACCGACACTCCGATCTTGTGCAGACAGCAGAACTCTATGGCAAGGGTGTATTGGGTTTGACTGAAGCGGACCGGGTTTTCTCGGCCGCTAAATTATTTTTTGCCTATGGCCTGGGTAACGCCATGTCTTTTCCGCTGCATGTCGGTGCGACTGCGGTGCTAATGTCTGCACGCCCGACACCAGACGCTGTGCTGGAACGTTTGCGCGAAAGTGAAGCCAGTATTTTTTTCGGAGTGCCGACCCTCTATGGTGCAATTCTGGCAGAAGCGGGTAATGACCGAAGTCGAGTCTCAAATAGCCTACGCTTGTGTGTTTCGGCAGGAGAAGCTTTACCGGAGGAGATAGGCCACGAGTGGCAGAAGCGCTTCGGTGTACCAGTGCTGGACGGGCTGGGCAGTACCGAGATGCTACACATTTTTTTGAGCAACTCACCACAGGACGTTCGCTATGGCACTTCGGGCAGGCCGGTGCCTGGTTATGACCTGAGGATTGTCGATGAAGATGATGTCGATATCAGTGGCTCGGAAATAGGCGAGTTACTGGTTCGCGGCGCATCGAGTGCCTCGTGTTACTGGAATCAACGGGCAAAAAGCTTGAGTACCTTCCAGGGGGAATGGACCCGTTCGGGTGACAAATATTTTCTCGACAGTGATGGCTACTACCATTACTGCGGTCGCTCGGATGACATGCTTAAGGTTGGTGGTATATGGGTTGCGCCTTTTGAGGTGGAGAGTGCTTTGTTATCCGAAGAGCGGGTTCTTGAGGCCGCAGTAGTCGGCCATCCTGATAATCAGGGCTTGATTAAGCCCAAGGCTATTGTTGTGCTGCAAGATGGAGTGGTGGGGTCGACAGCCCTGGTTGAGGAGCTAAAGGTCTTCGTCAAACAGCGTCTCGCACCGTATAAGTATCCACGCTGGATAGAGTTTGCTGATGAGCTACCGAAAACAGCGACCGGCAAGATTCAGCGCTTCAAATTGCGCAAGCGGCCTAACGACGACATCTGAGAGGATCACGAAGCATGGCACAGGGCAAGAGGAAGTTAATTCGTGAATAACGCCACTATCTGTGACGCAGCCGTTCGCTTTTCTTGCCTCGCAACCAGTACTATCAGTAACGCCTCAGATGAATTGGGTTACATCAGCATTGTTACTGGGTTGCGACGGTTGTTACCTCTTTTCCATCGCAACCGCCTAACCAACTCCCTCGTCTTTAAATGCGTATAGCGCATCAGCCTCTAAGCGCACAACCCGTGTACGCTACCTACGGATAGATCGACTCGAAAGTAACTTTTAATATTGCGGTAAGATTTAGGGTTGAAGTGACCCCCGTGCAGGATGGCAGAAAATGTTGAGCGCAGAACAAAATGACTTGATTACACGAACGGGGCCAGGGGCCCCTGCCGGCAAGATATTACGGCGCTACTGGCAGCCGGTAGCGCTGTCTGAGGAACTGGTGGGAGAGCGTCCGCTGACGGCAGTAACAGTCCTGGGTGAACGGCTTGTTCTTTTTCGGGATGAGCACGGATCTCTGGGGTTGATTGATCGACACTGCCCGCACCGCGGTGCCGACCTTTGTTTTGGTCGCCTGGAAGACGGCGGTCTTCGTTGCCCGTTTCATGGTTGGCTTTTCGACACGAATGGCCACTGTCTGGAACAGCCCGGTGAACCCCAGGGCAGCTTGTACTTTAAGAATATTCAGCAGAACGGTTATCCGTGTATTGAACGTAACGGAATAATTTTTGCCTTTATGGGGGGCGGGCAGGCGCCGGCCTTGCCGCAAATTGATTGCTTCGAGGCACCGGAGGAATACACCTTCGCTTTCAAGGGGTACTTGGAATGTAACTGGCTGCAGGCGCTGGAAGTGGGTATTGATCCGGTCCACGCCTCATTTTTGCACCGTTACTCCAAAGCAGGTGATCCCGGCCTCATCTACGGCCAACAGTTCAGGGATACAGCTGGAGAAGATTGTATTTCGATGACAACACTGTTGCGTGAGTTTGCTAGACCCCAGATAGAAGTCGACCGGACCAAATACGGCCTGCGCTTAAGAACCGTGCGTGATCTTGGCGATGATCACAGGCATGTCCGGATAACCAACCAGTTGTTTCCACAGGCCATCTGTATCCCGATGAGTAATGAGATGACTATTACTCAGTGGCATGTGCCGATCGACGACAAAAACTGTTACTGGTATGCGTTATTCACAAGCTTTAAGGCGCCAGTCGATCAGGAAAAGATGCGCAGCCAGCGTCTGGAGCTTTACCAGTTGCCGGATTATCGGGCGCGTCGGAATAAGACAAACGATTACGGATATGATCCGCAAGAGCAACGTACACGAACTTATACTGGGATGGGTGACGATATTAATGTTCACGATCAGTGGGCGGTCGAGTCGATGGGTGCCATTCAGGATCGTACTCGGGAGCATCTGGGTAGAACAGATATTGCGATTCGGGAATATCGAAAACTGCTGCTTCAGGCGATCACTGATCAAAAGAACGGTTGCCCGTTAGATCACGCGATATCGCCAACTGGCAGATTCGGGCCCGAGGCGGTAGATGCGATCTCCAGCGGTATCGGCTGGCAGGATCGCTGGATCGGCCTTGATCGTGAGCGCCGTGCGGCAAGCCCCTGGAACGCCGCACTGCCCGAAGCGACAGACCAAGCAGAGCCGGGAGCAGACAGCTGATGACTGATTCGACCGACCTACAGGATTTTATTGAACGATTTTGCTTATATTCAAAAGAGCAGCAGATCGCTGCCAGGGAAGTTGCTCAGAGATCGGAAAAAGATCTCGACACTCTTCGGCTGTCGTTTGCTGATCAACATGGCGTGCTTCGCGGCAAAAGTTTGGTCGCAGGTGCTACCGGTGCTGTTCTAAGCAACGGCTGCACGATTGCTTCTTCACTACTGATTAAGGACACCTCTCACCGGACTGTTTATCCAGTATGGTCAGAGGGTGGCGGTCTCGGACTGGCTGAGATGAGCGGCGCACGGGATATCATTATGGTGCCCGATCCAACTACTTTTAAAGTTTTGCCGTGGCTTGGTCGAACTGGCTGGATGCTGTGCGACCTGTATTTTTCCGATGGCCGAGCGGTGCCATTTTCGACGCGACAGATCTGTAAAGACGTTCTAGGCGGTTTGTCCTCCAGAGGCTACACCTATCGCAGCGGGCTGGAAATCGAATTTCATGTCCTGAAACTGGATGAGACATCAATGAGCCCAGAAGATGCGACACAGCCCGCAATGCCCCCAAGGACCTCGCTTCTCGCGACAGGATGCCAGCACCTGACCGAGACCCGCTTGGATGAACTGGAGCCTGTAATTGAGTTGTTGCGCCTGCAGGCGGTCCAGCTTGGATTGCCGTTACGGTCCATGGAGTCCGAATTTGGACCCAGTCAAATCGAATTCACTTTTGATCCCCAAGATGGATTGGGAACTGCCGATAGCGCAATGCTGTTCCGCAGTATGGCCAAGCAGGTCTGCCATCGTCACGGTTATCACGCCACATTTATGTGCCGACCCGCTTTGCCCAATCTGCTCTCCAGTGGCTGGCATCTTCATCAATCGCTCATTAATAATATTGACGGCAATAATGTTTTTACCCCCGAACAGCCAGGTGGATCATTATCGCCAATAGGTATGCAGTTTCTGGCTGGCATTCTGGCGCATGCCCGAGGGGGTTGTTTGCTGACGACGCCGACGATCAACGGTTACAAGCGTTACCGGCCATTCACACTGGCTCCAGACCGGGCTTGCTGGAGTTGGGGCAATCGTGGTGCCATGCTTCGCGTGATCGGCGGGTGTGGTGACCCAGGTACTCGCGTAGAAAACCGTATCGGTGATCCGGCTGCGAATCCTTACCTTTATCTGGCGTCGCAGGTTGTCGCCGGGCTTGATGGTGTTGATCAGGCGATGGATCCCGGGCCGGCGACCCAGACACCTTATGAAAGTGAGGCCGAAGCGTTACCCGGGAGTCTTATGGAGGCTATTACTGCATTTCGTTCGGATGCGCTTTATCGCAAGACTCTGGGAGAATCCTTTGTCGACTACCTGGTCACGCTTAAAGAGGCGGAGGTCGGCCGCTTCCTCTCTGAAGTCACTGACTGGGAGCAAAAAGAATACTTCTCATTGTTCTGATTCGGTCCTCGCACCGGATGAAGGGCCGAACAGTCAATAACGGTGGTTTATCTACCGTTGGACCATATGGATTCAAAAAAGTAGGCAATCATTGCCAACACGCTATTATGATCAGTCTCGTATTACGCATTTGTCTCATGAATAGTATGGGTGTGCGAGTCCTGTTGGCCCGATGCTGCCGCTGGCGTTGGCAGCAAACTATCGAAATCCGTAACTGGCCCAGGGTGCGGCTCGTTCTTGAAGCCCGACAGAGGCTTTTGCAGTGGGGCGGGTGGTTAAGATGACTGGATCAACCCAGTCTCGAACCGTCCAGATCAATGGTGACCTGCTGGAATGCCAATGGCAGGCGCCTGGCGGATCTGCGCCAACCTTAGTGTTTTTGCATGAAGGGCTCGGTTGTGTCCGAATGTGGCGTGATTTCCCATTCCACCTTGCCGCACAAACAGGACTGGGAATGCTTAATTACAGTCGCAGCGGTTATGGCGAATCTAGTGCTGCTGTATTGCCCCGACAGCCCGACTATATGCATCATGAGGCAATGGTGGTACTGCCACAGGTGCTGGAAGCATTTGATATTCGATCGGCAGTTCTGGTGGGACACAGCGACGGTGGTTCGATCGCTATCATTCATGCCGGCAGCGAAAACGCCGACCGGATCAAAGGGTTGATCTTAATGGCGCCACACGTTTTTGTTGAGTCACTCAGTATTGACAGCATTATGCAGGCGGCCAAGTTGTATCGCACCACCGATTTACCAGAAAAGCTCTCTCGCTATCACAGCCCTTGTGTTGACAGCACATTCTGGGGTTGGAACGATATCTGGTTGCATGAGGATTTCCGAACCTGGAATATAGAATCTTACCTACCGAGTATTAATGTTCCGGTGCTCTTGCTACAGGGAGTTCAGGATCAGTACGGTACACTCGCCCAACTCGAAGCCATCGAATCACAGGTATCTGGGTTCAGCGAATCCCATTTAATCGAGGACTGCGGGCATGCCCCGTATCGTGATCAAAGTGAAGTGGTATTGAAGTTCTGCAGTCAGTTCATCGACACGCTGATTAGTGCTGGCTGAGTGAACTCAAATTTGTCTATCAGTAGATCAGCATAATTCAGTGTGCTGTCCCACAGAATCTGGACGGCGCAACCATCGTAGCGCCTGGCCATATCCAAATGCAGGTAAACACGCAAAATACCCTCGGGTTGTCATCGTGTAGCCACAGGTTTTGCGTCGTGACTGTATTTAATTAAAGGCTCTTTGATTACCGCAGCTGGTTGCCCACGGTGATGTGAAACATAAGATCCATGACGAAATCATGGAAGAACCAGATGCATTACATCGTAGATGTAGATTGAAGACTGTAGCGATTGATTGAGTAGTCTTGGATAAGAAATATCCAGACTATCAACATTACCTCAATACTGAACCGGAACCAGTCGAGTTCGTATCAGAAAGTGAACTAGTCGGGTGGGGTGATAGCGATGACTGATGTGGGTGGACTACACCTTGAGAGGAGATTAAAGCCGACAATAACAGTGTTTCAGGACATTCATGTGTTGAGAAAGATATCTTTCAGGCACACCCATACGCTACGCAGATAATCTGTGGACTGTGCAGACAGATCCATCCGCTGCGCAATCTTCCTGTGTGACAAACCCTCAGTTATGAGCGTTTCCTATTTTTTTCCTTGCCCTTGCCCATCCCGCAGCGCTGCCAAAGCCCGCAATAAGCACACCCAAACCCATGATCCATGGTACCCATTCTAGGGGGATCAGGATGAACCTCCCGAAACTGACAATGGACCGGGTTTCAGCTTCTGCATCCAGTGACTGTGATATGCCCAGAAAAATAATGTGAGTTCCAAAAAATATCAAGAGGAAGAGTGTCAGCCCGACAAGCGATCCCAAAACAGCAACAAGCCCGTGGGGCTTGCTCCTGGCAATAAAATATGCCCCTAGAAAACCAACACCGACACTAGCCGCTATCGTGAGCATGGTTGAATTCTGATGATCAAGGGCTTACCTTGGCGTAGCTTCATCAGACGCCGACATGATTGTCTCGTACCCGAACGGCTCACAAGCCTTGCCGAGAGTAACCATAGCACAGCTTTCAGCGATCAATAGATGTACCCATTCGGTGGGCTTACTGAGCATTCGCCCACAGACCGAAACGCCTGGATCTAGCCCCAACACAATCGTCATACCAGTACCACAAAAATCAAAACGGGTGTAGATTGGTCTTTAGTTATCCAGGCGGGGTTACCACGTTATGTCCATTTATTGCGCTCGCTCAATCCCGTGTTCTGATTAATCGATCTCGCTGAATCGAGTCTTCGCCATGTTTGCTGCCACTCAACTTAAGGGTAAATCGCTGGTTCTGCTGGGGCTATTATTGGTTCAGTATCATTGGGGGATAACGCTAGGTCGGGCTGAGGAGGCCAATTCTGGGTTGTCCACAAACCTTGTGTCGTTTGAACTGTCGATCCATAAAGCTGGTGTGACTGCCGTGTTCAACGGCAAACGACGTACAGACAGGGATCACGATCTGAATCTAGACCGCCAAACGGACTCCATTGCCAAGGGTATTCATTCCCTCACATTTTTCTTTGAGGGAGATTCGCAGGGCTACCCAATACCCCTGCAGGACATCGCTATCGGTTCGAACGGCTTTTCCCCACTGAACGTGTTTGCGATTGATGGGGTTGCTTTTTTTCCACATGAGGCAGAATCTCGTTGGGCGATAGTCGGCCTCAGTCGTCTTCGCACATTTCTACGGGGACAAAAACCTGAGCCTGACCAGATAGTGGATGACCTGCAGCATTACATAAGTAGCGAACTTTCCGAGAGTGGATTCAAATCCGTAGAATTTACGCTCAAGCTTCAATATCCCCTTGCAACAGCTGTTTTCCGCGGATACGCGGCGGGCACTCTCCCTCTGCCATCAGGTACTGAATCGCTTTCTTTCTTGCTTCCCAACACTGACGAAGCAGTCCGGTTTCAGCCAATGGGTACGCTCTATCCTTCGGACTGGACATTTGACCTTATATCACCGGATCATAACCATCTACTCCTGCTTCAGGATCATTATGGGCCATACCACATCATCTCTTTCGCCTATCTAGCGCAATACCTTGATGGGCATGGCGAGCCTGACTATCTGGTTGATTGGCAGTTTGCAGAGTCAAACGCAGACGCCGTGCTTTCTCAAGGCCGATGGCTCACAAATGACATGATCTCTTTTTCCGCGAATTGCTGTGGCACGACAGCAGCGCTGACTTACAAGCTCGGCAGCGATGAAGGACCTGCGCTTCATCATACCAATGACTGATTCAGTTTTTGAGCCGAAACTCATACGATGAGTTGTTCCGCCTGTGAAATTCATCCCGAGGGTACTTTCGTATCAGCCGGACAGGATCTTGAACTCGAAAAAACGCTGACTGATCATCCTGTACTAATTGCAATCCCTATTCCGGCTGGTTGGCATAAATATGGCCTGACTGAAAATTTTTTCCAGTGTTCCCAATGTGGCGAAAAATGGTACTACGCCCAATCAGACTTTCCCTATCGGGGATGCTGGTCGAAGCTCGAAGAAGAATAGTTTTTCTCACTAGCGGGATTGGGTGGAACACCTTCACCAACGCGATTGAAGATATTATGCCTTGTGGATCTTCCCACAGTGAAGATCACGTTCGTATCCTGCTCATTTTCCGGGCACCATAATTATCAAGAGCGTCAACATTTTCTTATAGAGTTGTAGCCCGCCGGCTTAGAGCCAAAGAGACGATTAAAAGCGCCTCTTCGAGTACGTCACCCACTGGTACCGATGGCTGCACGGAGGACTTAAAGGATCAGTCACTCGCAAAGGAGGAGTACGACGTTATTACATTTACATCCTAAGGCGACTCGGTATTCCCTGACTCCCCTACCCGCCGGTTGATGACCGAGGGCGGGGGGGTAAGGCGAGTGTCGTAGATGATTTAAGACTCACATCTTTGTTGATGGTTGATCAATCTAACAATGCGGGGTCATTGCGCCGACTAGGGTACAAAACCTTCGCAAATTCTGTTATTTGCTCCGTCTGTGGGGAACCTGGCTTTATTGTTGAAATCCGGTATAGCATTGGTGTTGTAATACATATGCCCGCCTTGCGCTTCCTCCACCGCCTCGCACTTGTTGCACCTCACAACATTTATCGGTCCCGTGTTCTGTCCCCCATTAAAGGTCAATGCACAGCTTTTCCCTCCTGGCCGACCTGAGCCACAAAAGGTCCATGATGGCTCTCCGGGCCCTTTGCACATCAGCCCCTCGCCAGCGAAATCGCATACCTCGCTACCTTCCACAATCCCGTCACCACAAACCGCCAGCGCCGGCGCCTCGACGATGAAGTTTATTTCACTGCGTGGGTTATCGCTACCGGCGCCAAAATTATCGACCGTAGCAGAACAACTATCGCCTTCAAACAACGCGCTGACCCGGATCCTCCACACGCCAGTCTCACTGCTCGGTGATGTGGTCATGCCCCTCACTGTCACCTCCGCAAATCTGCCGACGGCACCGTGATTTAGGATGTATTGTGGGGCATCATTGGGGTCAATTAATTTCAGACAAACCTCCATGTCCCTGGCTGCTCCGGTGGCTGCATAGGCTATGTCGAACGCCTCCCCCACCTCAATCTCCTGCCCGGGACTCGGATAGGTAATCCTTAGAGTAGCTTCGACATCCCCACCATCATCACCCGCCGGCGGCCCTGTAGGATCATCTACTGTCGCATCCTCATCACGACCGCCGCCTTTA
>JAAZZE010000210.1 GCA_014239255.1 Gammaproteobacteria bacterium
CCCATCGCTGTCAGCCTTGACCTTCATGCCAATCTCACGAACCGTATGATTCAACTTGCCTCTTCGCTTTCTATTTTTCGCACATATCCACACATAGACATGGCCGATACCGGCGCACGGGCGTATGCCATATTGCGCCGACATCTGTCCGGTGAAAACCTTTATAGCGCCATCCGCCAAGCGCCGTTCCTGGTGCCGCTATCGGCACAGTACACTGGTGCTACGCCGTGCCGCGAACTCTATAGTCTGTTATCTATCGAAAATGGCGCCGACACGGTCATTTCTGACATCGCCATGGGATTTCCCCCGGCAGATATCTTTGATGCTGGCCCGGCAGTTGTTGCCTATGGCCCCACTCAGGCAGACGCAGATCATGAGGCAGACCGATTAATTGAAGCCATTAAAGCAAGCGAGGATTTATTTGATAGTGCACTGCTGTCACCAATCGCTGCTGTTTCCGATGCCATGACAACCAGTGGCGCAAGGCCTGTGGTCATTGCTGATGTTCAAGACAACCCTGGCGCTGGGGCAACCTCGGACACGACGGGGCTGTTAAAAACGCTGGTTGATTGCAAGGCGCAAAAAGCGGTACTCGGCCTGTCTC
>JAAZZE010000211.1 GCA_014239255.1 Gammaproteobacteria bacterium
TTGAGAAATTCGGACCGAGGTTTGAGGCGCGGCTGGCCAAGAATAGTTCGGGCTTTTGTGTTGGTGCGCGCCTTACCTTCGCCGACGTCGTCCTTGCCGAGGCGCTAACCGCCTATCTGGACTGGGCGCCGGGTATCCTGGCAGACACACCCTTGTTAGCGGCTCTACACAACAGGGTACTGAACACTCCAGGGATCGCCAGGTATCTGCACTCGGAACAGCGATATCCGATGGCAGGTAATGACTATGTGATTGATGTCGCCAGAGTCCTGCAACGAGCGCTTCCAGCGCATTTACCCGATCCAAATCGGTTTGTTCCCGTACGATGACGGGCAGCCAATCAGATGCTCAAAGAACTCGTTTGATTTCGTCGAATTCACCATCAAAGAAGTGATAGATATTATCTAAAGCCACCCTGGCCATCCGAGTGTTAGCCTCCTTTGTGTCAGATGCGATATGAGGTGTCAAAACGACTCTGTTCCACAATCGTAAATCTTTCTGCCCCTTCTCGGGAGCGTATGGCTCTTTGTTGTATACGTCTAATGCGGCCCCCTTTATCTGACCGGGACCTAGGACTTCATTTAATGCCACCTCATCCACGAT
>JAAZZE010000212.1 GCA_014239255.1 Gammaproteobacteria bacterium
GAGCAGGCGCCGCCTTTGGCGGCAAGACGCTGTTGCTGGTGGGTGATATGCATCAGTTGCCGCCGGTGGTCGCCGGCGCTGAAGAGCAGCGCCTCTTTGAAGAGCACTACGAGTCGCCGTATTTTTTCAGTGCGATGTCCCTGCGCGAACTGCCGATGGTTACCGTGACCCTGACCCGCTCATTCCGCCAGGCCGATCCCGAGTTCATCCGTCTGCTGGATCACATCCGTGCCGGCACCGATCTTGATGACACGGTGGATCAACTGAACCGTGTGGTCGAAGAGGAAATGATCCCTGAGGAAACGCGTCTCGTGCTGACGTCCGTCAATGCCAGGGCGCGCCAGTTCAATGAGCAGCAGCTCGCACAACTGCCCGGCGAGACCTGGACCTTTGATGCCGAAGTCAACGGTGACTGGCTCAATAACGAATCACAGCTGCCCTCTCCCGCAGAGCTTCGGCTTAAAGTCGATGCGCAGGTGATGTTCACCAAGAACGGCGAGGAGTGGGTCAATGGTTCGCTCGGCAGGGTAGTGCAGCTCGAGGAGGATTTCATCGAGATCGAGCTGTTGGGCGATGAAAACTCTGGCGGGAATGTGTTT
>JAAZZE010000213.1 GCA_014239255.1 Gammaproteobacteria bacterium
ACAAGGAGGAGGGCCGGCGACCTACACAACTTGAAGGGTCATCAGATAACCAGCATCAGACTCTGACCCAGATTTACGCCCACTACGAATCACTGTGTCAGCGCTTTGGACTGGTTGACTTTGCAGAACTTCTGCTACGGAGCCTGGAGCTAGTTCAGAACAACGAACCAATTCGCGACGCTTACCGGAAACGATTTCAGCACATCCTGGTCGACGAATTTCAAGATACCAATACCATACAGTACCGTTGGCTGAAACTGTTGGCACAACCGCGCAACAGCATCACTGCTGTGGGCGACGACGATCAGTCGATCTACGGCTGGCGGGGTGCCCGAATTGAGAACATGGCCTTGTTTCAGAAAGACTTTCCCGAGACGCAGATCCTGCGACTGGAACAGAACTATAGATCTACTGGAACAATTCTCGCGGCCGCAAACAGTGTAATCGACCACAACGTCGGCCGAATGGGCAAAAAACTTTGGACTGAAGATCAGGCCGGTGCACCGATTAGGCTTTACGCTGCATTTAACGAAATCGACGAAGCCCGGTTCGTCTTGGAACACCTTCGCGAGTGGGTGCACGAAGGCAATCGCCGT
>JAAZZE010000214.1 GCA_014239255.1 Gammaproteobacteria bacterium
TGATGCTTCTTTTCGATTCGGTACGATCCTTTCCAACAGTAATGTTCGCACTTGCAGTCGTTACACTGTTTGGCCCAAGCCTGGAAACGATCATGATAATCGTGATTGTCACTCAGATCCCAATCTATGGGCGTATGGTGAGATCGCAAACATTGGCCCTTAAAAATAGTGAGTTCATTCTTACTGAACAAGCAATAGGCGCGGGATTCTTTCGAATTATATTTGTCCATATGCTACCCAATGTAATCGGGCCATTGTTAATTCTCGCAAGTATGGACATCCCGTTTGTAATTACGATAGAAGCAGGTTTGAGTTTTCTGGGTATGGGAGTAAGGCCACCAACCCCTAGTTGGGGCACCATTTTGAACGATGGGTATTCCTATATCTACAACAGCCCGTGGCCCGTTATAGCTGGCGGTATCCCGGTAGTCCTAACAACATTGGGATTCACCTTCCTGGGAGAAAGTCTACGTGACGTATTTGATCCCAAACTGCGTAAGGACGCTTGAGTGGCTACCAAAAATATTCTAGAGATAACTAATCTCAACGTAGGGTTTGTCACTGAGAGAGGCACGCTAAAAGCACTACG
>JAAZZE010000215.1 GCA_014239255.1 Gammaproteobacteria bacterium
CGCCTTACTGAAGGATTGAAAGTCGCTCATTAAAATGTCCTAGTCCGGTTGGGGCGAATGAGAGGTTAGCAACCGCTACCCCTACCACCACTCATCATCTCCAACTCAAACGCTATCAAATCACTATCCTACCCCAGGAAGTCTGCGCGCGCGTACACCTAATCTTCTTTATTTCTGAAAAAAGGTATTAAAAATACTAAACAAGCAACAAAAAAAAATATGCTACCGGCCATCGCCCAAAAATTACCTATACTTGAGGTGATAAAGCATAAAGATGAACAAACAAATAAACCCCAACCAATAAGATTTAGAGATTTATTGCTCATTGTTGTAGACCTTCATCTTCTAATACGGCATTACGGAATGATTGGAATTCAGAAGACAAGGGATTCTCCTTGAGTTATGACCCAAGAAAAGCCCTGTAAGGGGGTGGCCCAACTTTTGAGTGTCATGGGGTCGCATGAGTGAAGTAAGAGAGGTATCAGGGGAGGGGCACGCTTATAGCGTAGAAAGGCATTCTATGTACCGTACACAGAATGTATGGTTAGAGGCTCACAAAAGAGGAGTGTAGCCTTCGCTGTGGG
>JAAZZE010000216.1 GCA_014239255.1 Gammaproteobacteria bacterium
ATTTTCTTCATCGAAGAGACTACTTGTTCTTCAGTACAAAGACCGTGATGCAACCAATTTGCGATATGTTGACTGGAGATTCTGCAAGTAGCCCTGTCTTCCATTAAGCCAACGTTATTAATATCAGGCACCTTAGAACAGCCAACTCCTGCATCAATCCACCTAACCACATAACCCAATATCCCTTGAGAGTTATTATCCAGTTCATTTTGAATATCTTTTTCTGTTAAAGAATTAGGATCCTGCATAACAGGTATGGTAAGTATGTCATCAAGGCTGGCTTTCGTACGCGACTGCAATACTTCCTGCCGATCTCTTACTGACACTTGATGATAATGGATCGCATGTAAAGTCGCAGCAGTAGGAGAAGGAACCCAAGCGCAATTAGCTCCTGCTTCAGGATGCATGGCCTTATTTTCATACATGGCTAACATTTCATCGGGCATGGCCCACATGCCTTTTCCTATTTGAGCTCTACCCTTAAATCCGGACTCTAAGCCAACATCTACGTTCCAATCTTCATAAGCATTAATCCACGGTTGTTGCTTCATATTAGCCTTAGGGATCATAGGGCCCGCT
>JAAZZE010000217.1 GCA_014239255.1 Gammaproteobacteria bacterium
CAACGCGATGGCGGAATTAACGGTATCAAACTGGTCTGGGAAGAGTGTGATTACGGCTATAACACCGAGCGTGGAGTGGAGTGCTACGAACGCCTTAAAGGCAAGGGCCTCAAAGGCGCGCCGGTATTCCAGCCGTTATCAACCGGTGTGACCTATGCACTGCTGGAAAGGGCGGCAACCGACAAGATCACTTTGCTGTTTCTGGGGTATGGCCGTACAGATGCCACCGATGGCCGAGTGTTTCCCTGGGGATTCCCGGCAATCACCAACTACTGGAACCAGAGTACGACAAAAGTAGGTTACATCGCGCAACAAGAAGGTGGCTTCGACAAGCTGAAGGGCATGAAGATCGTCAATCTGCACTTGAAGCACCCCTATGGAATTGAGACCATTCCGGTTTGGAACGCAATGGCCGAGAAATTTGGATTTGAGGTTACACATATTCCTGTGCCGTGGCCGGGTATCGACCAGAAGTCGTTGTGGTTACAGATCCGAAAGATTCAGCCCAACTACGTAATCACACTCTTCCCAGACCAGTTTGATACCGTTAATTCCGCCATCGCGTTG
>JAAZZE010000218.1 GCA_014239255.1 Gammaproteobacteria bacterium
ATCCGCTACCTAGTCAATCAGGGTCTGGGGCGGCCGCTGCATGGTGGGAATCGCGAGGGCGAGCTGGCGCATGGCCGCCCACGAAACACCAAGTTCCCAGACAGATTTGAACCAAAATCGCTTGTTATTGGCAACAGCTCGTTCGGAGTATAGGCAGCATTAACGCCCCTTCCTGCCACGGCGAAACGGCTCAACGATACAATGAGCAAAGATGTCGACCGGTGATCGGCTCGTGGCGGCGACTTGACAACATACTGCTAAGGGAAGAAGCACCGTTGCGTCACGGAATCGAGGACTGAGAGGAACCAAACATGACTGTCGCTCCCGAGGTAGCACTATTCGAAGAGTACAAATCCCGGATCGGTGAAGTAATCGGCGTGAGTGACTGGCTGGTTGTTACCCAACGCGACGCTGATCTCTTCTCCGAACTGACGGACGATTGGGACTACATGCACAATGACCCGGCGTGGGCCGAGCCACGCTTGGGTGGTACCATCGCTCATGCATTGTACGTCATGGCGATGATACCCAAAGTTATGAAGTCGCTGTTTCCGACGAGATGATC
>JAAZZE010000219.1 GCA_014239255.1 Gammaproteobacteria bacterium
AACGGAATCAGTAAACGATAATAAGGCAGATTGGATAATTTGGACTATGATGAACTAATTGGGAGACAATTTTTTCCTTAAACAATTTTGTCTGTCTTTTTTGAATATGAAAAAACTGATTTTACTCACACATTGAAGAAAATGGGGGAAGTGTGTGAACTACTGAGGAAATAGTAATTGCAAGAAATTTAGAAGGAATGGACATTAGTAGAATGGTCAAATCTCATTAGGGGGAATCGAACCCCCACGAGATTACCCTCACCAGATTTTGAGTCTGGCACGTCTACCAGTTTCATCACCTCGGCAAAATAAAGGTTAGCTTTTAAGAAGAACAAACTCAGGATTGAGCGTCGGCACCGACCGACTCTTCCACCGGGAAACCCGGCAGTACCATAGGCGCAAGGGGACTTTACTTCTGTGTTCGGGATGGAAACAGGTGTTTCTCCCCTGCCAGAAGCACCGGCACTCAAGCCTGACCTAATGGTCCGGGCGATCTGACTTAATACAAGATTAAAACCCAAAGAGACCCTCTCACTTGCTCTTATATTCCAAAACC
>JAAZZE010000021.1:0-5090 GCA_014239255.1 Gammaproteobacteria bacterium
CAAATACTGAGCCAGACGATCGAGAAAATCTGGGCTGACAGCCGGATGACTTTAATTCTTCGTGTATGATTCGCGTCGATTCGATTCCCTGGTACCTGCAAACCTGTAATTAATGGTTGAAAGTTACGACGCCTCAGCAATCGAAGTCCTTACTGGGCTTCAGCCAGTCCGCAAACGTCCGGGTATGTATACCCAGACCGATCGGCCTAATCACCTTGTCCAAGAGGTGGTGGATAACAGTGTCGATGAGGCTATCACCGGGTATGCGCATCGGATTGAAGTGATCCTGCATAAGGATGCCTCAGTCAGCGTCAGTGACGATGGGCGCGGCATGCCAGTTGATCGCCACAAGGGCGAAAAAGTGAGCGGCGTCGAGGTCATTCTCACGCGATTGCATGCTGGCGGAAAATTTTCGGATAAATCCTATGCTTATTCCGGGGGATTGCATGGGGTGGGTGTTTCGGTGGTTAACGGGCTGTCCTCGAAACTCGAAGTCAGCGTCAAACGTGGCGGCCAGCAATACCGGATGCAGTTTCGTGATGGCATGCCGACAGCGCCACTCAAGGCCGTGGCCAAGGTTGGGGTACGTAATACCGGAACCACAGTACGTTTTTGGCCGGATCCCCAGTTTTTTGATTCGCCTACGGTTTCAATATCTCGGCTGAAACGGTTACTCAAGGCGAAGGCCGTTCTGTGTCCTGGGCTGAGGATCGAATTTGGCGATGAGCAGAATCGCAAAAACAACGAGACCTGGGAATACGAAGATGGTTTGCCCGATTATCTGTTAGGAGAAATTGGGGCGGGTGAGTGGGTGCCTGACCCACCGTTTGTCGGCCACATTGCTGCTAAAGAGCAGCAGGTGCATTGGGCGGTTACCTGGCTCGAGGACGGTGGTGAAGGCATCGCCGAAAGTTACGTCAACCTGATTCCAACCACACAGGGCGGCAGTCATGTCAGTGGTTTTCGCAGTGGCTTAACGGATGCCGTTCGAGAGTTCTGCGATTACCGGGGTCTGTTGCCGCGGGGTGTCAAACTGGCGCCGGAGGACGTCTGGCAATATTGCGCTTTTGTTCTTTCGCTGCGGATGAAAGAGCCCCAGTTCACCGGGCAGACTAAAGATCGCTTGTCGTCACGAGACGCCGGCGCCTTTACCAGTAGTGCAGCTAAAGATGCATTCAGTCTATGGCTCAATCAAAACGCGGACCAAGGTGAGCATATCGCCCGTCTTGCCATTGACAGTGCGCAGTCGCGGCTTAAGTCTGCTCGCCAGGTGGAGCGCAAGAAAGTAGCGACAGGCCCAACCCTGCCGGGCAAACTGGCCGATTGCACTAGCCAGGATACTAAATACACCGAACTCTTCCTGGTAGAAGGTGATTCCGCTGGCGGTTCAGCCAAGCAGGCGCGTGACAAGAACTTCCAGGCCATCCTGCCATTGCGCGGTAAGATTCTGAACACCTGGGAGGTCGATCCGACAGAGGTTCTTGGATCGCAGTCAGTACACGATGTTGCTGTGGCTTTGGGGGTCGATCCTGGAGTATCGGACTGTTCAGGACTGCGTTACGGGCGGGTCTGCATACTCGCCGATGCCGATTCTGACGGCGCCCATATTGCGACCTTGCTTTGTGCTCTTTTCGTGCGTCACTTTCGCCCTTTGGTGAGTGCCGGAAGGGTCTGCGTCTCTTTGCCACCACTTTACCGGATCGATGTTGGCAAGCATATTTTTTATGCGGTCGACGATGTAGAAAAGGAGACTATGCTGGAAAATATCCGCAAGGAAAAACTGCGCGGATCAGTCAACGTTCAGCGCTTCAAAGGTCTGGGTGAAATGAATCCCTCGCAACTTCGAGAGACCACCATGGATCCCGCATCACGGCGCCTGATTGAACTGACTCTGGATAGTGGCCACAGGGCCGACAACATGTTGGATTTGCTGCTGGCGCGAAAGCGGGCTTCGGATCGGAAGGTCTGGCTAGGTAAGATTGGAGATCGGGCCGAGGTTGCATAAGCGATACCCGGCGCCTCTGCGAGCCGTGGTGTTTTTTTGCCTCAGGAACTGTCCGTGGGGGGTTGATTCCAAAATGGAGCGCTTCGTGGGTCAGTGATGGTGTAGGTTTCCAGTCGGTATGGTGAAAAACCCGCGCGTTGGTAGGCAATAATGGCCTTGGGGTGATCCAGGTTACAAGTATTCACTATTAACCGGGAGGGGCTGCTGGCCCAGGCCGTCTCGACCGCCCATCCCAGCAGCCAGGGCCCAAAGCCCTGACCAATTTGCTCAGGAAACAGGCCAAAGTAGGCGACTTCAACCTCATCACTGACACGGTAGTCCAGTTCCACATAGCCGACGGGTACTCCGGTTCGGTAAAGGACGTAGACGTGTACTTTGCTGTCATTGAGAATGGCGGCCAATGCGTCATCTCCCAGCGCCCGCCGTTCGTACCAGAGCCACGGCTCACCGACATGGTTGTAAAGGAACCGGTAGAAGGCGACCGTGGGCTCCCGCGCTCGCCATATTGTCAGATCATCCGCTGGCGATCGGCGTAACGAGCTGGTTGGTTGACGGGTCATCTGTAGATAGGTGACGGTGACTTGCAGCGTACCGTCAGGATGGGGCTGTGGAATCGTGCTAAACGGCGGCTGAGGTGAATTCATAGGTGTACTCGTACTCAAGCGCTGTCGGTCGGATGGTCTTTAGTTGAATCATCTTTCGGGTGGACATTTCGGTCTACCAGTACCGCCAGCCCCCCCAGCAAAGACCAGGCGACGACGTGCACCCGGTGCAGCACTGACAAAGCGACGCCGCGCGTACGCATCACCTGTTCTGCGTCGGGAATCCCAGGCAGCGTGGCCGCACCAAACTTGCCGATCAATGCCCCGTAGGCAGCTTCACCGATGCCCCAACCCGCCGGGGCAATGGGGATACCCTGGATAACCGTTGCTACTGGGACAATGAAGAACAGGTCTGTCAGTGAAATGCCGACTCCTAAGGCCTGGCTCATACAGTAGTAACTGCCAATAAACAGGGTATAGATAGCGGGGCTGGCCAGGATCCACCCACCAATACCGAGCAGATGATCCCGGTAATGCAACACAGCCCCATCCAGCTCGGTGACAACGTTGCTGATCTTGCCCGGCAGTCGGGCGACCAGAGCATCGAAGCGAAGCAGTCGGCGCAACGTGGGACTGATGAGCAAAAAGCAAAACCCGAAGGTACCAAGGCCAGTCAGCCACATGCTGGTAGCGAATACGGGAAAGCGGTCCATCGCAAGCAGGCTGGCCAGACTGCCGACAACCAGCAGTGACAGTACACCGATGATGCGATCCACGACGATCGAGACCACCGCCCGCATCTTGTCGCCCGAACAGCGCCGGACGATGTACACCGCCTTGATGACATCTCCGCCGGTGGCGCCGGGCAGGATGTTGCTGAAAAAAAGGCCGATCCAGCCGAATTTCTGCGCTTCGAGGAAGCGTACACCGAGACCATTCGCTCGCATCAGGAACCACCAGCGTGAGTTAATGATGACCACAAAGACGAAGAACAGTGTCGCGCCAGCGGCGAAAAGCACAAGGTCGAGATTACGCAGGTAGGTAAGAAAACCCGGCGAAACGGTAATGGTGGTGCCGCCAAGCTGACGACCTTTTTGTAAATCTATTGGGGTGGTCGATCCTTGTGCCTGGAAACGCACCAGCTCGTTATCCCAGGGCCCGAGAATCTGCCCGCGAGCGTTTTCCAGTATGGCTTCATCGTTCCCCAGGTGGGTATAACTGTCTACCCAGTTGATGTTATAAAAAATGACACTGAACAAAAAAATCACCAGCAGAATCTTGGCGAATGCGAACAGACGTTTATTTTTCATAAGCCAGGTAAGTTAGTGTTTCAAGTGCGCGCTATCGTAAGCCAGTCAGCATCAGAAGTTTGAAGCTCAGCAGGGCGTATATTAACGCCTGGTGATGATGTGATCCTGAGCCAGGCCGATCTGCCACTGCTTGGGGTATTTTCACCAATGATGGTACGATTTTCTCCGAATTTGGAATTAACTCCACGCCTATTGGGAATTAAGAAGGCTGGATTGGCAAAATTTGATTTGCGGTACTCAGCGTTATCCAATAAATTCGGTGTCTTAGGCTGCAAGATTTTGACATTCAGGGTCACGCGGTTCCTGAAGTAAAGTACGCGCCACACCGCATTGGTTAATCAGAACAGGGATTTCAGGGGAATTCGGTATGCATAAAGCGCTGGTCATGGAAGTAGATGCCTGCACGGGCTGCCATCAGTGCGAAATGATGTGCTCCTACGGTAAGGTGGGAGCCTTTAATCCTGCCAAGTCGGTTATGGATATCACCATTTTCGATGGCGGCGCGATAAATGTTCCCTCGACCTGTACCCAGTGTGAAGAAGCTTGGTGTATGGTGGTCTGCCCGGTAGAGGCGATTACCCTGAACCCGGTCACTGGCGCTAAGGAGGTCTCTGCTGAGGTTTGCGTCGGATGTAAAGTTTGCTCTATTGCCTGCCCCTTCGGCGCTATCAATTACGATCCTGATTCCGGTGTGGTCACTAAGTGCGACTTGTGTGGAGGCGAGCCCATGTGTGTTGAAGCCTGCCCAACCACGGCACTGGCTTACGTCGCGGAAGACAGCACCGGGTACCAGCGGATGCTTCAGCATGCCGCGACAGCCGCGGGCCTTGACAGTACGAAAACATGACCAGCCGATAACCATGAGCGCCTGGCTGACCGACGCTCGCCATAGGCTAGAGCAAGAGAACAAGACTTTTGGATCTGAATCAGTTAAGTTAGTACTATATTCTGGTACAAGACCCTGAACAGTTTTGCGGTAGCACCTTCATTCGTTTTGAGTCTCGCTTGGGCCAGGTTTGGCGCTAGCGCGTTGTCAAAACGGGTCAATTGAAGCATTTATCACCAGGGCCGCCGCTGGCGATATTTCGAAATAGGCATCAAAGTGCATTAACGAGTAAAAGGCATTATCAACAACTAACGGATAGAGCAGTTACCAGCAATAAGCAAAGGAGGATGTCAAAATGAGTTGGACAGGCAAAATACTGAGAGTGGACCTCGCTGCAGGCACGTGCA
>JAAZZE010000021.1:5275-34312 GCA_014239255.1 Gammaproteobacteria bacterium
TGCAAGGGTCCCCTGACTGGGGCTATTGCCTGCTCTAACTCGGGTGGATTCTTTGGTGCCGAACTGAAAAATGCGGGCTGGGACATGGTGATCTTTGAAGGCAGGTCTACCTCTCCAGTGTATCTGGATATCACCAATGACCAGGCTGAACTCAAGGATGCCTCAGACCTTTGGGGCAAGTCCGTGTGGGAGACCGAGGCCTCCCTACGCGAACGCCGGGGTGACCCCGACGTGCGTGTTGCGTCTATCGGCCTTGCTGGCGAGAACGGTGTGCTATATGCGGCCATTGTCAATGATCTTGACCGAGCCGCAGGTCGCTCTGGTGTGGGTGCGGTCATGGGCTCGAAAAATCTCAAGGCTGTTGTGGTGCGTGGCACGGTCGGCGTCACGGTCAATGATCCGATGGCTTTAATGAAGACCTCTAATGTTGCTAAGGAGATTTTGGCGGAGCATGCAGTAACAGGTACGGGACTTCCTACCCACGGCACCCAGGTGCTGATGAATGTGGTCAACGAGGTCGGTGCCCTGCCCACCCACAATAGCCGTGATGTACAGTTCGATGGTGCTAGCGATATCGGTGCCGAGGCAATGGCTGAGGTACGTGAGAGCGATGGCGAGGCTAATCTGGTCTCGAACCATGCCTGCTTCGGTTGCCCGATCTCCTGCGCTCGGCGTTCCAAGATCGACCCAACGCACTTCACAGTCAAAGATAAACCCCAATACCAGATTGTCAGTGGTGGCCTGGAATATGAGGCGGCTTGGGCGATGGGTGCGGCCAATGGCGTCAACGATCTTGAAGCCCTGACATATGCTAACTTTATTTGTAACGAGCAAGGCTTAGACCCCATTTCTTTGGGATCCACGATTGCGGCTGCTATGGAGTTATACAGTACTGGGGCCATCACACAGGAAGATACTGGTGGTGTAGCGTTGGAGTTCGGCGACACTAAAGCTTTTGTGGCTATGGTCGAGGCCACAGCCCGTGGTGACGGCTTTGGTAAGGAACTTGGCCAGGGCTCACTCCGCCTCTGTGAGAAGTATGGTCATCCCGAATTCTCAATGACGATTAAAGGTCAGGAATTCCCAGCCTACGATCCTCGTGCGATTCAAGGCATGGGTCTTGCCTACGCATCCTCCAATCGTGGTGGCTGCCATCTTCGAGGCTACACGGTTTCTTCTGAAGTACTAGGTTTGCCTGAGAAGACCGACCCGCTGGTTACTGAAGGAAAAGCCGGTCTCGTTAAGGCGTTTCAGGACCTCACAGCTGGTGTGGATTCGAGTGGTACCTGTATCTTTACAACGTTTGCTCTATCGGGCGACGATATTGCACCAATGGTCGACGCCTCTTGCGATGGGGACTGGAGTGTCGAGCGATTTGTTGAGGTCGGCGAACGTATCTGGAACATGGAGCGCCAGTACAACATCGCGGCAGGGTTTACCGGGGCAGATGACACTTTGCCCGAGCGCTTGCTCAAAGACGCCGCCAAAAGTGGTCCAGCTAAGGGTAGTGTTAATCGCCTGGACGAGATGTTGCCTGAGTATTACGAGCTGCGCGGCTGGGATGCTTCGGGTGTACCGACAACAGAGACCCTGGGACGCCTCGGCCTCTGATTCGCTTCAGAGTCGATGTAAAACCCCCGGTGGCGCTTTAGTGCGACCGGGGGTTCGTTTTCACTGGCAAGGGGTAGATGTCAATGCATTACGTGATTGCTGGGGCAGGGCCCGCTGCTATCGCAGCTGCTGAACGCCTGCGCGAGTTGGATAGCGATGGCGAGATCACGCTGATCGGCGCACAGTCGCAACCGCCGTACTCGCGTATGGCTATTCCCTATTTTCTGACGGGTAAGGTTGGCGAAGAAGGGACCTACCTGCGTCGCTCATCAGACCACTACAAAGACAAACACATCAATCTTGTTCGCGGTGAAGTGGTTTGTGTAGATACCAGTGCACACCAGGTAACCTTGGCAGATGGGCAGAAATTTAACTACGACAAGCTATTGCTGGCAACGGGGGCTGAGCCGATCATCCCACCAGTACCCGGTATGGATGATCCTCGGGTGCAGCAGTGTTGGCACCTGGAAGATGCAAAGAAGATTATAGAACTGGCCAAGCCTGGGGCTCGAGCAGTGCAGGTCGGCGCCGGCTTTATCGGTTGCATCATTCTTGAGTCCTGGGTACTACGGGAAGTCAATTTGACAGTGGTTGAGATGGGCCCGCGCATGGTGCCACGTATGCTTGGTGACAAGGCAGGTTCGCTGCTTCGATCCTGGTGTGAGTCTAAGGGCGTTACGGTCCACACCAGTGCCCGGGTTAAAGCCATCGAATCTTCGACCCAAGAACTGCAGGTGATTCTCGATAATGGAGAAATCTGTTTGGCGGACGTCGTTATCGTCTCTACTGGGGTGAAACCGCGGGTGGTCTACCTCGCCGAGTCTGATATCACAGTAGATCAAGGCATCGTGATAGATGAGCACATGCAGACCAGTGCGCCGGACGTATATGCGGCAGGTGATTGCGCTCAGGGACTTGATTTTTCGACAGGCCAAAAAGCGGTGCACGCTGTGCAGCCGACCGCCACGGAGCATGGCCGGGCGGCCGCTGCCAATATGGCGGGCGAAAACAATTCACCCTACAAGGGCAGCTTGAACATGAATGTGCTGGATACCCTCGGACTGGTTACGTGTTCTTTTGGCGCATGGGAAGGCGTTGAAGGGGGTGATTCTGCAGAGATGTATAACCCCGATAATTATCAATACATCAATTTACAGTTCAAAGATGACGTATTGGTCGGCGCAAATTCAGTTGGTTATCATAGTCATCTGGGTGTTCTGCGAGGCCTTATTGAAAGTCAGATACCATTGGGCTCATGGAAGGAGCGACTGAAAGATAGTCCTATTTCGTTGGCTGACGCCTACGTTGGCGTAAACCAGGCGGCATTGCAGAAAAGGTCATAGGTTTGGATGTGAGCGCGAATCATCACAATATGAAGATTACGTTTAAGCTTTTTGCTGGGCTGAGCACCTACTTGCCTTCAGCTGCCACGCGCAATAGTACTGAGATAGATGTTCAGCCGGGTGAAACAGTCCATCAAGTGATCGATCGTTTTAACGTGCCTCGAGAAGAAGCCCACCTGGTCATGGTTAATGGTATTTATATATCACCAGAACAGCGTGATTTGAGCGAGATCAGGGCGGGCGATACGCTGGCGATATGGCCACCAGTCGCCGGCGGCTGATATTAGTTATTTGATCGTTGTTGCCCGCCGTTCGACCCTTTATGGAAATGCATCGTGAAATGGGATTGAGCTATGCGGTATTCTTTCGCTCCCTTGCGCAACTCCCGCAGGGTTGGGTGCGTGAAACCCGCAATGACGGTGCTACATTATCTTATGCAAGCGGTAATATTGAAATCAGTCTGGGCACAGAATGTGAACGGCGTATCGGCTTGCTTTGCCTGCCATACACTCCAGTCATCTTCAGGTATCATGGCTTATCTGCAGATGAGCGAGTTGAATTCCAAACCCGATTTGATCTGACTTTTCAGCGTGGCGGGGGCTAGGTAGATCCCAAACGTGAAGATTGACACTACTCATAACCTAAGCGACACACTGGGCCGTCCGATTCGAGATCTTCGGATTTCAGTGACAGATCGCTGCAATTTCCGTTGTATCTATTGCATGCCCCGTGAAGTCTTTGGCCCAGGCTATGCCTTCGTCCCACGCGATGAACTCCTGACCCTTGAAGAAATCGCCCGTATTGCACAGGTGTTCGCGATGGCGGGGATGCGAAAAATCCGCATCACCGGAGGCGAGCCGATGATCCGGCGTAATCTTGAGCATCTGATTGAGATGTTGGATGCGATTGACGGCGTAGAGGACATCAGTATGACCACCAATGGCTCGATGTTAACTCTAGGCAGGGCGCAGGATCTTAAGCGTATGGGACTCAAGCGCCTGACGGTTAGTCTGGATGCGCTTGATGATGAAACTTTCAAACGCATCAACGATGTGGACTATCCGGTATCTCGTGTGCTCGACGGTATTGAGAATGCCCGCGCTGCCGGTTTCACGGGCATCAAGGTTAACGCGGTTGTGCGCCGGGGATTCAATGAGCACGCCGTATTGCCGCTGGCCGAGCATTTTCGGGGTACGGACTGTATCGTTCGTTTCATTGAGTTTATGGATGTGGGTGAAACCAACGGTTGGAATATGAAAGATGTCATACCTGCGCGTGAACTGGTCCGCCAGATTGATGCCAGTTACGCACTGGAACCTGTGTCGCCGAATTACCGCGGCGAGGTAGCTAAGCGTTGGCGTTACCGTGATAGTGAAGGTGAGATTGGATTTATCACTTCGGTGACAGAATCATTTTGTGGCGAGTGCTCACGGGCCCGGTTGTCGGCAGTCGGAAAGATCTATACATGCCTGTTTGGCACTGAAGGACATGATATTAGAGAACTATTGCGTGTCGGAGCCAGCGACGCTCAACTACTACGCCGCTTAAGCGAGATCTGGCAGCCAAGGACGGATCGCTATTCAGAGTTACGCAGCCAGTTCATGGTTGACTCAGCGGCACGGCCGAAGGTTGAAATGTCACACATCGGCGGATAACGTCGGCGGTCCTCAGTAGGTTGGACGCTGTGTGCAGGCAGGGCAGTCAGGGTTTCGTGGCAGGTTGATCGTCTGCCATTCCATAGCAATCCCATCAAACACCATGACGCGACCGCTGAGGCCTGTGCCGGTCTCAAGTAGCACGTTCAGTGTTTCCAGAGCCTGAAGTGTGCCGATAACTCCAACGATCGGTGCGATCACACCCTCCATTGCGCAAGTGGCAGCTTCAATCCCGGTGTCGGGGTAGAGGCACCGGTAGCAGGGGCTTTTAGGATCGCGAGGATGAAATGTGGCCACCTGGCCTTCCCAGCGAATAGCCGCGCCTGAGACCAGGGGTGTGCCTGTGGCCAGACTGGCATTGTTGAGTTCAAAACGTGAGGGAAAGTTGTCGGTGCAGTCAATGACGACATCGGCGCCGCGTACCCGTTCTAAAAGTTCTTCCCCATCCAACTCATAGTCCAGAGCCTCGACCATGCATTGTGGGTTAAGTCGTTCGATTGCATCCCGTGCCGACTCGGCCTTTAGCTCGCCAATCATCTCCTGACTGTGGATGACTTGGCGCTGCAGGTTAGATTCATCAACCCGGTCGAAATCAGTGATTGTCAGCCGCCCAATACCCGCACTGGCAAGATACAAGGCGACTGGTGAGCCCAGTCCGCCCATGCCTATGATCAGTACCTGGGCGTCCAGTAGCCGCTGTTGCCCGTGTTTGCCGACCTGGGGTAATTTTATCTGTCGACTGTAACGTTCCTGTTCTTCGGGATTCATGGGTGTCACCAGGGTCTAGTCCTGCATTCAGCCTGGGCGGCTCGAATACCGTATCGGGGGCCGTGGCAACGCAATTATACTGCCACGCCGGGCTGTCTCAGGATCAAAAAGTGGTCTCGAATATCCGGTAAGGTGTTTGCGACATACCAAGATTCTGATACACAGCCTGGGCAGTGTGGTTGTCTTTCTCCACGTACAACCGGATACCGCGCGTATCAGGAGTCTGATGTGCGAGCTTATTCACATGCTCATACAGGGCACGGAATATGCCTTGACTGCGCCATTGTGGCAGGACATAAACACTTTGAATCCACCATAACCTACCATTGCGCCAGTCGCTCCATTCGTAGGTGATCAGTAGTGCGCCAACAACTTCTCCCGCCAGGCGGGCGACAAGATAGAAACCATGAGCAGTGTCTTCAAGAACCCCGTGGACCCCAGCCAGTACGGTCGGCAAGTCTAGCTTAAGGTCCTCGGTCTCACGGGCCATTGCGATGTTAAAATGCGCCAGGATTTGAGCATCGTTCGTTATCGCTTTACTGACAATCAGTTCGGTAGGTAGCATCAGGGTAGTTTCCTTATTTAAATGATGATTGGCGAGGCCAGTTTTCCACGGGAGGTTTTTAGATGTCGCAAAATTCGGACAATGAAAGTATCAATAGCGTGGCCTTCATTGGTTTAGGGGTGATGGGTTACCCCATGGCGGGGCATCTTGCACGTTGTGGCTACGAGGTAACTGTATTTAACCGCACCAGCCAAAAAGCGCAAGATTGGGTGGCCCAGCATGGGGGAAAGACCGCTGCTACGCCGGCACAAGCTGCCGCTGGCGCCCAGTTGGTTTTTGCCTGCGTGGGAAATGATGATGATGTTCGCTCAATCAGTACTGGACCAGATGGCGCATTCTCAACTATGAAGGCCGGTAGTGTTTTCGTTGATCACACCACGGCGTCTGCCCAATTGGCCCGGGAGTTGGCCGAAGCTGGCCGGACCCGGGGCTTCGACTTTCTGGATGCTCCGGTATCGGGCGGCCAGGCCGGGGCCGAGAATGGGGCGCTCACGGTAATGGTTGGCGGCGATTCAGTGATTTTCGAGCGTGCTCGCCCGGTTATTGACAGTTACGCCCGTGCTGTGGGGCTGATGGGTTCTGTGGGTAGCGGGCAGTTGACTAAGATGGTCAACCAGATCTGTATAGCCGGCTTGGTGCAGGGTTTATCGGAAGGTTTGGATTTTGCCCGGCGCTGCGAACTGGATGTCGAGCAGGTTCTGGATGTGATTTCTAAAGGGGCGGCCCAGTCCTGGCAGATGGAGAACCGGGGCGTGACGATGAATCGTAATGAATTCGATTTTGGCTTTGCGGTCGACTGGATGCGTAAGGATCTCGGTTTATGTCTTGGTGAGGCTCGCCGTGCAGGTGCTCGGTTGCCGGTTACCGCGCTGGTTGATCAATTTTATGCACAGCTGCAGGCGCATGGGCGTGGGCGTTGGGATACCTCGAGCCTGATTTCTTTACTGAGTGACCGTTGATTTAACGGAGGAAATACCATGCCGCTGATTGAGCGCGCCAACAGCGTTTTGGCGGTTGTGGATGTGCAGGATAATTTCCTCCGCAAATTGGCACTGCACGAGCGGGAGCCGCTAGTGGCCCGTATTGCCTGGATCATGCAAGTGGCAATAGCCCTTGAAATTCCCATAGTCGCAACCGCAGAGGACGTATCCGATACCGTCGAATTACTGCCATTGCTCAAAAATCTACTGCCGCCCGGACAGCGTGTTTTCAACAAGATGGTTTTCAGTCTGTATGGACAGAACGATATCCGTGAAGCGATAGAGGCCTTAGGTAAAACTGACGTAGTGCTTGTAGGCCAGGAGACTGATGTGTGCATTGCCCAATCCGCCATAGACCTACGGGATGCCGGCTACCAGGTCTGGGTTGCCGATGATGCAACTGCCTCGCCCTGGCCGCATCATGACGCCGGGCTGAGACGGATGGAGAATGGTGGCGTCATTATCAGTAGTATTAAAGGCATTTATTACGAATGGATTCGCGATGTGCCGACTGCGATTGCAATAGACAAGGCTGTCAATTCTGCGCCGTCGAATCTAACATTGTAAATGCCATCGTAATGGCTCAGCCGTGGCGCTTAGTCTTGCCGCAGCCAGTCATCCGTCACACGTTGGTGGTTGAGAGTCAGCCACTGCAATGCAATCAGCGTCATACTGTTGCTGATCTGGCCGGTATCGAGTAACGCCAAGGCATCGGTTAACGGCCAGACTCGGGCAAGGATGTCCTCGCCTTCGTCAGCCAGGCCGTGAATACCGCCGAGTGCTGTGCTGTCGACACGGCCACAAAAAAGATCGACCATCTCTGAGCAGGCTCCGGGCGAGGAGAAGTAGCGGGCAACCAGCTCCAGCTCCACGACCTCGCACCCAGCTTCCTCAAGCGCCTCACGACGTACCATCTCGCCAGCGCTTTCACCATCCTCGATGACTCCGGCGACGCACTCCAACAGCCACGGGGTTGGCCACCCGCTAGCCCAGGCCCCCACCCGGAACTGCTCAACCAGTACCACCTCCTGGCGTACCGGATCAAAAGGCAGGACAGCGGCAACCCCGCCCCGATCCATAACTTCGCGTGTCAGGGTATCGGTCCAGCCACCGGCGTATTTCTCATGACGAAGAGCGTATCGGAGAACCTTCAGGTACCCTTGACTGATGGACTTTTTTGCGTCAGTGCGAACCCGGGTCGGCTGATGCACTTGGATCATGGTCTAAGGTGAATGGTGTGCGGACAGGGGTGGCGTACCGATGCGCTCTCGACCAGAGCCTAGTATCGCTTCAATACAGGTGGCGATAGCCAGTAATTGTTCCTCATGGCTATGCGGCGCCATCAACTGCATACCTACTGGCATACCCTTGGCATCGAGTCCCACGGGAATCGTGATCGCACACAGGCTAAGGTAGTTGGCGGAGCAGGTATTGCGTAAGGTGGCAATATTGTTGGGCCGGTACTGTTCGACAACCAGCACCTCCTCCAGGGCGGGCGGCGAAACTGCGACGGTTGGGCTCACCATCACCTGGCAATCTGTAAACCGTTGAGCAGCGCTGCTACTGAGTTCACGCAACTTGCGGCGTCGCTGTAGATATTCGGTGGCGCTGATCGAGCCGCCATCACGGATGCGAGATGACACGACAGGGTCGAGGGTTTCACGCCATGGCACCAGGGTGGATGAAAGCAACTCATCAATCTCTGCCGAAACGACGCTGCCGACTTTGAGCAGTTCGATGGCAGCCGTAGCCTCGGGTAGCGGCGTTTCTATGATACGGACACCCGCATCTGCTAGCTCGGTCAATGCCGCCTGTACTGTTTCTGCGATACCCTCATCACAGTCTGACCATAATGCAGCCTCTCCGGTGCCAATACAGAAATCACTGGCACTGCATTGAGATACCTCCCGCGATAGGCGGGGGCCGTAACTGCGCTGGTGGGGATCTATTGCTGCAAAGGCGGTCACTGCATCAGCAACATCCCGAGTCAGAGTTCCCGCAGTGTCCAGAGTCGGACTCAACGGGAAGATGCCGTTAATTGGCCATCGCCCGTAGCTGGTTTTAAGGCCCACGTTGCCTGTCATGCTGGCGGGTATACGAACGGAGCCGGCGGTATCGCTACCCAGAGCCAGTAACGCCGAACCCTCACACAGACTTACCCCTGCACCACTGCTGGAGCCTCCCGGTACACGGTGTGTTTGCGCGTCCCACGGGTTGCGTGGCGTTCCCCAGTGGGTATTGACACCCAGTCCACCAAAGGCAAATTCAACCGTGTGGGTTTTCCCAGTGAATACCGCATGTTGTGCCCGCAGTGTTCCAATCACAGTGCCTTCGGTTTGCCACGAAGGGGGCAGCGCGGTGGGTGAGCCAGCAAAGACATCCATCTGGTTGACCCCATAAAGATCCTTAACTGACACCGGGATCCCTTGTAGTGCTCCCAGATCTTTGGCTTGGGCAAATGCAGTGTCTGCTTTGCGCGCCTGTTCGCGGGCGAGTTCGGGTTGCCACTCCCGATAGGCGCCAAGTGATGGATCGTGTTTCTCAATGCAGGCTTCAACCAAAGCGGCCACCCGCATGGTTCCATCGCGTAGTGCGCGGGCAATGGCCGCCAGGCTCATTTGGGCTGGGTCAGAATTCATTAACAGGCTTCTCCAGGAGATAGGTCGTTGCAGTGTACGCCATCTGAATCAAAAGTGATTGTGTGCGGTGGATGTCCGGTTTCGGCGATAAAATCCAGCAGTTCGCAGGTTGTCATGGCAGTGGTCTGGGTATTGTCCAGTGGGTGCAGGTAGATGGTCTCAAAAGCTAAAAGGCCGTTATCAATGACGAACGTGACCGATCTCTGCCGATCATTGATCAGGGCCAGTGGCGAGACAGCGCCAGGAGCAACCCCGAGGTAGAGCATCAGACGCTGGTGTGAAGCAAAGGAGAATCGCCCGGCACCCAGGGCCTTAGCAAGTGCCTTTAGGTCGATCTGGCGGTCTTCCTGGCAGGTAATCAGCCACATTTGCCCTTTTTTGTTGCGCAAGAATAGATTTTTTATGTCACCAGCGCCACCCGGAGTAATCCGCATGGCCTTGCTATCCTTGACGGTATGCATTGGTGGGTGGTTGATTGTCGGTACACTGATACCAAGTAAGCGTAACTGGTCCAGCAATGCATTGGCCGCCATTGGCGCTGAACCGTCAGCCAGGCGAAGTGGAATCTCGTTATCTTCCATTGCAAACAAAGTCCAAAGCTGCGGATGACTATAATCGGTCCAAAGAGGCGGGCGTCCGTTATGGCCCGCACATTCTGCCACAGCCATGTTCGAGTTTTGTTATGACATCTACCACTCGCCGCACCACGACACGAAAAAAATCCCAATCTTCGTTTGCCGTAAAAAGCCCGATCCAACGCAAGTTGGAAACGGTCTCAGTAGCAGATTTTACCGAGCGCTCCTATCTCAACTACTCAATGTATGTCGTTCTGGATCGGGCGCTACCCCACCTGACTGATGGCCTCAAGCCGGTACAGCGGCGGATTGTTTATGCGATGTCCGAGCTTGGACTGGCCGCTACGGCGAAGTACAAGAAGTCTGCCCGGACGGTGGGTGACGTGCTCGGTAAATTTCACCCGCATGGCGATAGTGCGTGTTACGAAGCTATGGTGCTAATGGCGCAATGGTTCAGTTTTCGCTATCCACTGGTCGATGGTCAGGGAAACTGGGGCTCTCAGGATGATCCCCGATCCTTCGCTGCGATGCGTTATACCGAGGCCCGACTTTCGCGTTTTGCAGAAATGCTGTTGTCGGAATTAGGGCAGGGTACCGTAGAGTGGGGTCTTAACTTTGATGGCACTTTGCACGAGCCGAAGTTCTTGCCAGCGCGACTGCCGAACGTGCTACTCAACGGCAGTTCGGGGATAGCCGTTGGCATGGCAACAGATATTCTGCCGCACAACCTGCGTGAGGTGGTCACCGCCTGCATTCGTTTGCTAGACAATAGCCGCACCAGTATTGAGCAGTTGTGTGAGCACATCCAGGGACCGGATTTTCCAACTGCCGCTGAGATTATCACCCCATCTGATGAAATTCGGCAAATCTATCGTACAGGCTATGGCTCAATTCGCCAGCGGGCTGTCTGGGAGGAAGAGGCAGGCAACATCGTTGTCAGTGCGCTGCCCTACCAGGTATCTGGTGAGCGGGTGATAGAGCAGGTTGCCGCTCAGATGACAGCGAAGAAACTGCCGATCGTCGATGACATCCGGGATGAATCAGATCACGAGAATCCCACCCGACTGGTTATCGAGCCACGCTCCAACCGGGTCGATCGCGGGGCTCTGATGGATCACCTGTTCGCCACAACAGCGCTTGAGCAGAGTCACCGGGTCAATATGAATATCATTGGACTGGATGGGCGGCCGCGGGTCTTCGATCTGAAGTCATTACTAAAGGAATGGCTGGATTTCCGGCTTGCCACTATCAAACGACGGCTTGAGTTTCGTCTCGAACGAGTGCTTAAGCGGCTGCATGTGCTTGATGGCCTGCTCATTGTCTATCTCAATATCGATGCGGTCATCCGCATTATTCGAGAAGAAGAAAAACCTAAGCAGGCATTAATGAAACGCTTCAAACTGAGCGATACTCAGGCTGAGTCAATCCTCGAATTGAAGTTGCGTCATCTTGCCCGCCTTGAGGAGATGAAAATAAATGGTGAGCGGCAAGAATTGACCCGTGAAAAGACTGAGCTGCAAAAGATCCTCAAATCACGCGATCGCTTGAAGAAGGTGGCCCGAGAGGAACTACTGGCTGATGCTGAGGATTTCGGCGATGAGCGACGCTCGCCCCTGGTTAAACGTGAGCCGGCGCAGGCGTTGAGTGAAACTGCGCTGATTCCGGCCGAGCCGATTACCGTGGTGTTGTCACGCAAGGGTTGGGTCCGCGCAGCCAAGGGTACCGAGATAAATCCCCGTGAGTTATCCTACCGAGGTGAGGACGGTTACCTGCACTCGGGTACTGGCCGGACCAACCAGCCGCTGTTATGTATTGACTCCACAGGCCGGGTCTACGGCCTGCGTTCTCATGAGTTGCCCTCCGCTCGGGGCATGGGCGAACCCGTGGGTAAGCAGCTTAAGACTCCAGCGGGCGCGAGTTTTTGCGGCGTTATGATCGGCGACAACGATAGCCGTTATCTGTTGGCCTCAGATGCCGGCTATGGTTTCGTTGCCACCTTCGAGGAACTGCTGACACGCAACAAGTCAGGCAAGGCCGTATTGAGCGCCCGTGGTGCCGGAGTACTACCTCCCCAACGGGTGTTCGACTACGAAGATGATTGGGTGTGTGCCATCACTGATAGTGGCCGGTTGCTGATTTTCCCATTGGCCGAATTGCCGCTGCTTTCGCGTGGCAAAGGGGTTAAGCTGGTTAATATTCCGCCCTCTCGTTACAAATCCGGCGAAGAGAAGTTGGCTGGTATCGCTGTTTTCCGTGAAGGGGATAGCCTGCAGTTATACGCTGGCAAACAGCATATGCGTCTTAAGCCTTCCGATGTTGAGAATTTTATCGGTGCCCGGGCACAACGGGGCCGTGCATTGCCGCGCGGGTACAAGCGTCCTACGGCCATTGAGGTTATCCATGAATAATGCTTCCCCCGGACTGCATCTGATCGTTGATCCGGATAGATGAAACTACAGATTCGCCAGGTCGATAAGCTGGCACTTAGCGCAAATGAATCACTTTATACCCGCGCACCTGCGCACGCCCCCGACGGCGCCGCGTATAGCGATTTCATGGTGCTGATTCTGGGTCTTCGCGATCTGTCGCGAGCTGAATTTAGCGAGCGGGTCGCAGGGCTTCAGGCAGTGTTGGGGCAATACCAGCAGGTGGTATTTGCTGATCTCAACGTTCCTCTCAACCTGTTGTGGGTAACGCTGATTCCTGAATTCGGTCTGATTACAACTATGACAAAAAGCTTACGCCAGAGAATCCCTGAGGCTCGCCTGATTGGTTACGAGTAACAGCGAAACATCTATCGGCGAGACTCAGAAGGGAAGTTGAATCTTTGGTCTTATGGCGAGAATCTGTTCGCGATAACAGGCCTGGATGCGCTCGAGGCCTTCTTGGGTATCGGCCTCAAAACGCAAGATGACAGTCGGCGTGGTATTGGAAGCGCGAGCGAGGCCAAAGCCATCATCGAAGTCCACACGAATGCCGTCGATCTTGCAGGTTTGACCGCCTTCAAATTTACCCTGTGCCACGAGTTCAAGGATGAGTTGGTGGTGTTCGCCCTCGTTCATCTCCAATCGTAATTCCGGTGTATTGACTGTATCTGGGATTTGGGAGAACACCTCGTTGGGTGACTCGCTGCGTCGGGACAATAACTCGCACAACCGTGCCGCTGCATATATAGCGTCATCGAAGCCGTACCAGCGTTCCTTGAAGAACAGGTGTCCACTCATCTCGCCTCCCAGTGCCGCACCGGTTTCCCGGATTTTGCCCTTGATAAATGAATGACCGGTTTTCCACATCAAAGGTCTGCCACCCGCTTGTTCAATTGCTCTTGGCAGTAATCGTGAGCACTTGACGTCGTAAACGATCTGCGCGCCGGGATTACGCGAGAGGATATCCTTAGCAAAAAGGATCATCTGCCGGTCCGGCCAGATGATCTGCCCCGTGCCGGAAACGACACCCAGACGATCGCCATCGCCATCGAAGGCCAGGCCGAGGTCAGCGTTCTCCCGCTGCACGGTGTCGATCAGCGATGCGAGATTCTTTGCCACACTGGGGTCCGGGTGGTGATTGGGAAAATTGCCATCGACCTCGCTGAAAAGTTCGCTTACCTCACAGCCGATGTCGCGTAACAACCTGGGCGCAGCCATGCCGGCAACTCCGTTGCCGCAGTCGGTCACGATCCGAAGCGGTCGATCCAGCCTGATATCCCCGACAACACGATCAATGTAGGCCGGCACAATATCGTGGGATTGGCGCTTGCCGGTACCTTTTGAGAAATCCTGCGTTGCTATTCGTTCTCGCAGAGCCTGAATGCGCTCTGCAGCGAGGGTGTGGGTGCCGATCATAACTTTGAGCCCGTTGTAATCGGGCGGGTTATGGCTGCCGGTGACCGATACTGCGGAGCCAATTCCAAGCTCGTGGCTGGAAAAGTAGGTAAACGGTGTGGGGACCATGCCTATATCGACCGTATTACAACCACTCGCGCAGATGCCATCCATCAAAGCCGATGCAATGCTGGGACCGGAGATACGGCCATCGCGGCCGACCACCACAGCGCTGTCACCCGCAATCAGCGCCTCCGTTCCGATCGCCTGACCGATCTGCTCGACGATCTCGTGGGTCAAAGACTGCCCGACCACGCCCCTAATGTCGTAGGCCTTGAATATTTCAGGGTGAGACAGTTCCATCAGGAGCGCGATTGTAACTGCTGATGACTATTTAAGGCGGCAGGGCTGGACAGGCTTGGCCGTTTGGATTAGCCTCGTTACGGAATAGTTTCCTGATTTGAGAGCGCTAACGAAAATCACCTAACCCAGAGGAGGGTACAAATGACAAAAAGCAATGAATTTATTGCTCGTCTTCGAGATGGACAATATACGCGCCGCGAGGCACTAAAGGCCCTGGGTGCTATGGGCTTTGCTGTTGGCGCAATGCCGTTCGGGATTGGATCAGCGACTGCGGCCGATAACGCAACCTACTTCACATGGGGGGGCTATGATGATGATGGGATGTTTGCGCCCTACATTGCCAAGCATGGTGGGGCGCCAAACTACGTAACTTATGGCGACGCCGAGGAAGGCTTTACTAAGATGAAAGCGGGTTTTGTTGTCGATATTACGCATCCCTGCTCTAACGATATACCGCGATGGAAAGATTCGGGTATGTTTCAGGCCATGGATAAAGGACGCCTGGAGCACTACGGAGATCTTTTTGGCGATCTTGTGAATTTGCAAGGTGCTAGTGATGGACCGGGGCAGTGGTTTATGCCTTTTGATTGGGGAGCCACATCGATTACTTATCGTACCGACCTTGTTGACCTTCAGGGTAAGGAAGAATCCTGGGAGATGTTATTTGATCCTCGTTACAAAGGGCGCATTGCCGTTATCGATAGCGCCGCAGATACCTGGTACTGTCTTGCGGTCCTGGCTGGAGTGGATATTAGTCAGCCGCTCACCGGGGCCGACATTGATAAGACCAATGCGCTCATGAAAAAACTGCGACCCCAGGTTCGAATGTTCACTAACGATATGACATCACTGGGCCAAGCAATGGCGTCAGGCGAGATTGTGATGGCCATAACCTGGAATGAAACTCCTGTTGGCCTTGCAGCTGAAGGTCATGCTGTCCGATTTGCCAGTCCGAAGGAAGGTGCATTAACCTGGTGCTGCGGCCTGATGATGCATAAGGATGCGCCCAATCTGGATGGCGCCTACGATATTGTCAACGCAATGACATCGCGCGAAACGGGGGTGTACATAATTGACTGGTGGGGCTATGGTCATTCCAACGCGGAATCTTTCAAGATGGCTGACCCAGGGGTTTTGGCTCAACTCGGGTTGGATAAAGATCCGATCGCATACCTCAAAGCGGGGCATATGGGATCCCCTCAGTCTGATGAGATAGAGACCCGGATTAACCGAGACTTCGAAGCCGCTAAGACCGGCTTTTAATTCTGTAATTGAGCGCTGCCTGGTTCAGGGCCAGGTAGCGCTCCACCCCGTCTTCGGCCCCTCGAAGGTCGACAGTTTTAGAGTCCGTGTTTTCTTCATTTCCTGGTTCGCTTGCCGTTGTGGCTGTCCGGCCCAGGTGAGGATAGGACTGGAGTAGAGATATACGGTTCGCCCGAGATTCCTAATGGCTGGTTTTTTATAGTACAGGTTTGATGAATAGCGCCACTTTGAAGCCCCTGGACCGGCTCCGTCGTTCTTTCAGCCGCCGCCCGGCTCTGCGTGGGTATCTGCTGCTCTCTCCAACGCTGGGCCTCGTTGGAGCTCTCATGTGTGTCCCCATTATGGCTATGGGCGTTCTAAGTTTCTGGCAGCAAACGGGTCACATGTCATTTGACATGAGCGGCACCGTGCAGAACTACGTAGAGGCTCTTACCCGGGATATGTATCGGGTGCTATTTTTGCGCTCGCTGGGTATCTCTGGATTGACGACACTTGCTACCGTGGTGATGGCATTTCCGTTGGCGTACTTTATTGCGTTTTATGTCAAACGTCACAAAATGGTGTGGATTATTCTGGTGACGTTGCCGTTTTGGACAAGTTATCTGCTGCGGGTTTTTGCCTGGAAGGTGATCCTTGGTTACGGCGGCGCGGTGAACTCCGGATTGATAGCACTGGGCGCCATAAGCGAGCCGCTGACCTTTCTGATGTATAACCCGACAGCGGTCGTGATCACCCTGACCCATGCTTGGGCGACTGTTGCCATTTTGCCGATTTATGTATCTCTCGAGAAAATCGATCGATCTATGCTAGAGGCGGCAACTGATCTTGGCGACAGCCCATTCATTCGATTTTTTCGCGTGACACTGCCGCTGGCATTGCCAGGAATCCTGGCGGCATCTGTTCTGATTTTCATTCCCACGGTGGGAGATTACGTTACCCCTTCACTGGTGGGGGGGTCTGACGGGTACATGATTGCCAATGTCATCCAGTTTCAGTTTGGCCGGGGCAGTAACTGGCCATCGGGTGCTGCGATCTCGTTAACCTCGATGACTATCGTCGCGGTACTGGTGGCGGTCTTTGTGTGGTCGGCCCGGCGTCTTAGTGGGCGTCACTCATGAACAGCAAAATGAATGTGGCGGCGCGGATTCTGGGGGCCTATGCGGTTATCTATGTTGCGTACCTGTATGTTCCAGTTCTTTTCCTGCCGCTGTTTTCATTCAACGATTCGATCTATATCAGCTTCCCGCTTCGGGGTTGGACTCTAAAGTGGTACCAGACCATGTTTGCCAACGAGGCCTTGCATCGCGCTCTGATGAATAGCCTTAAAGTGGGTATGATGACTGCCTTGATCAGCACCATCCTGGGCATACTAGGTGCCCGGGCTGTGACCCGGTATCAACTGCCCGGACAAAAGCCCGTCGTAGCTATGATCATGCTGCCATTAGTAGTACCCGAGATCATACTGGCTATGGCGTTGTTGATTATCATATTGCGCACGGGCGGCTCGTTGGGTCTTGTGAGTATTGCAGCCGGCCATGTCCTGATTTGTGTGCCATTTGCGATGGTCGTGCTGATGTCACGTTTTGAAGGCTTTGACCGGTCTTTGGAAGAGGCCTCTTACGATCTGGGCGAGAATGCCTGGTGGACATTCTGGCGCGTGACTTTTCCCAACGTGTTGCCCGGAATAGTCGCCAGCTTGTTGTTAACATTTACCATCTCGTTCGATGAATTTATTATGGCATTTTTCCTTGGCAGCACTAACCCAACGCTGCCGGTGTTTATGTGGAATCAGCTACGGTTTCCAAAATTATTACCGGGAGTTTTGGCGCTCGGAGCCTGCATCCTTATCGCGAGTGTATTCATTGTTCTGCTGGCGGAATGGTTCCGCCGGCGCAATACCTCCGAGACACAAACTGGAGATATGATCATTGGCTGATGCATTTATTGAGATAGCCAGCGTTTCAAAATCGTTTGGCAGCGTCACGGCCGTCGATAATATTTCTCTTTCGATTCGAAAAGGGGAGTTTTTCTCATTGTTGGGGCCTTCAGGCTGTGGCAAGACGACCCTGTTGCGTATTCTGGGCGGGTTTGAGACACCGAGCGATGGCAGAGTCATGATTGAGGGGCAGGAGGTTACCCATATGCCTGCACACCTGCGTTCCACCAATATGGTATTCCAAAATTACGCGATCTTCCCTCACCTTAATGTTGAGCAGAACGTGGCTTATGGATTGCGCCAGCAAAAGCTGTCTCGAGAGGCGCAGGCTGAGAAGGTCTCAGCAGCACTGGCTATGGTTCAGCTGGAAGGCTTTGAAAAACGTGGGGCCGATGAGATGTCTGGGGGCCAAAAACAACGGGTCGCCCTGGCGCGGGCCCTAATTAAACGACCTAAAGTGTTGCTTCTGGACGAACCGCTGGGAGCCTTAGACAAAAAGTTGCGAGAAGAAATGCAGATAGAGCTTCGCATACTGCAACAGCAGGTGGGGATCACCTTCGTGTTCGTAACCCATGATCAGGAGGAGGCCTTGACCTTATCGGATCGGATTGCGGTTATGAGTGAGGGCCGCATCCTTCAAAACGCGCCGCCAAGGGAGATCTACGAACGTCCCTGCAGTCGAGCTGTGGCTGATTTTATCGGCCAGATGAATCTGCTCGATGGGATTGTCGAATCCGTTGGTGAGCAGGTCATGGTCTCGTCACCGGAACTGGGGTCAGTGTCGGTCGGCTCAAATAGTCAGACCGTGCGCCAGGGTGACGCTGTCACCCTGGCGGTGCGTCCTGAAAATCTTTCACTGAGTGATAGCCCAGCGCCAGGGGGGTTGGCGGTAACCCTCAGAGCCAGTTCATATTTTGGGGACACGACCCATTACCGGGTCAGCCCCTTAGAGGGGGAAGGTAGTACCCTGGATGTCTCTCAACAGGATTACGAAGGCCCTGGTCGGTCGGGAGATCGGGCGTGGCTGCACTTTGATTCACGCAATTTCCTATTGCTGAAGGATTGAAACCTTTCCAGGAAAGCGGTGGGCTGCCAGCATTTTGTATGGTGATACAGTATATCTGTATACTTGTACAAAAATTTTGCTTCTGCATCCCAGGGAAGGGGTATAAATATGAATACTGGCTTTAAAGCCGTCATCGCCAATGGCACTATTGAACGGCGGACACAACTGATCGAAGCCACTATCGAAGTCATTTGGCGTGAAGGCCTATCCCGTCTGACATTGGCCAAAGTAGCGCGTCGTGCCGGGCTTTCCACAAGCATCGTCAATTTCTACTTCAACACTAAAGAGCAATTGCTGTTAGAGACGCTTCAGTCAGTGGCGGCAGAGTTCGAACAGGCAGTAAACCGGGCTTTTAGAGTTCCCAAAGATCCAGTCGATACTTTGCGCTCGTTGGTGGATGCTATGTTGGATCCGCAACTATGCACGCCGGCCCGCGCAACTGTCTGGTATGCCTTTATGGGGGAAAGCCAGGCCCGTGATGACTACAACGCAACTGTCCGGGGTCGAGAACTGGCGATTCGAGGTCGCATAGAAGGGCTGTTCGTAAGGTTATATCAGGGTAATGGACCGTGCGCCTCAGATCCAATAGCCCTCGCGCGCGCTTTCGATGCATTGATTGATAGTTTTTGGGAGCAGTGCATGATGGCACCCGATTCCGTTGACCTTGAGAAAGCCCGTCGAACTTGCTTGGGCTACCTGGCAAGCGTACTGCCGGGTGAACCGAGGCCCGATCCAGCACCCGACCTGATTTCTAGTGAAGCCGATCGACACCCGGGTGCAACGAGCAACGGCATGTTATCAGGCTGGACCTACACCAGTGCCGAGCTGTTTGAGGTCGAGATGGCTGAGATTTTTCGCGGTCAGTGGTTATTGGTGGGCCATGTGGCAGACATTGTTGAACCAGGCGATTACCTGACTTTTGAAGCCGGTGGTGAGCGCGCGGTGGTGGTGCGAGGCGAAGATAATCAGCTGCGCGCTTTTCATAATGTCTGCCGTCACAGGGGGTCACGGGTAGTACCGCAGTCGCAGGGTAATTGTGGTCACGTACTGCGCTGCCCTTTTCATGGCTGGACCTATGGCCTGGATGGACGACTCAAAAGTGTGCCCCGACCACAGAGTTTTACCGGTTTGGATAAAACAGCTAACGGCCTGGCAGCGCTCGAACTTGAGGTCTGGAACGGCCTGATCTTTACTCGATTTGAGCCTGGGGGACATTCGGTCGCGGGACAACTGGCCTCCATTAATGCTCAAGTCCAGTGTTATCGGCTTGCCGATATGACCCCGCTTGGGGAGCCACACGAGACCGAGGTGGACTACAACTGGAAATTCTTTCACGATGTGGACAACGAGGGGTACCATGTACCCGCTGCGCATCCAGCACTACAAGACCTTTACGGCCGTTCCTACCGCGATGATTTTATTGGCGATATTGCAGTTTCAACTGCGACAGTTGATGACCATCCGGCGCGCTCGTGGAGCGTAGCGCGCTACAAATCTTTGTTGCCCGCTTTTCCCGAGCTATCTTCGGAATCAGGTCGCCAATGGCTGTATTTTGGCGTTTTCCCTAACGCGGTGATCTATTTTTATCCCGAGAAGGCCGGCTATTACATGTCGGTGCCCTGCAGTCCCGGTACTACCCGTGTCATCGGGCGCGAATACGGACTGCCCGGTGTGTCTCGTGCAGTCCGTGCTGCGCAATATCTCAGCGGCCGTATTGATAAGATGACTTATCTTGAGGACAACGCACTGGTGCAGTGGTTGCAGGAAGCCGCACGCACCAGCGTTTTTCCGCTGGATAATCTTTCTGATATTGAAGCCGGTGTGCTGCGATTTCACCAGCGCCTTAAAAAAGAAATCCCGGTGATGTCACTGGTGCATCCGCCTGCGCCGGGGACCCTGGTAGCAGCCAATCAGGCGATGCGCTCTGGCGCTACTCGTGCTTGAAGGTTACCCGCCAACTCATGCTGAATAAACGACAAGGAGAGCTTTGATGAAACCTTCTCAATCAGGCGCCGTGGATCTGGAGGTGCTTCGGAAAATGGATACCCATGTGGTACATCCCTGGGAATCGTTTGACAATCCGAATTCGGGCCGGACTGTTCTTAGAGGCGGTGAGGGCAGTTATGTTACCGACGTGCAGGGAAATCGCTTACTCGATGGCCCCGGTGGAATGTGGTGTGTTAATGCTGGGCATGGTCGGCGTGAAATTGTTAAAGCCATGGCAGATCAGGCGGAACAGTTGTCCTATACCAGCCCATGGAGTCATCCGACCGAGCCATCTGCACGCTTGGCTGAGCGCCTGGCGGCGGTAGCACCGGGCGATCTCAATCATGTTTTCTTTGCTACGGGTGGCTCCACTGCAGTGGATTCGGCGTTGCGTTTTGTTATGTTCTACAACAACGTGCTAGGCCGGCCGGAGAAAAAGCACATTATTTCCCGTTACGATGCTTACCATGGCAGCACCTACCTTTCCGCCGCGGTATCGGGCAAGTCTCGCGATAAAAACTGGCTGGATACCCAACTTGATATCGTACATTTTATCTCGTCACCTAATCCCTACCGACGGCCCGAAGGGATGGATACCGACTCTTTCTGCCGTCATTTGGTTGATGAACTGGAAGCTAAGATTCTGGAGGTAGGTGCGGAAAAAGTGGGCGTCTTTATCGCGGAACCGATCCTGGCCTCGGGTGGAGTGATCGTGCCTCCTAAGGGTTACCATGCCGCCTGCCTTGAGGTATGCCGGCGCTATGATGTGATCTATATCTCTGACGAGGTGGTCACCGGATTTGGTCGACTGGGTCATTGGTATGCCTCAGAACCAGTGTTTGATATTACCCCTGACATTATTGTCTCGGCCAAAGGTTTAACCTCTGGATACATCCCGTTATCAGCTGTGATCATATCGGACCGTCTGATCCAGGCAGTGGGAGGTGACAGTGAACGTGGAGCCGTATTTTCTAACGGGTTTACCTATTCCGGCCATCCGGTCTCCTGTGCCGCGGCGCTTGCCAACATGGATGTATTTGAATCTGAAGGGCTACTGGAAAATTCCCGGGAGCTGGGGCCTTATTTGCAAGAGCAGCTACAGACCTTATCCGATCTGCCGATCGTGGGCGATATTCGGGGCCAAGGCCTGATGGGATGCCTTGAGTGTGTGGCCAGTCAGGAAAGTCGCCAGCCGCTGACACTTGACTACGAGGTAGGTAGTCGTATCGATGCCCATTGCCAGGCGCTTGGCTTGCTGGTGCGGCCGTTGATTAATATGTGTGTCATGTCACCACCGCTATGCGTTACCCGTCAGCAGATTGACGACCTGACCCGGATCTTACGAGAAGGGATTGTGCGCACCATGGCAGACCTGGAGAAGGAGGGAATCGTGAGCTTTGGCTGAACGATGGTATTTTGTCTATGGGGGGCGCGCCGATGACTGAGGCACTGATCATCGCCTTCACCACGTTTTTTGCAACTATTGGCCCTGTGGATGTTGCTGTGGTCTACGCGGCGTTGTCGCGGGATATGACGTCAGACCAACGGCGACGCACTGCAGTGCGAGCCCTGTTTCTGGCTACATTCTTGCTGTATGCATTTGCACTTTTTGGTCAGATCCTCCTGGACCGACTTGGGATATCCATACCGGCACTACGTACCGCTGGCGGCATTCTGTTGTTTTTGGTTGGGCTCGATATGGTTTTTGCCCGTCATTCGGGAGTAGCGTCAACCACCCCCGATGAAGATCGTGAAGCCCGCACGCGCAAGGATATCGCCGTGTTTCCATTGGCAACGCCGTTAATTGCAGGGCCCGGAGCGATCGGTGCTGCTATTTTACTAATGGCCAATACGGATGGAGATCTTTACCAGCAGTTGGCGGTGCTGGCTGGTTTGGGTGTTGTGTTGTTGCTGACCCTGCTACTGTTGTTGGTATCCGGCCAGGTACACCGTCTACTTGGTGTTACCGGAATGAACGTGGTTAGCCGGATTTTCGGCGTATTACTGACCGCACTTGCCGTGCAATTCGTTTTTGATGGGATCAAAGAGTCTGGTCTGTTTCCGGGTTGATGCCAGAGACTGGTGGATTGTAGGTCTGGGCGTAGTCGTGACAGGACAGCCAGTCGTTCGCAAAAAGCTCACGCACCCGCGATAGGCTTTCTGGGTTAATTAAAGGGGCAGGGTTAACCCATTTTGCGGGCACCATCTGGGCGACTCCAAGAATTCCGTAGCAGGTCCACAAGTGCAGTCGTCGGCGTACGCGGTGAAGAGTAGGGTTAGTTGCAGCGCGTGGAACAGGATCAAAAATCCGCTCCCCGACAAGTCTTGCCAGTTTCAGTTGTTTGTCACTCCAGGAGCTGTGAACGATCGACAGGTTGACCTGTTCACGCTGGTAGTGTGCCCCGGTAAACGCGCAAAGCTGGTCGATTAGTGCAAATGGGTCAGTCTGTAAATCTTCGTGGAACAGTACCAGCGGTCTTGAGCTGAAGCGTTGCTCTATGGCCTCAATCATAGCCATAAAGCGAACCTGTTGCGCCCCCCAGATGCGCGGTTGGTTGCTGTCCAGATCAAGATAATGTTCAAAGTCCAGACTGCCTCCGTTCTTCAGATATCGTCGGTAGTGGGAGGCAATCCACCGGTCATGTCGTCGCAGTACCAGAATCACCCGGGCATCGGGCTTGAACGCAGCGAATTCATCGACACGTTGTTGCAGTCGGTAAGCCGCCTCTCGAGATACCAGATAACGGGTGTCCTGTGTCCGTTCAATAAGGCCCTGGTAGCCACGGTAGCGATCCCGGGATATGTAGCGGATGTTCTGCAGTATTGGGAAGACCCGATGCTGCAGATAAGTGGAAGCCGCTTTGCCCAGTCCAACGTGAAAATAGACTTGGTATTCGCTATGCTTGCGAGCCACTGTAGACGTGCTGGTCGGATGCAGCCCTAGTTACTACGCTCGCTTTGTGCTCGCAAGGCAAGGTAGTTAATCAGGTCGATCAATTCGTTGTGCCCACCCGCCAGTGAGACCTTGGTGCGGTACTTGCCATCGATGATAATGGTCGGAACGCCATCGGTTTCGTAACGGCCCGACATATCGGTAGCATGGGCAACCATTGAATCGACCCCGAAGGAATTAAAAGTATCCAGAATCTGTTGCGGGTCCTTACCCTTATCGGCCACCCAGTCAGCCAGTTGTTCGACAGTAACGATCCGCTTGCGGTCCGTGTGTATGGCGTCAAAGTAGGCCGCGTGCAGTGAGTCAACCAGTCCCAAAGCTACGAAGGTATAGAACACCCGCGCATCAAAGGCCCAGGAGCGGTTCAGAACTGCAGGTAGCCGGACATATTCAATAAAATCAGGTTTACTTTTTAGCCATTTGTTCAGATAAGGCTCCAATTCGAAACAGTGTGGACATCGGTACCAGAAGAGTTCCAGCACCTCGATTTTGTCCCCGGTATGAACAGGCTGAGGGATTTTCAGAGAGAAATAATTGACTCCCTGTTCGTATTCCTGTGCTGTAACCGGTAGCGCGAAAGCCAGCAGCAGGGCCAGGGTGCTTATTACTTTTGTCATCAATGGAGTCCTCAAAAATGCATATCGCCAATCAATTCAGTTGGGCCTGAAGCATTTCCTTCAGGCCATCGAAGTTGCCGTTGCTCATCATCACGATCTGATCACCGGGTTTTGCTTTGTCGCTGATGGTATCAACGATTTGGGTGAGGGTATCGCATACCATAAGTGTAGTCCGATCCGGATCAAGCGCAAGTTCTGCTGGATCCCAGTCAAGATCGGCCCGCCGCCGGACCACGGCGACGTCGGCCAATGCCAGGGCTTTCCCCAGAGCGTCACGATGAACTCCCTGTTTCATAGTGTTGGAACGTAGTTCCAGCACGGCGATCAGTTTTCCCGGGGCGTTCTTTGAGCGCAGCGTCTGAAGGGTTTCGCGCACCGCTGTTGGATGGTGGGCAAAATCATCGAATAGTGCGATGGCGTCACCTGGGTTGACCCGCTCAAGCCGGCGTTGGGGTAGACGGAACTCTGCTAGAGCGGCGCAGGCCTGCACGGGGTCGACACCCGCGGCATCGCTGGCAGCAATGGCGGCAAGCGCATTGGCCATATTATGTTTGCCGACGATATTCCACTCAACTGTCGCCAGATGTTGACCATGGCGGGAGACGTCGAAGTAACGGCAATCGGACTGGTGGGGCGTCGCCTGCCACTGGGCTGTTTCGGCTCCACAGATGCTGTAACGCACAATCTGTGACCAGCAGCCACGCTCCAGAAGAGTCTCCAGCACCGGGTGGTCGGCATTGACTACGATGGTGCCTTGCGCAGGTACGGTGCGCAGCAGATATTCGAATTGTTTTTCGATATCGCCGATCGAATCGAAGATGTCGGCGTGGTCAAATTCGAGATTACCCAATACCAGTATCTCTGGACGGTAGTGTATAAACTTTGATCGCTTGTCAAAAAAAGCCGTATCGTATTCGTCTGCTTCAATCACAAACCACGGGCCCGTGCCGAGTCGAGCTGACACCGGAAGATTGCCCGGCACGCCGCCGATCAAAAACCCCGGGGTGTGACCGTTATGGTGAAGGATGAAAGCGGCCATCGCACTGGTTGTGGTTTTGCCATGAGTGCCGGCTACCGCAAGTATTGACCGACCGGGCAGTAGATGCTCCATCAGCCATTGTGGGCCTGAGGTATAGGGGATACGCTGACTGAGGATATGCTCAACCAGCGGATTACCGCGTGACAGTGCGTTACCTATAATCGCAAGTTCAGGCGCTTTGCCCCATTGACTCGCGTCATAACCGCTGTGTACCGATATATCCTCGGCAGCGAGCAGAGTACTCATGGGCGGATAGATATTGACATCGGATCCACTCACTTGATGACCCGCTTCGCGGGCGATCAGCGCCAGGCCACCCATAAAGGTGCCGCCTATGCCAAGAATGTGAACCCGTGCACTCAACCAGGAGAACTGCCCATGAGCGTCGTGACTGCTACCATGATCAGCGACTGACAACCGATAATGATCAACAGGGCTGCGCCGATGCCGCTATCCATCGCTTGGCGCAATATTGAGGTCATCACTGTGAGAGACCATACAGCTATTCCTGCGGCAATCAGCAGCGGGGTGGTCAGGACTACCAGCGGTTCCGATTCATTTGGCAGCAAACCCTCATGCCAGCCGAAAAAGGGCAGTGCAAGCAGTTGCAGTAAGGTGGTAGCACCAAACATGGCCGTGAGTGTCTGCATAGAACGTTCACTTTTGCCACGAAAACGCAACATCAAACTGATCAGGCCTGCGAATAGCAGCACCTGTCCCACAGACATTACGCTGCCGCGCAGGATGCCGGCGTTTGGAATCGCATTAATGGCGCTGCTTAATATGGCCGCGATGGCAGTTACAAGCAACAGCGCTTCTGAGCGGGGCACATCCTGGGCCTTTCCTCGGAACAAACACAGGTTGATGAATATTTGAAAGTATTGCGGCATTGGATCTGGGCGCTTGTCAACGAGGCGCGATGATATCATCACAGATCGAACTGATTGTTTCTTAGTTGTCCCCGTTAGAACACAAGGATTCCCAGTGAGAGTTGACCCCTCCAAAGTTTTTATCGACAACCAGGCCGATTTAGACGCTCTGATGGCAGATGCAATGGGTGCACCGTGGGTTGCTGTGGACACCGAGTTTGAGCGAATTCGGACTTTTTTCCCGCGACTTTGCCTGATCCAGATGGCCACGCCCCAGTGGACCGTATGTATTGATCCGCTCGCTGACATTACCCTTTCGGGGGTCGGTGCGTTACTGGCATGTGCCGAGCCGGTAAAGATATTTCATGCCGCCCGCCAGGATATGGAGGTTTTGCAGCACACCCTGGGGGTATTGCCTGGGGCCTTGTTCGATACTCAGATTGCGGCTGCATTGTCCGGTTTTGGTGAACAGGTCGGGTATGCCCAGTTAGTGAAAGAGATCTGTGATGTCGAGTTGTCCAAGGCATATACCCGGACCGCATGGTGTCGACGCCCGCTCAATTACGAGGAAATTCGCTATGCGCTGGATGACGCCCACTATCTCGGGGATCTTCATCAGCATTTAAAAACCCTTTTGCAACAGCGCGGACGTACTGCTTGGGCCACAGAGGACTTTAACCTTCTGGCTTGCGGTGACGTAATAGAGGCAGGCGCCGCGAGCGCAGTCAAGCGGATAATGCGGGCGTGTAGTTCGTTCGATCGAGAGGGTCAAAGCGTAGCGCATGCGTTGGCGCTGTGGCGTGAGGAGGCCGCTCGGCGTCTCGATCGTCCCCGGGAATGGTTGCTGGCTCTTGATGCCATCGTCGAGATTGCCCGTTCACGCCCTCAAAGCCTAACCCAGCTAGAGCAGTTATCTGGAGTCGAGTCAGGCACAGTCAAACGCCGGGGCCAGGCGATACTGGAAATCGTAGGACGCGCCCAGAGTGAAGCCGTTAATTACACCCCTTTGCAAAAGCCAGGCCGTGTGGACCCTGCAATCAAGGCGCTGGGGAATCGGATGTGGTCATATCTATCGGCCCTATGTACCGAGGCCGATCTGCCAACAGCCAGCGTTGCCCGTCGTGACGATATTCGCCGCCTAGCGTCTGGCGAGCGCGATTTGCCACTGCTGAAGGGCTGGCGTCGCCAATTTGCTGGTGAGGCCTTGCTCGAGATCTCTACTGAGGCGGGTGAGTAATTGACTTGTTAGAATGGCCGTATCAATCATGATACTGTATTGATGGAGGTCGAAAAAATGCCTGGATTACGCACGATACTGGTTCCATTTAACAATACTCAACCCACGGCTGCCGCTATTGATGCTGCACGCCTGATTTCGGAGGGCTCGGGAGCCTACATCGAAGGCGCCTATTGCCGTCAGGTACTCCCGATTATTGCCGGCGAAGGCATTACCCTGCCAGGCGATTATCTGGCCGAGTTCGAGGAAGAAGGTAAGCAGCAGGCGACACTCGCTCGCGAGACCTTTGAATCACTGATTAGCACCCGAGGCATTCCGATGGGACCACTGGAAGGCGAAGGGGTTCGAGCCGGCTGGACCGAAATGATGGGCACAGGCCCTGAAGGTATTGGGGAATACGCCCGCGCTTTTGGTATTAGCGTGCTTTCGAGAGATCTGTCTGGCGGTAACGTGGACTGGAAAAGCACTGCCGAGGCGCTGCTGTTTGAAAGCGGTCGGCCACTGTTGCTGGTCAGTGATGATATACCCGAAACGATTGGTCGGCGCATCCTCATTGCCTGGAATGGTAGTACCGAGAGCGCACGGGCTTTGAGCGCCGCACGGCCATTGTTGGCAACCTGCGAAGCCGTGCAGGTACTGGCTGTTGAGGGGGGATTGGTATCCGGGCCCGATGTTGAGCTCATCACGGCCCACCTGCGCGCCAGTGGTTTCAAGGCGCAGGCAAAAACCCGCGATAGCAGCGGCACGACCGTGGGTCAGGTTATTGTCTCTGAAGCCCAGGACTTTGGGGCAGACCTTATTGTCAAAGGGGCCTTTACCCATAGTCGCCTGCGTCAACTGGTTTTTGGTGGCGCTACCAGCGAAATATTCAACCATGCCACCTGCCCAGTCATTATGTGTCATTAGTATTTATACGTTATAGAGCGTACCTCTTCTTCACTGACTATGCTTGTATCAAACTATGAGGTAGCGGCAATCCTGGAGAAAAGAAATGTTTGGACCGATCACCATTCCGTATGATGCAGTTATGCTTTATAACGTGTGCAAATTGAAAGAAGGCGTGGAGTGGAGTGATGAGCTTGAGTTTGCAATAGGGGAGATGTGTACTGTCGTAAAAGAGACTTACGATGAGTTTATTGCAGGCCAGGTATTGAAGTACGCAGGCTTTGTTAGCGCTGCGGGATCTGTTGGTGAGTTCGGGCCCGAGGGGAATCATTTTGCTTTAATTACTTACTGGAAGTCATTTGAAGCTCATGAAGAATCCCACAGAGCAGAGCTTTTCCTTAAAGCTTTTGATGGGGTCCTCCAGTTTTGCTCTGAGACTAAGGAGTTGGGCTACGAAATCATGTGGCAGGGTGAGAAATAAAGGCAATGAAACCCCTCTCGCTACCCGATCGACATATTCTTGGGCATTAACCCAAGGAGAATGCCACGCCTGACATCCAATCCTCTCGCACAGTAGTCCTAAAAAATGTTGGCCTGCAAGAAAAGGTTATGTCAGTAGCCATCTTTGCCACATCCCCTTAATCACCCCACCATCCATACACAACATAACCAAACCCCAAAACACTAGCCCAACCCCCTACATTACGGTAAATTGGGTTTATCTAAGTCAAATAATAGTAACCAAGACCCTCCAATCCCCAAAAAGGAAAAGACCATGCCAAAGGCTATTCGCAGCTTATCTGCACGCCCATATCTTTTGTTTATTGCGGCTTTTATCACCACAGCCTTACTAGTTGGCACCAATC